>NZ_JAKRGC010000139.1 GCF_022347745.1 Streptomyces sp. OfavH-34-F
GGGCTCCCCGAGGTCCGGGTCGAGGCGGGCTTCCCGGCCGAGCTCCTCGCCGTACGCGGGGACGGCGTCGCGGGCGCGCTCTCGCAGGCGTACAGCCGGATCGTGGTGCACCGGGGGCGGGTGGTGGCCCGGACCAGCGCGGTGCGCGAGTACGGCGACCCGCCGGGCGGGCACGGCCCCGGGCTGCCGCGCCAGGGACGGCCGGAATCCACCGGCGGGGCGTGAGCGCGGGGGCGCGCTCCGGCGTACCGTCGATCGCATGCGCATTGTCATCGCAGGTGGACATGGTCAGATCGCGCTGCGGCTGGAGCGGCTGCTCGCTGCGCGCGGGGACGAGGCGGTCGGCGTCATCCGCAACCCCGATCAGCGGGGCGACCTCCGGGACGCGGGCGCCGAACCGGTGGTGCTGGACCTGGAGTCGGCCTCGGTCGAGGAGGTCGCGGAGGTGCTGCGCGGCGCCGACGCGGTGGTCTTCGCGGCCGGCGCGGGTCCGGACAGCGGTACGGCCCGCAAGGACACGGTGGACCGGGGCGCCGCCGTCCTGTTCGCCGACGCGGCGGAGCGGGCGGGGGTGCGCCGCTACCTCGTGGTCTCCTCCATGGGCGCCGACCCGGAGCACGCCGGGGACGAGGTGTTCGACGTGTACCTGCGGGCGAAGGGCGCGGCGGACGCGGACGTCCGGGCGAGGTCCGGTCTGGACTGGACGATCCTGCGCCCCGGCATGCTCACCAACGACGCCGGCACCGGCCAGGTCCTGCTCGCCGCGAAGACGGGCCGCGGCCCCGTCCCCCGCGACGACGTGGCGGCGACCCTCGTGGAACTCCTGGACACCCCGGCCACGGCGGGCCTCACCCTGGAACTGATCGGAGGCACGGTGCCGCTGGCGGTCGCGGTGAAGGACATCGCGGGCAACTGATCCGTGATCCGTGGGGCCGACCTGTGCGGGCGGGGCGGCCCGGCGGGTGGCCTCAGCTCTCAGGTGTCCCGTGCAGCGCAGAGGGGAAGACCACCCGGCCGAACTCGGTGACCTCGACCAGCGATCCCGTCGATGGCTTCACCTGTTCGAGTTCGCGCCACTTCGAGAGGGCCAGCTCCTTCAGGTCGGGGATGGCCTGTGCCAGCATCGCGCCTCGCGACTGGCTCCCGGTGACGATCCGCGGCCGCCAGGCACCGTCCTTGTCCCGCCGACGGCTGTTCAGGGGCGGTGCGGTCTCGTCCTGCAACGCGTGTTCCAGGGCAAGCCCGCACGTCTGATGTCCGGCCTTTTCAACCTTGGCCCGGTCGCCCTCGGGCGCCTCGGGGAGCAGCAGCGGCCAGCGCAACACCACGACCCTCTCCCACAGCTCGGGCGGCACCGTGTTGGCCAGGTGGTGGCTCTCCCCCACCGGAAGATCCCTCAACCGTCGCCCGGCCTTCTGCGTCTGCCCCACGTAGGAAAGCCCGACGCCTGAGAGATAGACCCCGTACAGCACGGCCCCGGCCACCGCGGCCCCGTCCCCTTGCGCTTCGGTGAGCAGCGCCCCCACCCGATGCGCGAACCGGTACCGCCGCTCCTGCCACCGGGCCAGCGAAGGGGCATCGCCGAGCAACGTCTCGAGCGACGTCCTCCAACCGAGATACGCGTTTTCCACCAACTGGTCATCCACACGCACCAGTCTGCAACCTCCCACCTCGCTCCTTCCGGGCGCACGAGAAAACCCCTTCCGCTCTGCTGAGGGAAACGTGGTCTGCGGAGCGGCACGTTCAGCTCGGAGAACCTGAAAATCCGTCGTTCGCCTCGTGCCACCCGAGAACAATGCCGGGCATGGGGACAGACATTCACGGTTTCATCGAGTGCCGTTGGGATCGCTGGCTGGACGAGGGCGATCGCACGTGGTTCGGGGCCATCGACCTCGTGCACTTGTACAACGGGCGCGACTACGTCGCCTTCGGCTCCCTGTTCGGCGTTCGCGACACCAGCTCGTTCCGCCCACTAGCGGATCACCGCGGCCTCCCCCACGACGTGTCGAAGGAGGCCCGCGCCGAGTTCGAGCCCTGGAGCGACGAACTGCACGGCGCGTCCTGGATCACCTGGGCAGAGCTGGCTGCCGCCGACTGGGACGAGGTCGCGAACGAGGTCGACGGCTGCGTACACGAGTACCGCCGGGCCTCCGATGGCGGCTGGAGGATGCACGGCCGAAACACCGACCTCACGCGCTTCGCCGAACTCTCCGGCCTGACCGATTCGCGGCGGCTCTACAGCGCGGGCGGCATGTACCCCGAGGGCACCGAGTGGCCGGACGGCGATCGGCTCTTCCGCGTCGGCCGGCTGCGACGGAAGGATGCCGTACCCGACAGCGAATGGGGCGCCGTCCGGACGGTCATGCGCACGCTGGCGAGCCTTCACGGTGACGAAGGGGTACGCCTGGTCGTCTGGTTCGACGGCTAGCTCGATGTCGGTCAGCAGCAAGTTGCCCAGATGGTGGAACTTTTGCATCTGGGACTTGCCAGGCTTCATCTCGGCGCGATCCGAGATCTTCGAGCCGCTTCGATCCCTCGGTTGCGGGAGTGGAACGAACCCGGGTAGGCCGACGTCCCCCGGGGGACGTCTGGGGGACGTGCCCTGGTTGGAGCTGGGGTTCGGGTGGGATCGGGTGGGACACGGGGGTGTTTCGGGCGGCTGGCGCGCTTCCGTCGCGGGAACGAGAAAACCCCTTCCGATCTGCTGTAACAGCAGGTCGGAAGGGGTCTCACTTCCAGTGGCGGCGCCAGGGTTCGAACCTGGGTAGGCTGAGCCGGCAGATTTACAGTCTGCTCCCTTTGGCCACTCGGGCACACCGCCAAGGGATGCCGCCTTCGAGTCCCGCTTTGCTGCGGTGCTCTCTGGCAACGACGTAAACAATACCTGATGACCGGGGGTGCTTCGCCACCGGATTCTTCGGCGGTCCTCGGGGGCGGGGGTGGCTAGGCTTGGCCGGTGGCGGGGCTCGCGGGGTTCGCGGCCCGTCGCGCCAGGCACGTCCTTTCCCAAGCACCCCCGATCCAAGGAGCCACACGTCATGGCCGACTCCAGTTTCGACATCGTCTCGAAGGTCGAGCGGCAGGAGGTCGACAACGCCCTCAACCAGGCCGCCAAGGAGATCTCCACCCGCTACGACTTCAAGGGCACGGACGCCTCGATCGCCTGGTCCGGCGAGAAGATCCTGATGCAGGCGAATGGCGAGGAGCGGGTCAAGGCGATCCTCGACATCTTCCAGTCCAAGCTGATCAAGCGCGGGATCTCGCTGAAGTCGCTGGACGCCGGTGAGCCGCAGCTGTCCGGCAAGGAGTACAAGCTGTTCGCCTCCATCCAGGAGGGCATCACGCAGGAGAACGCCAAGAAGGTCGCGAAGATCATCCGCGACGAGGGCCCGAAGGGCGTCAAGGCCCAGGTCCAGGGCGACGAGCTGCGGGTCACCTCGAAGAGCCGGGACGACCTCCAGGCCGTGCAGGCGCTCCTCAAGGGGCAGGACTTCGACTTCGACATCCAGTTCGTGAACTACCGGTAGTCGGCCGGGTCGGTCGTCGGCCGGCGGGGCGGGTGGGGCGGGGCGCGAGGCCGGGATCACGGCCTCGCGCCCCGGTCCGGTCCTCCCGGTCGGCGGCCGTGCCAGGGTGGGGGGATGTCCTTCGAGACCTCCGGGGCCACCGAACCCCCCGCGTCCGCCGGCCCCGACGCCTGGCTCATCCCCTCCCCGCCGGTCCCGTTCGGCGGCGGTGAGGTGTTCCGCGGCAGCGATGCCGGGACGGTGCTGGACTTCTGGCGGTACGCGATGCCCGATCTGCGGACCAACACCACCCGGGGCCTGCTCGCGGAGTTCCTGGTGCACCGGGCGGTCGGCGCCACCGCCCGCAACGTCGAGTGGGAGAGCTTCGACGTGCTGGCCCCGGGCGGGGTCAGGATCGAGGTCAAGACGAGCGCGTACCTCCAGGCCTGGGGGCAGCGGCGGCTGTCGGAGATCCGCTTCTCCCGGCTGAACGCCCGCACCTGGACCCCCGAGGGCGGCACCGCGCCGGAGCAGTCCTACAACGCGGACGTCTACGTCTTCGCCCTGCACACCGCGCTCACCCATGCCGATTACGACCCGCTGGACATCGGTCAGTGGGCCTTTCACGTCGCTTCCCGGGCCCTCGTGGAGGCCACCGGGCAGGGCAGCCTGGGCCTGGCCTCCGTACGCCGGCTGTGCGGCGAGCCCGTGGGGTACGAGCGGCTCGCCGAGCGGATCGCGGCCTGCTCCCCCCGGGCTGCATGTCCGAATACCGCCGGTCGTGGGGGTGCGGGCGCAGCAGACTGGACCGTGGCGGCCGGTGGTTCGGCCGGTCGTACGGATGGAGAAGAGGCCCGGTCATGACCCTGTACGCGACGGTCGACAGCCCGTTGGGCGAGCTGCTGCTGGTCGGCGAGCGGCAGCCGGAGGCGGGGCGGACGGAGCAGGCGGCGCTCGTCTCGCTCTCCCTGCCCGGTCAGAAGGGCGGCGCGGTCCGCCAGGAGGGCTGGACGCACGCGCCCGCGGCGTTCAGCGGGGCGGCGGCGCAGCTGCGGGAGTACTTCGAGGGGCGCCGGACCCGGTTCGAGCTGGTGTATGCGGAGGGGCGCGGTACGGAGTTCCAGCGGCGTGTGTGGGCCGCCGTGGAGGCCGTGCCGTACGGCGAGACGGTGTCGTACGGGCAGATCGCGGAGCGGGTCGGTGCGAGCGGCGCCGGGGTGCGGGCCGTCGGCACGGCGATCGGCCGCAATCCGCTGCTGGTGGTGCGGCCCTGTCACCGGGTGATCGGTGCGGACGGCGCGCTGCGCGGGTACGCGGGCGGGCTGGAGCGCAAGGAGCGGCTGCTGGGGCTCGAAGGGGCACTCGCCGCGCTCGCCACGCGCACCGCCCGCACCACGCGCACCCCGCTCGCCGCGCGCTGATGGAGGGGCTGTTCCCGCGGCCGCGTACGGTCGTCGCGCCGGGCGCGGTGCACGTGCCGGACTGGCTGTCGCCCGAGGAGCAGCGGCGGCTGGTGGCGGCGTGCCGGGAGTGGGCGCTGGGGCCCGTACCGCTGCGGCACACGGCGTTGCCGGGCGGCGGGGTGATGTCGGTGCGCACGGTGTGCCTGGGGTGGCACTGGCAGCCGTACCGGTACTCGCGCACGGCCGACGACGTGAACGGCGCGCGGGTGCTGCCCTTCCCCGCCTGGCTGGCCGATCTGGGCCGCGCGGCGGTGGCGGAGGCGTACGGGGCGGAGGCCGGGGGCAGTGGTGCGGAGGCGTACGCGCCGGACGCGGCGCTGGTCAACTTCTACGACGGGGCCGCCCGCATGGGCATGCATCAGGACAACGAGGAGGCGTCCGGGGCGCCGGTCGTGTCCCTCAGCATCGGCGACGGCTGTGTCTTCCGGTTCGGCAACTCCGGGGGCCGGGGCAGGCCGTGGACCGATGTGGAGCTGCTGTCCGGGGATCTGTTCGTGTTCGGCGGGCCCGCGCGGCGGGCGTTCCACGGGGTGCCGTCCGTCCGGCCCGGCACCGCTCCGCCCGGTACGGGGATGAGCGGCGGCCGGCTCAATGTGACGTTGCGTGAGACGGGGCTGCGGGGCTGACCTCAGCGGCGTTCGCGGGAGTTGCCGAAGAGGAGCCGGTAGGCGATCAGCAGGACCAGGGAGCCGCCGATGGCCGCGACCCAGGTGGCCGGGTCGAAGAAGTCCTTGGTGATCTCGCGGTCCAGGAAGCGGGCGGATATCCAGCCGCCGAGGAACGCGCCGACGATCCCTATGAGGGTCGTCCCGACCAGGCCGCCGGGATCGCGTCCCGGCAGCAGGATCTTGGCGATGACGCCCGCGACGAGCCCGAGAATGATCCAGCCGATAATGGTCATGCGTGCGAACCTACCCGTCCCTCTGTCCTGCTATCCAGGACGCGGGTGAGGGGCGGGCGGTTGCCCGGCGGGGGGGGGCGGTTACCAGCCGGCGAACTGCTGGTCGGTGCGGACGATCTCCTTGCCGAAGGGCATCAGGGACACCGGGATCAGCTTGAAGTTGGCGATGCCCAGCGGGATGCCGATGATCGTGAGGCACAGGGCGATGCCGGTGGTGATGTGGCCGAGGGCGAGCCACCAGCCGGCGAGGATCAGCCAGAGGACGTTGCCGACGCAGGACGGCGCGCCCGCGTCCCGGCGGTCGACGACGCGGTGGCCGAAGGGCCAGAGGGCGTAGAGGCCGATCCGGAAGGCGGCGAGGCCGAAGGGGATGCCGATGATCGTGATGCAGAGGAGGAGTCCCGCGAGCAGGTAGCCGAGGAACATCCAGAATCCGCAGAGGACCAGCCAGATGATGTTGAGAATGGTTTTCACGGGCGGGGACCTGCCATCTGCTCGAGTCGGGCGATGCGCTCCGCCATCGGCGGATGGGTCGAGAACAACTTGGACATGCCCCGGCCCGCGCGGAACGGGTTGGCGATCATCATGTGGCTCGCGGTCTCGATCCTGGGCTCCGGGGGCAGCGGCAGCTGCTGTGTGCCGGTCTCCAGCTTCCGCAGGGCGCCGGCCAGGGCCAGGGGGTCGCCGGTCAGCCGGGCGCCCGAGGCGTCCGCCTCGTACTCGCGGGAGCGGCTGACGGCGAGCTGGATGACGGAGGCGGCGAGCGGGCCCAGGATCATGATCAGGAGCATGCCGAGGAGGCCGGGGCCCTCGTCGTCGTTGGAGCGGCCGACCGGGATCAGCCAGGCGAAGTTGACCAGGAACATGACGACGGAGGCCAGCGCTCCGGCGACGGAGGAGATCAGGATGTCGCGGTTGTAGACGTGGCTCAGCTCGTGGCCGAGGACGCCGCGCAGCTCCCGTTCGTCCAGCAGCCGGAGGATGCCCTCCGTGCAGCAGACCGCCGCGTTGCGCGGGTTGCGGCCGGTGGCGAAGGCGTTGGGGGCCTGGGTCGGGGAGATGTAGAGGCGGGGCATGGGCTGGCGCGCCGACGTGGACAGCTCGCGGACGATGCGGTAGAGCTGGGGCGCCTCGAACTCGCTCACCGGGCGGGCGCGCATGGCCCGCAGCGCCAGCTTGTCGCTGTTCCAGTACGCGTAGGCGTTGGTGCCGATCGCGACCACGAGGGCGACGATCAGGCCCGTGCGTCCGAAGAAGCTGCCGATGACGATGATGAGTGCGGACAGACCCCCGAGGAGTACGGCGGTTCTCAGCCCGTTGTGCCGGCGGTGCACGGTACGCCCTCCAAATCGTGCAGCAGGGGAACCCTTGCTCGGTGCGGCTCCGCTCTCCAGTGGAGCCTCCCGTACGGGTCAACGCCAGGCGAGGGGTGCTAGTTCCCTGGTGCGGACGGCCGTACGGCCCGGAGCGGCCCGGCTGTACGCGCGGGGCGGGCTCTGGGCCGTACGGGTGGGTGCGTGCGGGGGGGGCTCAGCGCTGGGCGGGGAGCTTGGCGAGCGCCAGGGCCTCGGGGTCGGGCTCGACCTCGCTGGTGCAGTGGGCGCAGCGGGAGGCGACGGCCGGGATCGCGGTGAAGCAGCGGGGGCAGTCGCGCAGGGCGGCCTTGATGTCGACCGCCTCCTCCTCCTTCTTGGTGAAGCGGTCCTGCACCTTGGCCATGGGCACGACGACGCAGAAGTAGAGGACGGCGGCGGTGATGAGGAAGGCGATCGCGGCGCTGACGAAGAGGCCGTAGGGGAAGTCGACGCCGTCCACCTTGAAGTGGGCCTTGCTGAAGTCGCCGGTGCCGCGGGTGATGATGCCGATGAGCGGCACGATGAAGCCGTTGCTGAATCCGGTGACGACCGCGGTGAACGCGGCTCCCACGGCGAGACCGACCGCCATCGAGATGACGTTTCCGCGCAGGATGAAGTCCTTGAACCCGCTCAGCACTGCTCTGGCTCCTCTGTGGTGGTGCGACGTCCGTGCGCGTCGCGCGGCCCCGACCCTGCCCTGTGAGGGCGGCTCGGGGCAAACCGATCTTGTGACTTTAGGAACGGTGCGCGGCGTCAGAAGAGGGTGACGGCGGCGAACCTGAGGACCGCCTGGGGGGCGCCGGACAGGACCACTCCCCCGGCCGCCGTGAGGACGATCGCGGCGGTGAGCGGGGCGGGAACGGCGTGCCGTGCGGCGGGCGCGGCCTCCGGGGCCCCGTCGTCGGCGGACGGCGCGCGGAAGAGGATCGCGGTCCAGCGCAGGTAGTAGTAGAGGGCGATCACGACGTTGACGGCCATCACGACGGCGAGCCAGCCCAGTCCGGCGTCCACGGCGGCGGAGAAGACCGTGACCTTGGCGAACAGGCCGATGATGCCCGGCGGCAGTCCGGCCAGGCAGAGCAGGAAAAAGGCGAGCGCGAGGGCGGCCAGGGGGCGGGTGGCGTACAGGCCGCGGTAGTCGTCGATGCGGTTGCCGGGGCGGGTACGGGCGACCAGGGCGGCCACCGCGAACGCGCCGAGGTTCACGACGGCGTACATCAGGGCGTACGCGACGGTGGAACCGATCGTGTGTTCCCCGGCGTACGCGGCGGCTGCGATGGGGACGAGGAGGTATCCGGCCTGGGCGACGGAGGACCAGGCGAGCAGGCGTACGGCGCCCCGCGCGCGGGTGGCGCTCTGGCGGAGCGCGGCGACGTTGGCGAGGGTCATCGTGAGCGCGGCCAGGACGGCGAGGGCCGGGCCCCACACGTCCGCGTAGGCCGGGAAGGCGATCACGGTGACGAGGATGAGCCCGGTGAAGCCGACCGCCTTGCCGACGACCGAGAGGTAGGCGGCGATGGGGAGCGGGGCGCCGACGTAGGTGTCGGGCACCCAGAAGTGGAAGGGCGCGGCGGCCGTCTTGAAGGCGAAGCCGACGAGGGTCAGGGCGACGCCCGCCCCGGCGAGGGTGGACAGCCGCCCGTCCACGTGGTCGAGGCGGCCTGCCAGTTCGGTGAGGTGCAGGGTGCCGGTGGCCGCGTACACGAAGCTGACGCCGAGGAGCATCACGGCGGTGGCGGTCACGGAGGAGAGGAAGAACTTGAGCGCGGCCTCGGAGGAGCGCCGGTCGCCGCGCTTGATGCCGACGAGGGCGAAGGCGGGCAGCGAGGCGACTTCGAGGGCGATGACCAGGGTGGCGAGGTCGCGTGCGGCGGGCAGCAGCGCGGCTCCGGCGGCGGACGACAGCAGCAGGAACCAGAACTCGCCGGCCGGGAGCTTGCGGGTGTCGCCGAGGGAGAGCAGGGCGGTGAGCAGGGCGCCGCCGAGCACGAGGGCCTGGATGACCAGCGTGAAGTGGTCGGCGGTGTAGCTGCAGGCGCGGCTGCCGGTGGTGAGGCAGAAGGTGGAGCGGTCGCCCTCGTGGAGCGGGAGGAGGAGGGCGAGCGCGGCGACTAGTCCGGCGACGGCCCCGTAGCCCAGGAGCGGTTTGCGTTCCCGGGGCACGAAGAGGTCGGCGACCAGGACGGCGAGGGCGACGGCCGCGGCGGTGACGGGGGGCGCGATGGCGAGCCAGTCGACGGACTGGACGAGGCCGGCCGCCCCGGCTGTGCTTGCGGCTGCCACGATCACGACTTGCCTCCCGCGAGGAGCTTCTGCACGGCCGGGTCGGTGAGGCCGAGGAGGACGGCGGGCCACAGGCCGGCGAGGACGGTGAGGGCCGCGAGGGGGGTCCAGGCGGCGAATTCGTAGCTCTGTACGTCGGCGATCTGCCGCGGTTCGCCGCCGGTCGCGCCCATGCAGACGCGGCGGACGACGATGAGCAGGTACGCGGCGGTGAGCAGGGTGCCGAAGGCGGCGACGGACATGAAGGTGAGGAAGGCGGGCCGGCTGAGCCCGTCGGCCGGGTCGAACGCGCCGAACATGGCGAGCATCTCGCCCCAGAACCCGGCGAGTCCGGGCAGGCCGAGCGAGGCGATCGCGGCGAACGCGAGGAGGCCGCCGAGGCGGGGCGCGCGGCCGTAGAGGGCGGCGCCGGTGGCTCCGGCGAGGGTGTCCAGGTCGGCGGTGCCGTACCGGTCCTTGATCGCGCCGACCAGGAAGAACAGCAGGCCGGTGATGAGCCCGTGGGCGATGTTGGCGAAGAGTGCGCCGTTGACGCCGGTGGGGGTCATGCTCGCGATGCCGAGGAGGACGAAGCCCATGTGGCCGACGGAGGAGTACGCGATGAGCCGCTTGAGGTCGCCCTTGGCGCCGGGCCGGGCGAGCGCCAGGCAGGCGAGCGAGCCGTAGACGATGCCGGCGGCGGCGAACGCGGCGAGGTACGGGGCGAAGGTGTGCATGCCGTCCGGGGCGACCGGGAGCAGGATGCGGACGAACCCGTACGTGCCCATCTTGAGCAGGACGCCCGCGAGGAGGACGGAGCCCACGGTGGGGGCGGCGGTGTGGGCGTCGGGCAGCCAGCTGTGCAGCGGCCACATCGGGGTCTTCACGGCGAGACCGAGCCCGATCGCCAGCACGGCGGTGACCTGCACGGACGAGGTGAGGCCGCGGCCGTTGTCAGTGGCGAGTGCCACCATGTCGAAGGTGCCGCTCTTCAGTCCGATGAGGAGCAGGCCCAGCAGCATGACGACCGAGCCGAGCAGTGTGTAGAGGATGAATTTCCAGGCGGCGGCCTGCCTCCGCGCACCGCCCCAGCGGGCGATGAGGAAGTACATCGGGATGAGCACCATCTCGAACGCCAGGAAGAACAGGATCAGGTCGAGGACGGCGAAGGTGGCGAGGGTGCCGGACTCCAGGAAGAGGAGCAGGGCGACGAACGCCTTCGCGGAGGGGCCTTCGGGCAGCTTGAAGTAGCTGTAGAGCGCGCAGAGGAAGGTCAGCAGCGCGGTCAGGACGAGCAGGGGGAGCGAGATGCCGTCGATGCCGAGGTGGATGCGTACGTCCAGCGCCGGGATCCAGCTGATGTCGGTGGTGGCCTGCATCTTCGACGGGTGGTCGTGGTCGAAGCCGGCGGCCAGCGCCAGGGTGGCCAGCAGGATGACCCCGGTGACGGTCACGCCGTGGCGGAGCACGGCCTGTTCGGGGTCGCGGCCCTTGAGGCCGGGCGGGGCGGGGAGCAGGGCGGCGACAGCGCCGATGAGCGGTCCGGCGACGGTGAACGCCAGAAGGAACTGCATCACGGACGGGCTGATATCGATCACGGCTCAGGACCCCGCGTTGACGTTGGCGTAGACGACGGCGGCGACCGCCAGGACCAGGGAACCGGCCAGCAGGGCGCTGAGGTAGGTCTGCACGTTGCCGGTCTGGGCGCGGCGGACTGCCGTGCCGAGCCACCGTGCGCCGGTGGCGGAGCCGCGTACGTAGGTCTCGACGACCTCGCGGTCCAGGAAGCGGACGAGGCGTGCCGCCGCTCGGACGGGGCGGACGAACAGCGCCGCGTAGAGGGCGTCCAGGTGGAAGCCGGTGGCCGCGTGGCGGTGGAGCGGGCCGAGGAGCAGGCGGCCGGGGTCGGCGGGGTCGGGTGCGTCCCCGGCCGGGCCGTAGGCGGCGGTGCGGGCCTCGATGGCCTCGATCTCGACCAGGGCGGGTTCGGCGTCGGGGTGGGCGACGACGGCGCCCAGGGGGACGCGGGCGGCGAGCGCGGTGGTGTGGCGCCAGGCCCCGTAGGTGACCAGTCCGCCGACGAGGCCGAGGCCGGTGGACAGGACGGCCGTGGTCAGCGAGGGGGTGAGGGCGTGGCCGTCGAACCAGTCGCCGAGGACGCCCGCGGTCAGCCCGAGGCCGAGGGTCGGGACGGCCAGCACCCACAGGACGGCGGACATGGCGGCGGGCTGCTTGCCGTGGTCGGGGGCTTCGACGCCGCGGCCCCGGAAGGCGAGGAGCCAGAGCCGGATGGCGTAGGCGCCGGTGAGCACGGCGGCGAGCAGTCCGGCGGACAGGACGGTCCAGCCGGCGGCGGCGGGGGCGACGTGCCGGTCGCCGAGCGCGGTGTGTTCGGCGGCGACGAGGACGGCTTCCTTGGAGAAGAAGCCGGCGAACGGCGGGATGGCGGCCAGCGCGAGCAGGGCGACGGTCATCGTCCAGTAGGCGTCCGGGATGCGGCCGGCGAGGCCGCGCATCCGGGACATGGCGGCCAGTGAGTTGGTGCCGGCGGCGTGGATGACGACGCCGGCCGCGAGGAAGAGGACGGCCTTGAACGCACCGTGCGAGACGAGGTGGAAGACGGCCGCGCCCCGGTCGCCGACGGCCAGGGCGCCGGACATGTAGCCGAGCTGGCCGATGGTCGAGTAGGCGAGGACGCGCTTGATGTCGTCCTGGGCGAGCGCGGCGAGCCCGGAGCCAATCATCGTGACGGCGGCCATCACGGCGAGGACGACGAGCGCCGCGCCGGACGCGGCGAAGACGGGGAGGAGCCGGGCCACGAAGTAGATGCCGGCGGCGACCATCGTCGCCGCGTGGATCAGCGCCGAGACGGGGGTGGGGCCGGCCATGGCGTCGGGCAGCCAGGTGTGCAGCGGGAACTGCGCGGACTTGCCCGCGACCCCGGCCAGCAGGAGCAGCGCGATGACGGTGGGGTGGTCGAGGCCGCCGTGGGCGACGGCGCCCAGGATGCGGGTGATGCGGAAGGAGCCGGTGTCGGCGGCGAGCGCGAACAGGCCGATGAGGAAGGGGACGTCGCCCAGCTTGGTGACGAGGAACGCCTTGAGGGAGGCGGCGCGCGCCTCGGGCGTCTCCCAGTAGTGGCCGACGAGGAAGTACGAGCAGATGCCCATGATCTCCCAGCCGACCAGGAGCACCATCAGGTCGCCGGAGTAGACGACGAGCAGCATCGCGGAGGTGAAGAGGGAGACCAGCGCCGCGTACGAGGGGTAGCGGGGGTCGTCGCGCAGGTAGGCGGTGGAGTAGATCTGCACGCAGCTCGCGACCAGGGCGACCAGCACGGCGACGAGGACGGCGAAGCCGTCGAGGTGCAGGGCCAGCTCGATGGGGACGGAGCCGGTGGGGGTGAGCTGGGTCGCCGCGTCGACGGCCCGGCCGCCGCCCTGGCGTGCGGCGACGACGGCGGCGAGGACCAGGGAGGCGAGGGCGGGCAGCACGGCGAGCGGCCGGACGTAGCCGGGGGCGGTGCGGCCGAGGAGCAGTCCGGCGGCGGCGCCGAGGAACGGGAGGAGGGGGACGAGGACGGCGAGGGTCGTGGTGGTCACGCGGTGGCCTCTGCCTTCTTTGCCTTCCCTGCCGCAGCAGTGGCCTGGTCTTCGGTGCGGGCGGCGCTCTCGGGGTCGTCGTCCTCGTCGTCGCCGGCCGGGACGGTCTCGGCCGCGTCGGTCTCGGCGGTGTCGCGGAGGCGGTCGATGTCGGAGGTGCCGCGGTTGCGGTACACGGCGAGGACGATCGCCAGGCCGATGCCGATCTCCGCCGCCGCGATGGCGATGGTGAACAGGGTGAGGGCCTGGCCGGAGTGCAGGGTGTCGCGCAGCCAGACGTCGAACGCGACGAGGTTGAGGTTGACGGCGTTGAGCATCAGCTCGACGGACATCAGGACGAGGATCGCGTTGCGGCGGGCGAGGACGCCGTACAGCCCGGTGCAGAAGAGGAGGGCGGAGAGCACGGCGGGATAGGCGAGGTGCATCAGCGCGTGTCCTCCCGGGGCGCGGTGGCGGTGTTCGCGGGGGGCCGGGGTGCGCGCGCGTCGGCCCGGCCCTTGCGGGAGAGGACGATCGCGCCGACCAGGGCGGCGAGCAGCAGGACGGACAGCGCCTCGAAGGGGAGCACCCAGTGCCGGAAGAGGAAGGTGCCGGTGGCCTTCGTGGAGCCCTGGGCGGGCCCGTCCAGCTCGATCCAGGTGGTGCGGAAGGCGTCGACGACGACCCAGACCAGGGTGCCGGCGGAGGCGAGGGCGACCACGAGGGCGGCCCAGCGGTTCTCGGAGTCGGCGTCCGGGGAGCGGCCGATGGGGGCGCGGGTGAGCATCAGCCCGAACAGGAGGAGGACGACGACGGAGCCGACGTAGATCAGGACCTGCACCCAGGCGATGAACTCCGCCGTGAGCAGGAGGTACTCGACGGCGAGGCCGCCGAGCGCCACGATCAGCCAGAGGGCGGCGTGCACCAGCTGGCGGGTCGTGACGGTCACGAGGGCCGCGCCGAGGGTGGCGATGCCGACGAGGACGAAGGCGATCTCGACGCCGGTCGGGGAGAGGAAGCCGGGGGCCGCGGGGGCGGCGGCGAGGGCGGGGGTCATGCCGTGCCTCCCTCTGCGGCGTCGTCCCGCGCCGCTTCCTGCTCCCGCTGGGCGCGGAGCTTGTCCGCCGTCTTGCGGGCGGCGGCGATCTCCTTGGGTTCCTCCGCGCGCTCGTCGAGCGCGGGCGGTTCGGGCACCGTCCACATCCACTCGCGCAGCTTGTCGCGCTCGTGGGTGAGGTCGAGGATGTCCGTTTCGGCGTACTCGAACTCCGGCGACCAGAACAGCGCGTCGAAGGGGCAGACCTCGATGCAGATGCCGCAGTACATGCAGAGCGAGAAGTCGATCGCGAAGCGGTCCAGCACGTTGCGGCTGCGTTCCCGTCCGCCGGGCGCGGCGGGGGGCATCGTCTCCTTGTGGGAGTCGATGTAGATGCACCAGTCCGGGCACTCGCGGGCGCACAGCATGCAGACCGTGCAGTTCTCCTCGAACAGCGCGATGACGCCCCGGGAGCGGGGCGGTAGTTCGGGCTGAACGTCGGGGTACTGGGCGGTGACGGTCTTCTTCGTCATCGTCCGCAGGGTGACGGCGAGGCCCTTGGCCAGACCTGAGCCGGGGATCGGGGGCACTAGTTGATCGCCACCTTCACGATGCCGGTGAGCGCGATCTGCGCGAGAGCGAGCGGGATGAGGGTCGTCCAGGCGAGCTTCTGGAGCTGGTCCTCGCGCAGGCGCGGGTAGGTGACCCGCAGCCAGATCACGACGAACGCGAGGACGGCCGTCTTGAGCAGGGTCCAGAACCAGCCGAGGCCGTCCTCGCCCAGGGGGCCGTGCCAGCCGCCGAGGAACAGCACGGTGGTCAGGCCGCACAGCACGACGATGCCCGCGTACTCGGCGAGCAGGAACAGGGCGAAGCGGAGGCCGGTGTACTCGGTGTACGCGCCGAAGATGATCTCGGAGTCGGCGACGGGCATGTCGAACGGGGGCCGCTGGAGTTCGGCGAGCCCCGCCACGAAGAAGACCAGGGCGCCGGTGATCTGCCAGGGCAGCCACCACCACTCGAACGCGTCCAGGATGCCGGGCAGCGACACCGTGCCGGCCGCCATCGCGACCGAGGCGGCGGCGAGCAGCATCGGCAGCTCGTACGCGAGGAGCTGCGCGGCGGTACGGAGGCCGCCGAGCAGCGAGAACTTGTTGGCGGACGCCCAGCCGGCCATCAGGGAGCCGAGTACGCCGATGCCCATGACGGCGAGCACGAAGAAGATGCCGGCGTCCAGGACCTGGCCGACCGCGCCGTCCCCCGGCGCGATGGGGATGGCGACGAGCACGAGCAGGTACGGGAGGAGGGCGACGGCCGGGGCGAGGCGGAAGACCCTGCGGTCGGCGCCGGCCGGGACGATGTCCTCCTTCTGCGCGAACTTCACGCCGTCCGCGACGAGCTGCGCCCAGCCGTGGAAGCCACCGGCGTACATGGGGCCCAGGCGGCCCTGCATGTGGGCCATCACCTTGTGCTCGGTCTGGCCCACGACCAGGGGGAGGACGAGGAAGGCGGCGAAGACGATGAGGAGGCGGAGGGCGACGTCCAGTGCGTCGTTCACGCTTGATCGCCTCCGGGGGTGTCGTCGGGAGCCGGCTTGTCGGCGGGGGCCGGTTTGTCGGCGGTCGGTTCGGCGTCGGGGGCCGGCTTGGTGTCGGAAGTCGGCTTGTCGGCGGCCGGTTTGTCCGGGGCGTCCTCGAACGCCGGGCGCGCGTGGTGCCAGGGCGCGTCCGAGGCCGGAGCGGGTGCCGGTTCCGCAGCGGGTGCCGGGGTCGGGGCGGGCGGCGGGGGCTGCTGGCTCGCCG
>NZ_JAKRGC010000013.1 GCF_022347745.1 Streptomyces sp. OfavH-34-F
GACGCCCCCGGCCAGCGGCACCGCGGCCAGTGCGCAGCCCGGATGCGCCGCGAGCAGCCCGGCCAGCCGCCGCAGCCCCGCGGCCGCCGAGTACGCCCGGCTGCCCTGGAGCACGTCCCCGCACCCCAGCAGCGAGGCGTCCCGGCAGACGTCCGTGTCGACCACCAGGTGCTCGTCGACCACCGACGCACGGCCGCCCCGGTGCACGGGGCCCAGGCGCACGCTGAACGACGTACCGCCCCAGCGGGCGCGCAGCACCCCCGGAAAGGGGCACGCGCACGCCTCGACCACGACCAGCCGCCTCACGCCAGCGCCTCCCCGCGCCCGCGAACCCACCCGGCCGGTGGCAACGGGTCCGGCAGCGGTACGGTCACCGGCTCGTGCGCGGGCTGGCCGATGCCGAGCAGCCCGTACATGAGCCGGCGCGTGTTCCGGTTGAAGCGGCCCGGCTCCGAGGTGATGCGCGAGCTGATCGGCGCGTACTCCTCCGCCCGGTACTCCCGGGACACATAGGCGAGTTGGTCCGCGAGTGGATGGGTGGGCGACAGCCGGGGCGCCTGCGCGGCGAGCGTCGCGGCGGGTGAGGCGGGGTTGATCTCGTGCTCCGGCGCGGCGGCCAGCAGGATCGGCGCCCCGGTGAGCGTCCCGTACAGCGTGACCGAACCGTGGTCGCCGATGATCCAGTCCGCCGCGATCAGGACGCTGCGCCAGTCCGCCTCCGGCGGCACGATCCCCATGCCCAGGTGCACACACCGGGACAGCCACGACCGGACCTGGTACGCGCCGTGCCCGGCCCACACATTGGGGTGGACGAGTAGCGCCGTACGGTAGCGGGCCGCCGGCAACTCGCAGATGAGCCGCGGCAGCAGTGCGTCGAACCGGCCGAAGGAGGAGTGGGCCCCCCAGGTCGAGACCGCGACGACCAGCTTCTGCCCCTCGCCGAGCCCGAGCGCCCTGCGGTACGCGGCCCGCAGCGACAGGCTGGCCGTGATCCGGTCGTGCACGGGGTCGCCGAGCACATGGGCCAGCGGCAGCGCCTCCGGGCAGGTGCGGGCCAGTTCGCGCAGCTCGTCGCGGTGCGGGACGCCCACGGCCGCGGGCAGCCTGCCGCCGGGCGCCAGGTCCTGCCTGCGCAGCCCCGCCACGCCGGAGTGCGCCCCCTCGGCGACCCGCTTCAGGTAGTTCGCCCCGTGCGGCAGGGTGATCAGGGGTGCGTTCACGTGCTCGACGCCGCGCGGACCTGCGGCCAGGGCGAGATCGAAGGTCATGCCCGTGGCCTGCTCCCACGGCAGCACCACGCTGCCGAGCCGGGCGAGGAAGGCGGGCACGTCGTCACCGAAGGCGTGCGGCGGCGCCGTGAAGAAGATCTGCAGCCGGAAGTCGGCCTCCAGCAGGGCCAGGACGTCGAGCAGGCGCTTCCCGTACGTCACGGTGTGGACCACCGCCAGCACCCGCTTCCGCCCCACCAGCGTCAGCCACTGACGAGTTTCCGGCCGCGCTTCCGGCCGTGTGTCCGGCCCCTTCGCCTCGACGGCGTCCCGTTCGAACCGGCCCGCCGGGGCCGCTCCGGTCGTTCCCGTTCCACTCGTACTCAACGCCGGCATGGCGTCGCCCATGGGTTCTCCTCCGAGTGCGCGAACTGCCTGTGTCGCTGGGGATGCCCGGAAGAGGGGACGGAACCCTGGAGGAAGCCTTGCCAGAACCTTGCGGCGGTCTGGCACGGAGCACTCCCGGCGGGGCGCAGGGAAGCGAAAGGGGGCGTGGGGAGGGGGTGTTCTCCGGAGCGGGCCGTCGGGCCGTCCGGGTGCGGGCCGGACCCCTAACGCTCGTCCTCGCGCTCGGCCAGGTGGAAGGTGATCTGCGAGAAGTCGCGGCCCTGGAGCACGGGGGCGTTCTGCGTACCGCCGCTGACGCTGTTGCTCACCTCACCGCCCGTACGCTCGCGGGCCTCCCGCCACCACGCGTCGAGCAGGTCGCGGAACTCGCCGTCCAGCGCGGCCCGTACGCCGAGCGCGGTCGCGAGGGCCTGGGCGCGCAGCGGATCGGCGGGCTCGCGCTCCAGCTCGGCGAGTTCCCGCTCCCCGGAGCTGATCGCCGGCTCTCCCGCGGAGTCGGTGTCCGCCGACGGGGCCCGCCGGAACGGGCGCCGGACCAGTGCGGTGAGCCCCTGCCACGCCTGGCGCCCCGCGTCCGTGCCGACACTGCCCGCCATGGCGGTGAGGGCGGCTGCCGTGATCGCGTCCATACCGGTCTCCTCCGGTTCGCCGGACATCGGGCCCAGCGTAGGTCGGTGCCGTACGGCTACGCAGGGGTTCCGCCGGGTCCGGTCCCCCGCGTTCGAAAGCCCGTACGCTGCATGCGACAAGCCCCGAGCCCTCGCGGCTCGGCGCCGGGCGCAACCGAGGGGGAGGCACAGACCTGATGTGGGACATGATCGGCAATATCGCCTTGATGCTCTACGGACCGCTGATGGCGTGGACGGCATGGGAGTGGTGGCGACACCCGGAGAAGGCCCCCGGCTGGGTGACGTGGGGGCCGTCGTGGGGAGTGCGCTGGTGGGCGGTGGGCTTCGTGATCGTGGGGCTCGCCATGGGGGCCGGCGGCGTGTACGGCATCGGGCTCGCGGAGTCCTGAGTGCCGCGGCGCAGACGGGCGGCGTGAGCGGAACGGCGGTGGACCGCCTCAAGGCCGGCCCGTCCGCGTAGTCGGTGGCGGGCTGTTCCACTGGAGGCCGTCAACAAGCAAGGAACCGAACCGACATGATCGAACGAGTCCGCGCCGTCCTCGTCACACCCGACGACACCCTGCTGGTCCTCCGCCGCACCAGGCCCGGCATCCCCGTGTACTGGGTCCTGCCCGGAGGTGGCGTCGAACCCACCGACGAGTCCCGCGAGGCCGCCCTCCACCGCGAGATCCACGAGGAGATCGCGGGCAGGGCCGACATCGTCCGCCTCCTCCACACCACGGAGACCGCCGGCGAACGTCACCTCTTCTACCTGGCCCGCGTCACCACGTGGTCCTTCGCCGACCGCACGGGCCCCGAGTTCAGCGCCGAGGGCCGCGGCAAATACGCCCTGGACGAGATCCCGCTGACCCCGGAGGGCCTCGACGCCATCAACCTCAAGCCGGAAGAGATCGCCCGCCTGCTGAGGCAAGCCCTCACCACGGGAACCCTCGCGTAACCACGACTACGGCGGTACGCGGACGATCAGGTGACGTCTGCCAGGAACCGCCGGAGTACGTGCCGCAGGACGTCCGGCCGCTCCAGATGGACGTCGTGGCCCGCGCCGGGAACGCTCACGGCCACGGTCCCCGGCCGGCGCCGGAACATCTCCGCGATGTCCCCGGCCGGGACGATGCCGTGCTGGCCGAGGACGGCCAGGGAGGGGCAGGTCACGGTCGACCACTCGTCCCAGAAGGACCGCTGGGCGACCTCCGCCAGCGAAGCCACCATCACCGCGCGATCGAAACGGGGCCACCACCCCCCGTCCCGCTCCACCAGACCACCCGCCCAGCCCTCGCCGACCGAGCCGCCGCCGAAGAACTCGACGGCCGCCGCCCTGGTCGGGAACGGCCGGGGCCACGAGTCGAGCCACCCTCCGATCTCCGCCTGCACCTTCCGGTTCGGCCCACCGGGCCCGGCTTCGATCAGAACGAGGGCCCGGAAGAGTCCGGGATGCGCGGCAGCGGCAAGCATGGCGGTGTGCCCGCCGAGCGACTGCCCCACGAGGACGGGGCGCCGGAGGCCGAGCTGTTCGAGCACGGCCACGGTGTCCGCGACGTAAGCGGCTCGGGACACGTCCTGCGGGTGGCGCTCACCGGCCCCGTGCCCGCGCTGATCGACGGCGACGACCCGGTAGCGCGGGCTCAGATCCCGCGCGAGCGCGTCCCACTCACCGGCATGACCGGCCAGCCCGTGCAACAGAACAACCGGCACCCCCGACCCGCCCCAGTCACGACAGGAAACCCGAACGCCCTCACGACTGAGGACAACCTCCGACCAGCTCATACACCGTCTCCCGACACATCGGCCCACCCTTACAAGGCCACAGCGCCCCGCCGGGCACCGTACCCAACCACTGCCGTCCGCCCCGCTGAGCACACACGGCACGGCCGCCGGCAACGGAGGATCGACGAGGAGATCCGCCCCGGCTCCGTAGCCGTCGACGGCTCGGTTCTGCGTCAGCCACCGGGCGCCGGGCAATGGCACGGCTCTACCTCGCAGGGTCGCGTCGCTGTTCGCGGATACGGGCCTGCAGGCGTGGCGGCTCGGGCCTGGGCGCGGGCCGATTTATTTCGCTGTGGGGAAAGAACAGGGTCCGGTACGAAACACTTGTCGCGGCTCTGGACCTGGCTGACTGCATGAGAAAGGCCCCAGCCTGCGACCGGGACCTTTCTTTCAAGAGCGGGTGACGAGAACCGAACTCGTGCTCTGAGCTTGGGAAACAGCGGTACTTGGGCCTTTGGAAGGATCTGACCTGCGGTTTCGGGCTGGCCAGGTGGATGGCCCCTCGGACTCTGGGAGCCGTATCTGACCGCTGTTGTCCGCTCTGCTGGGCACGGATGGGGCACGAGAATTCCTAGTGCGACGCGTGCTCCGGGCGGGCGGACTGCTCAGAGGGGGATGATGCGGACTTGGTTGCCGCAGAGCTGGGTCATGTCGTCGCTGTCGGAGGTCAGGAGGGCGACGGGTTTCGTCTGGCGGAGCGCGACCTCGGCGACCGTGGCGTCAATGGCGTACTTGTGTCCGTGCAGTCCAGCGCCTTTGAGAAGCTCAGCCGCCGCTTTCGCCGCCTGTTCGGTGACGGGCTCCACCTTGACGCGGGACAGGGCCCAGTTCAGGCGGGGCATGCTGGTGCGGGAGTGGGTCACTTCCACGATGGTGTTGGCCCCGATGACCAGGTCGGCTCCCATGTCGTGGAAGACCTGAAGCATCGCGAGGAGCTTGCGGTCCTGCGCGATCCAGGCGGAAAGTCCTTCCGAGTCCAGGACGACGGTCTCGATACGCTCGCTCACGCGGCGTCCGCGCCTTTGGAGGTGTCGGCGGAGCCGAAGATCTTCTCGCGCGCCTCGGCGAGCTCCTCGTCGCTGAAGGGTCCGTGCTCCTCCTCATGGCGACGAAGGTCGTCGCCCAGGAGCTGGTGCCGGATCTGGCGCGCTACGGCTTCCGCCACGTAGCCGGAGACGTTGTCCGTGAGCTTGCGGAGCTCCGCCACCTGGTCGCTGGGGAGCGTGACGGTGATGCGAGTCGTTGAGGACATACGGCAAGCATACTGGAGTATGCGCGACAGGGGCTGGGTTTGCGACACCGATTCTTCCGGTCAAGGTTTCGCGACCGGAGGGTGAGGTTTCCAGCGCGGGGAGTACGAGCCCGCCGACCATACGCGCATCGGTCAGAAGGGCGGTTCGAGATAGCTGCGACCATCACTGTGTGGCTCCCAGTCCCAGGGCCCCTCCAGGAAAGGCTCGGAGCCGGGGGTGTCGTGGCCCCACGCTTCGAGTGCCTTCTGGGCAACACGCTGGTTGTGGCCGTTGCTGCTGGTGTCCAGGATGGAGCGCGCGTGCACGGCGAGGTGATCGCGGTGTTCGGCGAGCGCGGGGTGCTCGGCGAGGATGAGCGCGGCGATAACGGCGGCTTCGCGCACGTCCTCGTGGCTGTCTCGGAGGAAGGGCGAGACGGCCCGATAAAGCATCGGGCGCAGGTCTCGGAAGGACGCCACGATGGTGCCGGGGGCGAGGAAGTCAGGGAAGTGCTGCTCCGTGCGGCCCACAATCTCGTCAGAGGCGTCGTAGGCCGTGGACGCCAACCAGTTCAACAGCGCCGCACGGATGGGGACGTTGCGATAGGGCCGGGAGGTCGTAGCCGCCGGGTGGGTGAGGATGCCGGCGACATACATGGCGGCGGGGGCAGTGGCTTCGTAGATCGTGTTCTGGTGGCCGACCATCTCACCTAGCTCTGACAGGGCGTTGACCTGGACCCTGGGGTCGGGCGTCAGCAGTCGTGTGAGGACCTCGGGGAGGCCCTCACCGTTCCCGAAAGGCGTCTCGAGCGAACCCCAATCAGTCTCCGACAGGACTACCTGGTGCGGCGGCAAGTCGGGCTCGCGAGGTGCGCCAGCGTTGGAACGGCTGCGGTTCACAGGCAAAACCTAGACCAGAAGGCGGATGCACTTCTCATGGCATTGAGCGCTGTGCGGATTCGTGAGAGCGCAGCGGTGTAATCGGCATACAACTGCCTACGCCTGATGATCGTGTCCCTTTCTGGAGAAGGCGCCTTCTGTCCTGGAAATGGCTTGGTTTGCCGCCTCTGCGCTCCGCATGTTCTTGGGTAGTCGCGTTTCCGCTGTCACGTAGGCTCCAGCAAGAAACGTATCGGTGATACCTTCGGCGTCTGACAGGTTGGCCCTGTCCAGACAGGCCCCCTCTGGATAGCATTCCGCTAGCTTGGCGGAACCGAAATGTGCTCCATGAGCCCATGAGTTATCTAGGGTTGCTTCGGTAAAATTAGCGCCGAAGAACTTAGCGTTCGACAGGTTGCATTCCACCAGTGAGGCGTCCGAAAAATCTGTGCGCGCAAAATTTCCATCACTCATGTCACATTTTTCCAGGTCGGTGTTTCTCAGGTTTGCGCGCTGAATCCACGCCCCCTTGAGTGATACTCGGATAAAACTCGCTTCCTTGAAATCTGCGTCAGGCGCCTGAACGTTGTCAAGAATGCAGTCATCGAATATTGCTCCAGCGAAACGTCCGGATGTCATGGATGCGCCCTGAAGGGACGATTCTCGAAAGTCCAATTGGCCTCTCTCGGGCCTTACGGGCCTTCGTCCCAAGACGGTCAGAGCCGCTTGCGCCGGCTCCTTCGGCCTTGCAGAGACTTGCGTTCTATCCGTGTGCGCCTGTTCCCGGATGAATGCACACAAAAACTCGACAACCATTGCGTGATCCTTTTCCGAATCATGCATAATTCGCTCGAGTGCGTAAATTCCCCCCAGCTTTTCTGTATCACTGTCACTGCCTGCCAGTTTGACAGCCTCGACGTATCTGTTTGTAACTTGATCTTCTCTTGTCAGCTCGGCTTGGCGAACTGCGGATTTTTCGGAGTGCTCAATGGATAGGCGAGTCAGCCGTAGCTGCTCCTGTGTGGACTCTTGTGTGTGCTTTAGTGCCTCTTTTGAGTTTTTTAGATTTCTGTCTGTGTAATATAGCCCGAAAGCTGCAATGACTCCCGCTCCGATGGCCACTAGCGTGGTGCGGAATCCGGTTACAACCGCCCCCTCGCCGGGTGTTAGGTCATGCCCGAGGTGTTTTCCGTCAATCCACCATGGTCCTTTCCATAGGAGCGCGATGAAGCAGGCGAAGGTGATCATGACTACCGCTATGGCGGCAATTTTCCGCGCTTTCATGCGGCTATTGAACCATGTTATACGGGCGGTGGTCTGGTGATTCGGGAAGAAGGTCGGTGGAGCCGCTTGGAGGCGAGTGGTCATGGCTCCGTAAGCTGATGGCGAGTCGGGAAGTCAGTGGACCTGCCCGTAAAGCACGACGTTGGGGTCATGATCGTAGAGGCTCGCCCCAAAGTGGCTGCCTAAAGCCGTGGAGCCGACCGCCCCAGCCACAGTGGGTTTCTCCTCACCATGGTGCTCGCCCTAGCCGCGCGAGCCGCTTTGATGAAGTAGGGAAAGTTCTACCGCGCTGGAAGCAGGTGCCCGGCGCAGCTTGTGTGCCGGACGTGGCCGCCGCCCGCGTGCAACCGGAGCGGTCGACGGCCACGTCCGGAGGCCGTCAGGCTGTAGCGGCGGCCTCGCGGCCTCTGCGGGTGCGGCGGTGGAGGATTTTGGCGAAGGTGGCGCGGGCGTCTCTGTGGGGTCTAGGTAGTGCATTGCCAGGAGGGCGGCGGTGACGGCGCCCTCCTGGTCGTTCTGGATCTCGGACCAGGTTGGGGTGTCGTCGCAGGTGGTGAGGTCCTTCAGGTCGTGGAGGGCGGGCATGGGCTTGCTGGCCTCTTCGGTGACCTTGCTGACTCGGAGGGCTTGAGCTCCTGGTTAGGGAGGTGGGCGCCTGCCGCACGGCAGACGGCGGAGAGCTTCTCGATGTTGTCCCGCAGGGTGTCCGCGTCGGACCGCCGGTCGATGGGTTCGGTTATTCCTGTGCGGGGCGTCCGAGCTGGCGTACGGTCCATCCGGCCATGCGCCAGGCGTCGGCGTCGATGAGGTTGCGGAGGTCGACGAGGACCGGGGCCGCGACCAGTGGGGCGAGGGCCTTGGGGTCGGCCTCGCGGAAGTGGGGCCATTCCGTGGCCAGGACGATCAGTTCGGCGTCCTGGACGGAGGCGTCGAGGGTGTCGGCGTAGTCGAGTTCGGGGTTACGGCGCAGCGCACTGGGCACGGCGTGCGGGTCGTGGACCGTGACCGTCGCGCCGCGCTGGTGCATCAGCGCGGCGATCGCCAGGGCCGGGGATTCGCGTACGTCGTTGGTGCCGGCCTTGAAGGACGCGCCCCACACGGTGACGCGTACGCCGTCCACCGGGCGGCCGAGGGTCTGCTCGATGAGTTTCAGCGCGGCGGTGGGGCGCGATTCGTTGACCTCCTCCGCCGCGCGCAGCATGGCCGCCGCCTCGGTGGCGCCCAAGGCGCGGGCGGAGGCGGTGAAGGCGCGGACGTCCTTGGGGAGGCAGCCGCCGCCGTAGCCGGGGCCGGCGTTCAGGCCGCCGCGGCCAATGCGCGGGTCGACGCCGACGGCCTCGGTCAGCTGCTGGACGTCGGCCCCCGCCGCGGCGCACATGTCGGCGACGCCGTTGATGAACGAGATCTTCATGCCGAGGTACGCGTTCGCCGCCCCCTTGATCAGCTCGGCCGTGGCCGGGTCGGTGACGAACAGCGGGATGCCGTCGGCGAGGAGCGGCGCGTACACCTGGCGTACGACCTCCTCGGCGCGGGCCGAGGGGACGCCGACCACGATGCGGTCGGGTCGCAGGGTGTCGTCGATGGCGTGGCCCTCGCGCAGGAACTCCGGGTTCCAGACGACCTCCACGTCCTCCCCGGCCGGGGAGAGCCGGGCGAGAAGTGCGCCGAGGTCGCGGGAGGTCCCGACCGTGACCGTGGATTTGCCGATGATCACCGTCGGGCGGGTCAGGTACGGGGCCAGCGCGCGGGCGGCGGCAAAGACCTGGCCGGTGTCGTAACTCCGGCCGTCCGCGTCGATCGGCGTGCCCACGGCCAGGAAGTGGACGTCCGCGAACTCGCCCGCCTCGGCGAGGCTGGTCGTGAACCGCAGTCGGCCGGACGCGGTGTGGGTGGCCAGGAGTTCCGGCAGGCCCTCCTCGTAGATCGGGCACTCGCCGGCGTTGAGGCGGTCGATCTTGGCCTGGTCCAGGTCCACGCCGATGACCTCGTGGCCGATCTCGGCCATCGCGGCGGCGTGGGGGATGCCCAGGTGACCGCAGCCGATGACGGATACGCGCATGGCGACGCTCCTTTCCCTGTACTCGCCCGCCCAGTGAGTCCGGACCGGCCGGGTGCGCCACGCTAGCGCCCCCGCCCGGCGCGATCCTCTTCGTGCAGGTGGGTCAACCTCACTGCTGCCTCAGGACGTTGACGAGAGCGGGCAGCGCTTCGGCGGCGGTGGCCCGGCACACCAGGTCACCGTCCTGGGGCCCTCCAGCGGGTACGGCATGAACGCGCCGTCGTCTCAGAAGCCCTCCGGCCGAGGTGGACGACCTGCATGACCCGCTCGTGGGCCCGAGCCTCGTCGCGCTCGGCACGGGCGGCCAGCACGTCGACGTTGTTGGTGATGACGGACCCGGCGATCGTGGCCGGCGTCCTTCAGCTCCTTGAGTGCCCGCATCGCCGGGGTCGGCTCGGCGCGGAAGCGGGCGCGGAACGTCTCGGCGGAATCGGCCGTCTTCCCCCCTGGCTCGGTCAGCACTTCGTGGAAGAGCGTGCCGGCCGTGGGTGAGCGAGGTGTGAAGCGGTGTTCGCGCGGTTCGTGGCCCTGGCGGTATGGCGGAATGAGAAAGGCCCCGGTTGGTGACCGGGGCCTTTCTTTGAAGAGCGGGTGACGAGAATCGAACTCGCGCTCTGAGCTTGGGAAGCTCATGTTCTACCATTAAACTACACCCGCGAAAATTTCGGACGTCCCTTTTCCGGGAGCATCCTCGGACACTGTACCCCATCTCGATCGCGTCGCGTGGGCGGCCGGGATGTGGTTGTCGGGGGCGGGAGTTGGGGGCGTAGCGTGGGTGGCGGAGTGCCGCGTGGAGTGGCGTCCTGTTCATCCCCTAATGTGGCGGTCTCGTCCACGTCTTGATGGGGAAGGGACTTGATGGACTCCATGGAGCGCACCGTCGTCCGCTGTGCCGAAGGGCACGTTTTCGCTACCAGCACGTTCCCGATGCAGCAGCTCGGGGCGGGGCGGATCGGGCCCGGCCGGCTGATCCGGTGTCCCCGGTGCGCTCGGTTGCGGCATGCCGTGCCCGTGGTGCTCGAGCGGCGGTAGCCAGGCGGACGACAGGCGCGCGGGCGGCCCGATGGGGGCGGGCCCGCGCGTTCTGCGTATCCTCGGTGGGTGCTTCTCTCAGACAAGGACATCCGCGCCGAGATCGACGCCGGACGCGTGCGCATTGATCCATTCGACGCGTCGATGGTGCAGCCCTCGAGCATCGATGTGCGGCTCGACCGCTACTTCCGGGTGTTCGAGAACCACCGGTACCCGCACATCGACCCGGCCGTCGAGCAGGTGGACCTCACCCGCACGGTCGAGCCGGAGGGGGACGACGCGTTCATCCTGCACCCGGGTGAGTTCGTGCTGGCGTCGACGTACGAGGTCATTTCGCTGCCCGACGATCTCGCGTCCCGCCTGGAGGGCAAGAGTTCCCTCGGCCGGCTCGGGCTGGTCACGCATTCCACCGCCGGGTTCATCGACCCCGGTTTCTCCGGGCACGTGACCCTGGAGCTTTCGAATCTGGCGACGCTGCCGATAAAGCTGTGGCCGGGAATGAAGATCGGCCAGCTGTGCATGTTCCGGCTGAGTTCGCCTTCGGAGTTCCCTTACGGCTCCGAGCGGTACGGGTCGCGTTATCAGGGGCAGCGCGGTCCCACCGCGTCGCGCTCCTTCATGAATTTCCACCGGACGCAGGTGTGAGGGCCCGATGACCGACGAGGTACGCGAGAACCTGACGTACGACGGCTTCGGCCGTGCCGTGCGCGAGCTGGCGCAGACGGTGGCCGACGACGGGTACGAGCCGGACGTGGTGCTGAGCATCGCCCGCGGCGGGGTGTTCGTGGCCGGCGGTCTGGCGTACGCGCTGGACTGCAAGAACATCCACCTGGTGAACGTGGAGTTCTACACGGGTGTGGGCACCACGCTGGACATGCCGGTCATGCTGGCGCCCGTGCCCAACGTCATCGACTTCTCGGACAAGAAGGTCCTGATCGCCGACGACGTCGCCGACACCGGCAAGACGCTCAAGCTGGTGCGCGACTTCTGCGTCGACCACGTGGCCGAGGTGCGTTCCGCGGTCATCTACGAGAAGTCGCACTCGCTCGTGAAGTGCGAGTACGTGTGGAAGAAGACCGACCGGTGGATCAACTTCCCGTGGAGCGTGGAGAAGCCCGTCGTGCGGCGCAGCGGACAGGTCCTCGACGCCTGAGCGGCTTCGGCTCGTCGTACGTGGAAGGGCCCCGGCAGCGCGCCGGGGCCCTTCCACGTATGCGTCGTGCGCCCGTCGTCAGATCGTGCCGAGCTTCAGGATCGACACCAGGGCCAGCAGCTGGATCGCCGACGCGCCCAGCGCCTTCGGCCACGGCAGGTCGTGCGACTTGCTCACCATCGAGGTCAGCAGGGCCGCCGCGGCCAGCCAGGTGACCCAGCCGAGTATGACGACCAGCGCGTTCTCGCCGCCCAGGAACATGGCGAAGACCAGGCGCGGCACGTCCGTGATGGACATGATCAGCATGGACAGGCCCACCGTCGGCTGCCAGGAGCCGTCGCCGCCGAGCTGGCGGGCCAGCGTGTGGGTGACCGCGCCCAGCACCAGGCCGCCGAGCACGAAGCAGACGCCCGTGATGATGACGAAGGGCACGGCGCTGGAGACCGGGGCGTGGATCGCGTCCTCGCGGGCCTGGTCGAAGCCGAAGAGGGCCAGCAGGCCGTAGAGGAAGGTCACGGTCAGGGCAGGGCCCCAGACCGCGTAGTCGCGCATCTGCCAGAACGTCGGGCCGGGGCGCGTCACGATGCCGGTGAGCAGCTGCTTCCAGTGCAGGCGCGGCCCCATCGGCGCGGCGGGCGCGTGCCCGGCGCGGTAGGCGCTGCCGTCGCCGTACGGCTCCTCGTCGATGCGGAACGCCTGCGTGTGGCCGGGGTTGTTCGCGTACGGGTCACCGGGGTTCGGCCCCTGCGGGTACGGGTAGGGGCCCGGGTCGCCGAAGTACTCCGGCTCGTCCGGACCGCCGGGGTAGCCGCCGTGCTGCCCGGGGTGCCCCTGGTGTCCGCCGCCGTGCCCGGGGCCTCCGTGGTAGCCCGGGCCCGGTCCGCCGGGATACGGGCCGCCCTGGCCACCCGGCCCACCCGGCCCGCCCGTGGGCGGCCACGGCTGCTGCCGGCCGTACGGCGGCGGCGCCTGATGGCCGTACGGCGGCTGCGGTGCCGCCTGGTTGCCGTACGGCTGCTGCCGCGGTTGCTGTTGCCCTTGCTGCGGGGTGCGGTTGTCCCGGCCGCGTCCGATCCTGAATCCAGCCACGTGGTCGAACGTACCCGCTCCGCCGGGGCCCGGGGCCCGGGGCCGGGGAAGTACCGGCCCTTTGACGCGTAGATGTGACATCCCCTAGGGGACACCCGTGGGGCTGTCCCCCGTACCGGGCCGGGGGTTTGCCGCGCGGCCGCCGGCGGGGTGCGCGTTCGGCGTGCGGGCCCTCTTCCGTACCGGCCGGGAAAGGCGGAAGCGGCCGGTCCTGCCCCCGAGGCAGGTCCGGCCGCTTCACCGCGCCGTGGCGCCGGTCCGCGCGGCTACTTCGCCGGTTCCGGCTCCGGTTCGTCCGCGGACTCCGCCTCGCCCGCCGGGTCGGCCGGGGTCTTCACGGAGTCGAGCAGCAGCTGGGACACGTCCACCACCTGGACGGACTCCTTCGCCTTGCCCTCGTTCTTCTTGCCGTTGACCGAGTCGGTCAGCATGACCAGGCAGAACGGGCAGGCCGTGGAGACGATGTCCGGGTCGATGGCGAGGGCTTCGTCGACGCGCTCGTTGTTGATGCGCTTGCCGATCCGCTCCTCCATCCACATCCGGGCCCCGCCGGCGCCGCAGCAGAAGCCGCGCTCCTTGTGGCGGTGCATCTCCTCGTTCCGCAGGCCCGGGACCTTGGCGATGATCTCGCGCGGGGGCGTGTAGATCTTGTTGTGGCGGCCCAGGTAGCAGGGGTCGTGGTACGTGATCAGGCCCTCGACCGGGGTCACCGGGATCAGCTTGCCCTCGTCCACGAGGTGCTGGAGCAGCTGCGTGTGGTGGATGACCTCGTACTCGCCGCCGAGCTGCGGGTACTCGTTGGCGATGGTGTTGAAGCAGTGCGGGCAGGTCGCGACGATCTTCTTCGCGGACTTGGCCTTCTTGGTCGAGTCGTCCTCGTCGTCCTCGCCGAACGCCATGTTCAGCATGGCGACGTTCTCGGCGCCGAGCTGCTGGAACAGCGGCTCGTTGCCCAGGCGGCGGGCCGAGTCACCGGTGCACTTCTCGTCGCCGCCCATGATCGCGAACTTGACGCCCGCGATGTGCAGCAGCTCCGCGAAGGCCTTGGTGGTCTTCTTGGCGCGGTCCTCCAGGGCGCCGGCGCAGCCGACCCAGTAGAGGTAGTCGACCTCGGTGAGGTCCTCGACGTCCTTGCCGACGATCGGAACCTCGAAGTCCACCTCCTTGGTCCACTCGACGCGCTGCTTCTTGGCGAGCCCCCAGGGGTTGCCCTTCTTCTCCAGGTTCTTGAGCATGGTCCCCGCCTCGGACGGGAACGCCGACTCGATCATCACCTGGTAGCGGCGCATGTCGACGATGTGGTCGATGTGCTCGATGTCGACCGGGCACTGCTCCACGCAGGCGCCGCAGGTGGTGCAGGACCACAGGACGTCCGGGTCGATGACGCCGTTCTCCTCGACCGTGCCGATCAGCGGGCGCTCGGCCTCGGCGAGGGCGGACGCGGGCACGTCCTTCAGCTGCTCGGCGGTCGCCTTCTCCTCGCCCTCCATGTCCTTGCCGCCGCCGGCCAGCAGGTACGGGGCCTTGGCGTGCGCGTGGTCGCGCAGGGACATGATCAGGAGCTTCGGCGAGAGCGGCTTGCCGGTGTTCCAGGCGGGGCACTGCGACTGGCAGCGGCCGCACTCGGTGCAGGTGGAGAAGTCGAGGATGCCCTTCCAGGAGAACTGCTCGACCTGGGAGACACCGAAGACGGCGTCGTCGGCCGGGTCCTCCCAGTCGATCTCCTTGCCGCCCGTGGTCATCGGCTGCAGCGCGCCCAGCGCGACCGCGCCGTCGGCGTTCCGCTTGAACCAGATGTTCGGGAAGCCGAGGAAGCGGTGCCAGGCGACACCCATGTTGGTGTTGAGCGAGACGGTGATCATCCAGATCAGCGAGGTGCCGATCTTGATCATCGCGACGAAGTAGATGAGGTTCTGCAGCGTGCCCAGCGCCAGGCCCTTGAAGGCGAGGACCAGCGGGTACGACACGAAGTACGCGGCCTCGTAGCCGTCGACGTGGTGGATCGCGCCTTCCAGCCCGCGCAGGGTCAGGATCGCGAGGCCGATGACGAGGATGACGTACTCGACGAAGTACGCCTGCCACGCCACCGAGCCCGTGAAGCGGGACTTGCGGCCGGCGCGGGAGGGCAGGTTCAGCAGCCGGATGGCGATCAGCACGAGGATGCCGACCACCGTCATCAGGCCGATGAACTCGATGTACAGCTCGAACGGCAGCCAGCCGCCGATGACCGGCAGCACCCAGTCGGCCTGGAAGAGCTGCCCGTACGCCTGGAGCAGCGTCGGCGGCAGGGTCAGGAAGCCGATGGCGACGAACCAGTGCGCGAAGCCGACGATCCCCCACCGGTTCATCCGGGTGTGGCCGAGGAATTCCCTGACCAGGGTGATCGTGCGCTGCTTCGGATTGTCGGTGCGGCTGCCGGCCGGAACCGGCTGTCCGAGCGTGACGAACCGGTAGATCTGCGCGACGGCTCGGGCGATGAGCGCAACGCCGACCACGGTCAGCACCAGCGACACGATGATCGCGGCGAGTTGCATTGGGGGCTCCTCGGGCCTGCGAGGGTGGGATCGATCCAGTGTCTACTAGCGAGTACAACGTCTTCCAGTAACCACGTGGACTACGAGTATCGCTACTACTAAGCAGTAACTTAATCAGTCTGCGCCGACACTACCCACTTCTTCCGCCGTCCTGTAGCCGGGCAGGCGGTGATCTGTGTCGCTCAGGCGCGCCTTGCCGCCCCGCCGCAGGGCGCGCGCCGCCTCACGCAGGGGTACGCGGACGGCCTCGCGCAGGGGTACGCGGACGGCCTCGGCGAGCACCGCCAGGTCCAGGCGGAGGCTCTGGTGCTCGGCGTAGTGCTGGTCGAGCAGCTCCGCCTCGTCCCACGGCATCGTCGAGCGGCGCCGCACCTGGGCGAGGCCGGTGAGCCCGGGTTTCAGCGCCGCCCGCCAGTGGTAGGCACCCCCGGGTCCGCCGCGTACGTCGCCGGGGGCGAGCGGCTCGGGCCCCACCAGGCTCAGCTCCCCCCTCACCACGTGGTGCAGCCGCGACAGGGTGTCCAGGCCGAGGCGCCGGGTGTTCAGGGAGCGCAGGACGAAGGGGGCGCCGTGCGGTCCGGTGCGCGGGGAGTGCGTCATGACGCGGCGGCCCCGGGCGGCGAGGGCCAGGGCGGCGACCGCCAGTACGGGGGCGGCGAGGAGCAGCAGGGCCGTACCGACAGTCAGGTCGAGGGGGCGCTTCCAGCGTCCCTGTGTACGGGGCCGTCCCGGTGTACGCGTCATTCGCACCTGCCTGGGTTCGGTGGGCCGGACCCGGGGAACCCTGGCCGGACCGGGCCGGATGCCGGTTTTGCGCTGCTCACGGCATTTTGTGACAGAACGATCCCATGCGGCCATGATGGGAGGGGGCTGTGCGGCGCATGAGGCGCCGGGGTGTCGCCGATGGCGCGGGGTGGATGCACCTAAGTTGAGTCGGGGTGACTCAGGTCTGTTGACTCCCGGAGGCGAGTCATGCATCCTTGAGTCAGATCCACTCAAGTAGTCATGTTGGAGGAATCGAAATGGCACGTGCGGTCGGCATCGACCTGGGCACGACTAACTCCGTCGTCAGCGTTCTCGAAGGCGGCGAGCCCACCGTCATCACCAACGCAGAGGGCGCCAGGACCACGCCGTCCGTCGTCGCCTTCGCGAAGAACGGCGAGGTGCTGGTCGGCGAGGTCGCCAAGCGCCAGGCTGTGACCAACGTCGACAGGACCATCCGCTCCGTCAAGCGCCACATGGGCACGGACTGGAAGATCGACCTGGACGGCAAGAGCTTCAACCCGCAGCAGATGAGCGCCTTCATCCTGCAGAAGCTGAAGCGGGACGCCGAGTCCTACCTGGGCGAGAAGGTCACCGACGCGGTGATCACCGTCCCGGCGTACTTCAACGACTCCGAGCGTCAGGCGACCAAGGAGGCCGGCGAGATCGCGGGCCTGAACGTCCTGCGCATCGTCAACGAGCCGACCGCCGCCGCGCTGGCGTACGGGCTCGACAAGGACGACCAGACGATCCTCGTCTTCGACCTCGGTGGCGGCACCTTCGACGTGTCGCTCCTGGAGATCGGCGACGGCGTCGTCGAGGTGAAGGCCACCAACGGTGACAACCAGCTCGGTGGTGACGACTGGGACCAGCGCGTCGTCGACTACCTGGTGAAGCAGTTCGCCAACGGCCACGGCGTGGACCTGTCCAAGGACAAGATGGCTCTCCAGCGTCTCCGCGAGGCCGCGGAGAAGGCGAAGATCGAGCTGTCCTCCTCGACGGAGACCACGATCAACCTGCCGTACATCACGGCGTCGGCCGAGGGCCCGCTGCACCTGGACGAGAAGCTCACGCGCTCGCAGTTCCAGCAGCTCACCGCCGACCTCCTGGACCGCTGCAAGACGCCGTTCCACAACGTCGTCAAGGACGCGGGCATCCAGCTCTCCGAGATCGACCACGTCGTTCTCGTCGGTGGCTCCACCCGCATGCCGGCCGTCGCCGAGCTCGTCAAGGAGCTGACCGGCGGCCAGGAGGCCAACAAGAGCGTGAACCCGGACGAGGTCGTCGCCATCGGCGCCTCGCTCCAGGCCGGTGTCCTCAAGGGCGAGGTCAAGGACGTCCTGCTCCTCGACGTCACCCCGCTGTCCCTCGGTATCGAGACCAAGGGCGGCATCATGACCAAGCTCATCGAGCGCAACACCACGATCCCGACCAAGCGCTCCGAGATCTTCACGACGGCCGAGGACAACCAGCCGTCCGTGCAGATCCAGGTCTACCAGGGCGAGCGCGAGATCGCGGCGTACAACAAGAAGCTCGGGATGTTCGAGCTGACCGGTCTGCCGCCGGCCCCGCGCGGTGTCCCGCAGATCGAGGTCTCCTTCGACATCGACGCCAACGGCATCATGCACGTCACGGCCAAGGACCTCGGCACCGGCAAGGAGCAGAAGATGACCGTCACCGGCGGCTCCTCGCTGCCGAAGGACGAGGTCAACCGGATGCGCGAGGAGGCCGAGAAGTACGCGGAGGAGGACCACGCCCGCCGCGAGGCCGCCGAGTCGCGCAACCAGGGCGAGCAGCTCGTCTACCAGACGGAGAAGTTCCTCAAGGACAACGAGGACAAGGTCCCGGCCGACGTGAAGACGGAGGTGGAGACCGCCGTCACCGAGCTGAAGGAGAAGCTCAAGGGCGAGGACTCCGCCGAGATCCGCACGGCCACCGAGAAGGTCGCGGCCGTCTCCCAGAAGCTGGGCCAGGCGATGTACGCCAACGCCCAGGCCGAGGGCGGCCCGCAGGCCGACGCCCAGGCGGGTGCCGGCCAGGCCCAGGGTGACGCCCAGGACGACGTCGTGGACGCCGAGATCGTCGACGACGAGAAGGACTCCAAGGGCGGTGCGGCGTGACCGAGGAGACTCCGGGCTTCGAGGAGGAGCCCGACGTCCCCTCCGGCGCCACCTCTGACGAGGCCGAGTCGAAGGACGCCGCCCCCTCCGAGGAGGAGGCGGCGGCCCCGGCCGGGGACGCGAACGAGAAGACGGCCCTGACCGCCCAGCTGGACCAGGCGCGCACGGCGCTCAACGAGCGCACCGGCGACCTCCAGCGGCTCCAGGCCGAGTACCAGAACTACCGCCGCCGTGTGGAGCGGGACCGGGTCACGGTCAAGGAGCTCGCCTCCGCGAACCTCCTGTCCGAACTGCTGCCCGTGCTCGACGACATCGGCCGGGCCCGCGAGCACGGCGAGCTGGTGGGCGGGTTCAAGTCGGTGGCCGAATCGCTGGAGACGGTCGTCGCGAAGCTGGGCCTCCAGCAGTTCGGCAAGGAGGGCGAGCCCTTCGACCCGACGATCCACGAGGCCCTGATGCACAGCTATGCGCCGGACGTCACGGAGACGACCTGCGTGGCGATTCTGCAGCCCGGCTACCGGATCGGTGAGCGCACCATCCGGCCCGCCCGGGTCGCGGTCGCCGAGCCCCAGCCGGGGGCGGCCCCCGCGGCCGCGAAGGAAGAGAAGGCAGACGACGAGGAGAGCGGTGGCGGCGAGGAGGTCTGACATTCCGTCCGATCACCTGGCAGCACACCGCCCGGCCACCAGGACCTCCCGTCCGGCCGGTGCCGGGGCCCCGCGGCCCCGCGCCGTCCGGACGGGAGGTTCCCGGCCGGTCGTCCGGAAGGAGGGACGTCGATGAGTACGAAGGACTTCGTCGAGAAGGACTACTACAAGGTTCTCGGCGTCCCCAAGGACGCCACCGACGCCGAGGTCAAGAAGGCGTACCGGAAGCTCGCCCGCGAGTACCACCCGGACGCCAACAAGGGCGACGACAAGGCGGAGGAGCGCTTCAAGGAGATCTCCGAGGCGAATGACGTCCTCGGTGACCCGAAGAAGCGCAAGGAGTACGACGAGGCGCGCGCCCTCTTCGGCAACGGCGGCTTCCGGGCCGGGCCCGGCGGCGCCCAGGGCAACTTCAACTTCGACCTGGGGGACCTCTTCGGAGGCGCTCCGGGCGGCGGTCAGGGCGGCGCCGGCGGTTTCGGCGGCGGTCTGGGCGATGTGTTCGGCGGCCTGTTCAACCGCGGCGGCGGCGCTGGTACGCGGGTGCAGCCCAGGCGCGGCCAGGACATCGAGTCCGAGGTGACGCTGAGCTTCACCGAGGCGGTGGACGGGGCCACGGTCCCGCTCCGCATGTCCAGCCAGGCCCCCTGCAAGGCGTGCTCCGGCACCGGCGACAAGAACGGCACCCCCAGGGTCTGCCCGACCTGTGTCGGCACCGGGCAGGTCTCGCGCGGCAGCGGCGGCGGCTTCTCGCTCACCGACCCGTGCGTGGACTGCAAGGGCCGGGGCCTGATCGCCCAGGACCCCTGCGACGTCTGCAAGGGCAGCGGCCGCGCCCGGTCGTCGCGGACCATGCAGGTGCGCATTCCGGCCGGCGTCTCGGACGGGCAGCGCATCCGGCTGCGCGGCAAGGGCGCGCCGGGCGAGCGCGGCGGACCGGCCGGCGACCTGTACGTCGTCGTCCACGTCGACGCGCACCCGGTCTTCGGCCGCAAGGGCGACAACCTCACCGTCACGGTGCCCGTCACCTTCCCGGAGGCGGCCCTCGGCGGCGAGGTGAAGGTGCCGACCCTGGGCGGACCCCCCGTCACCCTGAAGCTGCCGGCCGGTACGCCGAATGGGCGTACGATGCGTGCCCGCGGCAAGGGTGCGGTCCGCAAGGACGGCACGCGGGGCGACCTCCTGGTCACCGTCGAGGTGGCCGTGCCCACCGACCTGGGCACCGAGGCCACGGACGCGCTGGAGGCGTACCGGAAGGCGACCGCGGGCCAGGACCCGCGGGCGGAGCTGTTCCAGGCGGCGAAGGGAGCTTGAGGTGGACGGCCGACGGCGTAATCCGTACGAACTGACCGACGAGTCCCCGGTGTACGTGATCTCGATCGCGGCCCAGCTCTCGGGCCTGCATCCGCAGACACTGCGCCAGTACGACCGCCTCGGCCTGGTCTCCCCGGACCGCACGGCCGGACGCGGCCGGCGCTACTCGGCCCGTGACATCGAGCTGCTGCGCACGGTGCAGCAGCTGTCGCAGGACGAGGGCATCAACCTCGCCGGCATCAAGCGCATCATCGAGCTGGAGAACCAGGTCGCGGCGCTCCAGCAGCGCGTCGCCGAACTCTCGGCGGCCGTGGACGGAGCCGCGGCGGCGATGCAGCAGCGCGAGGCCCAGGTGCACGCCTCGTACCGGCGCGACCTGGTGCCGTACCAGGACGTCCAGCAGACGAGCGCCCTGGTGGTCTGGCGCCCGAAGCGCCCCAAGGACTGACCCGCGCCCCGAGCGGCCCGTCGCACCCGGAATCCCGGGCGTGCCGGGCCGCTTCGCCGTGTGCGCAGGGGGAGGGGGGCTCCGGGGCCGGAGCGGTCAGGTGTCCTGGTCCAGGATTCCCGACCGGGCGATCAGGTAGCCGAGCTGGGCGCGGCTGTTGCTGCCGAGCGCGGCGGCGAGCTTGGCGACGTGGGCCCGGCAGGTGCGGACGTTCATGCCGAGGCGCCGGGCGATCGAGTCGTCCACGTGTCCCTCGACGAGCAGTTGGGCTATCGAGTGCTGCACCCCGCTGATGCCCAGGGGCGTCGGCTCGTACTTGATCTCCTCCCGCAGCGGGGATGCGCGGGTCCAGAGTTGTTCGAACACGTTGGCCAGGTACTCGACGAGTCCGGGGTGCCGCAGTTCGAGGGCGACCTTGCGGTCGTCCTGGGCGGGTATGAAGGCCACCGTCCGGTCGAACACGATCAGCCGCTCGATGAGTTCCTCGAGTGTCCGGATCTCCACGTTGTCGTCGGCCATGCGCTCGGCGTACGCGAGCGTGCTGGGGCTGTGCCGCACGGTGTGCTGGTAGAGGGTGCGGATGCGAACGCCCCGCTGCACCACGGACAGGCCGCGGTCCAGCGACTTGCTGAGCCGGTCCTCGGTGCGTCCGCCGCCGGGCTGGACGGTGAGGACCTCGGTGTGGCACTCCGCCGTGGCCTGGTCGAGCGCGGCGTTGATCCGGTTGTCGCCCTCCAGGACGGTGATCGCGTGGGTGACCGGAGGGCCCTGGGTGCTGATGTCCATGAATGGCTCGAACGATTCGGTCAGTTGGACCGAGTGTCTGCGCCGTTCCAGGATTTCCCGCTCCAGGGGCTGCAGATGCTGGGCGAGCGCGACCGAAGGGGGGACTGGGCGAAGCCATGTCTGGTCGTCGGGGTCGGGATGCAGCAGGGCGAAATCGATGAGGCACGGCGCGGGTTCGATGTCGGCCCGCGCTATGCGTCCCACTCGCAACGCACTGGCGTAAAGACGTGCCCCGTCCTGACAAAGTTCGGTGATCCCATGAGGATGTGCCGGTTTTGCGCCGATTGTGGCCATATCTTCACCCCCCAGGTTCCTGAACATACAGGAACATGATGCATCTCCTCAGTGGTGCTTGTGTGCCCCCGTAAGCCATCGTCTTTGGTGCGGGGGAGATGAATCCACAAGTGAGGACGAAGCCGACTATGTATAAGCGAATGCTTCGCTCGGCGCTTGCCGCCTCGTTCGTTGCGGCCCTGGGTGTGGGGCTGTTGGGCGGCAGCGGCTTCGGGCAGGGCAGCACGGGAGCTGCCGCCGCCGGTGACATTGGCTGGGTCGCCCCGAAGGCGGCCGCGGACATCGGCTGGATCGCCCCCAAGGCGGCCGCGGACATCGGCTGGATTGCCCCCACTGCCAAGTCGGACATCGGTTGGGCGGTCGCGCCGGCCGGTTCCGCCACGGTCGCATGACCACCCCGCCGGACGACCGGACCTTCCGGCGTGAGATGGCGACCGCCTACCGGTCAGGGTGGCATTTCATCGACCTCGTCACGGCCCTGCCCCACCGTGGTGACTCGTTGATGGTCACCCTGTTCGGCGACCCGGTCGTCGTCGCCCGCGAGGACGACGGAGAGGTCCGCGCCTACCGTTGCCTCCGCAAGCCGCGGGGTGCGCCGCAGCCGGTGCGCTGCGCCATCCGCTACGACATGATCTTTGTGAATCTCGCGCAGCGTGACCACCAGCTGTTCGAACAAGAAGCCATTTCCGCCACCCCCCGCAGTGCCTGAGCGATCCCCCGTCGTTCCACGTCGCTCAGACACTTCCCCCACACAACGGCGCCACCGTGACCTGAACACGGTGGCGCCGTTGTGCTGTTCCGGTACGGACGGGCGTCCGGGAGGCCCGCTCAGGCGCGGCCGAGCGCCCGGTCCAGGGTGATCTCGATGACGACCCGGTCCGGATTGGGCGAGGGCACCCGGTCGTACCGCTCGGTGTGCCGGCGTACGGCCTCCGCGACCCGTTCCGGGTCCGTGCTGATCCGGGCCACGCCCTCCAGCGTCGCCCAGCGGCGCCGGTTCACCTGGCAGGCCGCGACGCGGGCGCCGTCCGGTCCCGCGGCCAGGATGTTGGCGACCTTCCGGCTGCGCTTGTTGGTGATCACGCGGGCGAGGCCGGCCTCGGGGTCGTACGTCACGCAGACCGGGACCACGTGCGGGGTGCCGTCGGGGCGGGTCGTGGTGAGCGTGCACACGTGGTTCTCCCGCCAGAAGGCGAGGTACTCGGGCTCGGGCTGGTGTACGTCGACTGCCATGGGCCCAGCGTAGGCGGGGTGCGGCCGGCTGCGGTGGCGGGTGCCGGTGGCGACCGGTTCACTCGGAGGAGGGGCGGAACGCGATTCCGCCTTGAGCTGAGGAGACTCAACTTCGGCCCGCAACGGGGGTCCGAAACAGCCTTGAGTGGAATAGACTCAACTTTGTGCACGTTGTTCGTGTCAGTAGTTGAGTACGGACCCGCCAACGCAAGGAGGAGACAGCGCACGTGGACGCCGAGCTGACCAACAGGAGCCGGGACGCCATCAACGCGGCCACCAGCCGGGCCGTGAAGGACGGACACCCGGACCTCACCCCGGGGCATCTGCTGCTCGCGCTGCTCGCGGGTGAGGACAACGAGAACCTCATCGATCTGCTGGCCGCCGTCGAGGCCGACCAGATCGCCGTACGCACCGAGACGGAACGGCTCCTCGCCGCGCAGCCCAGCGTGACCGGGTCCACCGTCGCCCCGCCCCAGCCCAACCGCGAACTGCTCGCCGTCATCGCGGACGCCGCGCAGCGCGCCAAGGACCTGGGCGACGACTACGTCTCCACCGAGCACCTGCTGATCGGGATCGCCGCGAAGGGCGGCCGCGCCGGTGAGATCCTCGACGGGCAGGGGGCCAGTGCGAAGAAGCTGCTGGACGCGTTCGAGAAGAGCAGGGGAGGACGCCGGGTGACCACTCCGGACCCGGAGGGCCAGTACAAGGCGCTGGAGAAGTTCGGCACGGACTTCACCGCCGCCGCCCGCGAGGGCAAGCTCGACCCGGTCATCGGCCGGGACCAGGAGATCCGCCGCGTCGTCCAGGTGCTCTCCCGGCGCACCAAGAACAACCCGGTGCTCATCGGCGAGCCCGGCGTCGGCAAGACCGCCGTCGTCGAGGGCCTCGCGCAGCGCATCGTCAAGGGCGACGTGCCCGAGTCCCTCAAGGACAAGCGGCTCGTCTCGCTGGACCTGGGCGCGATGGTCGCGGGCGCGAAGTACCGCGGCGAGTTCGAGGAGCGCCTGAAGACCGTCCTCTCCGAGATCAAGGAGAGCGACGGCCAGATCATCACGTTCATCGACGAGCTGCACACCGTCGTGGGCGCGGGTGCCGGCGGCGACTCCGCGATGGACGCGGGCAACATGCTCAAGCCGATGCTGGCCCGCGGCGAACTGCGGATGGTCGGCGCCACCACGCTGGACGAGTACCGCGAGCGGATCGAGAAGGACCCCGCCCTGGAGCGCCGCTTCCAGCAGGTGCTCGTGGCGGAGCCGTCCGTCGAGGACACCATCGCGATCCTGCGCGGACTCAAGGGCCGTTACGAGGCGCACCACAAGGTGCAGATCGCGGACGCCTCCCTGGTCGCCGCCGCCACCCTGTCCGACCGGTACATCACCTCCCGGTTCCTGCCGGACAAGGCGATCGACCTGGTGGACGAGGCGGCCTCCCGGCTGCGCATGGAGATCGACTCCTCACCCGTCGAGATCGACGAACTCCAGCGCTCCGTGGACCGGCTGCACATGGAGGAGCTGGCCCTCCGGAACGAGACCGACCCCGCCTCCAAGCAGCGCCTGGAGAAGCTGCGCCGCGACCTCGCCGACAAGGAGGAGGAGCTGCGCGGCCTCAACGCCCGCTGGGAGAAGGAGAAGCAGGGCCTCAACCGCGTCGGTGAGCTGAAGGAGCGCCTGGACGAGCTGCGCGGCCAGGCCGAGCGCGCCCAGCGCGACGGCGACTTCGACACCGCCTCCAAGCTGCTGTACGGGGAGATCCCCGGCCTGGAGCGCGAGCTGGCCGAGGCTGACGAGGCCGAGCAGGAGGCCGCCCGCGAGCCCAAGGAGACCCTGGTCAAGGAGGAGGTCGGGCCGGACGACATCGCCGACGTGGTGGGCGCCTGGACCGGCATCCCGGCCGGCCGCCTCCTGGAGGGCGAGACCCAGAAGCTGCTCCGCATGGAGTCCGAGCTGGGCAAGCGCCTGATCGGCCAGACCGAGGCCGTGCAGGCCGTCTCGGACGCGGTGCGCCGCACCCGGGCCGGCATCGCCGACCCCGACCGCCCCACCGGCTCGTTCCTCTTCCTCGGGCCGACCGGTGTCGGCAAGACGGAGCTGGCGAAGGCGTTGGCGGACTTCCTCTTCGACGACGAGCGGGCCATGGTCCGCATCGACATGAGCGAGTACAGCGAGAAGCACAGCGTCGCCCGCCTGGTCGGCGCCCCGCCCGGCTACGTCGGCTACGAGGAGGGCGGCCAGCTCACGGAGGCGGTCCGCCGCCGCCCGTACACCGTCGTCCTGCTGGACGAGGTCGAGAAGGCCCACCCCGAGGTCTTCGACATCCTGCTCCAGGTCCTGGACGACGGCCGGCTCACGGACGGGCAGGGCCGGACGGTCGACTTCCGGAACACCATCCTGATCCTGACCTCCAACCTCGGCAGCCAGTTCCTCACCGACCCCCTCGCCAAGCCGGAGGAGAAGAAGCGGCAGGTCCTGGAGGTCGTGCGGGCCTCCTTCAAGCCGGAGTTCCTCAACCGGCTGGACGACCTGGTGGTCTTCTCCGCCCTGTCCGGCGACGAACTGGCGCACATCGCGGGCCTCCAGATCGACCGGCTCGCCAAGCGCCTGGCCGACCGCAGGCTCACCCTGGACGTCACGCCGGAGGCCCTGGCCTGGCTGGCGGAGGAGGGCAACGACCCGGCGTACGGCGCCCGGCCGCTGCGCCGCCTGATCCAGACGGCGATCGGCGACCGGCTGGCGAAGGAGATCCTGGCCGGTGAGGTCCAGGACGGCGACACGGTCCGCGTGGACCGGGCCGAGGACGGCCTGATCGTCGGCGCGGCGACCTGAGAACGGCCTTGCGCGCGGGTGAATATGACATCCGGGAGCCCGGTGTCATATTCACCCGCAGGCCATTCTCGAGCATCGGTATCGCGCCAAACGTGCGGTCCGGCACTCGGTGCCAGAACCCTCGCCCGGAAGCGGTTGCGGCCCCTGCGCACCGCCTCTGGCAAGGGAGTTCGGGAGGCGCGGCCCGTTCGCCAGGACCCGGCCGGGCACGTAAACAGGACACCTCACTTCACCTGCGGCAACCCTCCTGCGACGGGGGTTAGAAGTCGGAAAGACTGGCCGGTAGCGTGCCCGCATGAACGAGCGGATAGGCGACGAGATAAACGACGGGCCCAAGAAGCCCGGCTCTGACAGTCTCTTTCAGCTCGGTGAATTCCGTACCCTTTGGGCCGCTTATGCTCAGTCGATCCTGGGCGACCAGCTGGCCCGCGTGGCGTTGTCGTTGCTCGTTTTCGAGCGCACGGAATCACCGGGATGGACCGCGGCCACCTATGCCCTGACCACGCTGCCGGCCCTGGTGTCCGGGGTGCTGCTCTCCGGCCTCGCGGACCGGTTCCCCCGGCGCACGGTCATGGTGAGCTGCGACCTGACCCGGATGGTGCTGGTCGGGCTGATGGCGCTGCCGGGGATGCCGCTGCCGCTCCTCGCCGGACTGCTGGTGCTGGCGCAACTGGCCGAGGCGCCGTTCGGCGCCGCCCAGGGCGCCATGCTGCCCACCGTGCTCGGCGTCGCACGCTACGAGCGGGGCCAGCGGATCATGCAGATCACCCACCAGGTCGGGCAGCTGGTCGGCTTCGCCGGGGGCGGGCTGCTCGCCGCCTGGCTGGGCAGCAACCGCTCGCTGGCGGTGAACGCGGCGACCTTCCTGCTCTCCGCGGCGCTCATCCGGTTCGGGGTGAAGGCCCGCCCGGTGACGAGCGACGAGGCCCGCACGGCGAAGCTCGGCGCCCGCGTCGGCGACGCCGCCGCCCTCATCTGGTCGGACCGCAGACTCCGCTCGCTGCTCCTGCTGGGCTGGCTCGCGGGCTTCATCGTCCTGCCGGAGGGGCTGGCCGCCCCGTTCGCGGACGAGGCCGGCGGCGGGGCGTACACGGTGGGGCTGCTGCTCGCCTCGCACCCGGCGGGCATGGTGCTGGGGGCGGCCCTGCTGGGGCGGTCGGAGGTGGGCGACGAGACCCGGCGCCGGCTGCTCGGCCCGCTGGCAGTCGCCGCGAATGTGCCGCTGGTCGCCTACCTGCTCGATCCCAGCGCGGAAGTGGCGATGCTGCTGCTGCTCCTCGCCGGGGTCTGCTCGGCGTACCAGATCACCGCCGGGGCCACCTTCGTCCTGCTGACCCCGGCCGACCGGCGGGGCCAGGCCCTGGGGCTCGCCCGGTCCGGGATGATCGCCATGCAGGGCGTCGGCGTGGCCTCCGGGGGCGCCATCACCGAGCTGACCGGGTCATCGGCGAACACCATCGGGGCCTCCGGGCTGCTCGGGGTGGGCTGCGCCGTGCTGGCCGCCGGGGCCTGGGCACGGGCCCGGGGCACCGGAGCCGAGATGCTTCCCGGAAAGGCGTAGGCCCGGGCGGTCTACGCCTCGGCGGCCAAACGCGGCTAGGGTCGTCGGCAGGAAACCACGAGATCCACAGGAGTACCAGCGATGTCTATCGACCCGTCCTCGATTCCCAACTTCGGGGCCCAGCCCGGACCGCCGGCGGCAGGACCTACGGGCCCCGTCGTCCCCGACCAGGACCTCGTCAAGCAGCTGCTGGACCAGATGGAGCTGAAGTACGTCGTCGACGACGAGGGCGACCTCGCCGCGCCGTGGGAGGAATTCCGCACGTACTTCATGTTCCGCGGCGAGGGCGAGCAGCAGGTCTTCTCGGTCCGCACGTTCTACGACCGCCCGCACGACACGGATCTGCGTCCGGTCCTGCTCGACGCGATCGACGACTGGAACCGCCGCACCCTGTGGCCCAAGGTCTACACGCACACCCACGAGCCCGAGGAGGGCTCGGAGGAGACCGGTCCGTCGGTCCGGCTGATCGGTGAGGCGCAGATGCTCATCGGCACCGGCGTCTCCCTGGAGCACTTCGTCTCCTCGACGGTCAGCTGGGTGCGCGCCTCCATCGAGTTCGACAAGTGGCTGCTGGAGCGCCTGGGCCTGACACCGGCCGAGGAGAAGGCCGCTGAGGGCGCCGAGGGCACGGAGCAGGCCTGACGCCGCAGGTATGACGAGAGGCCCGGCGCGGGGAGCCCCGCGCCGGGCCTCGTCGTGTGTCAGAGCCGCTTGAGCCGGGCGACGGCGTCACCGAGCACGTCAGTCCGCTTGCAGAAGGCGAAGCGGACGAAGGGCGCGCCCTGCTCCCGGTGGTCGTAGAACACGGCGTTGGGGACGGCCACCACCCCGCACCGTTCCGGCAGCGCCCGGCAGAAGGCGATGCCGTCACCGGACGAGTCGAGCGGGCGGATGTCGGTGGTGACGAAGTACGTGCCGGCCGGGCGGTACACCGCGAAACCGGCCTCCGCGAGCCCCGCGCACAGCAGGTCCCGCTTGGCGCGCAGGTCCTCCCGCAGCTCCTCGTAGAAGCGGTCCGGCAGCCGCAGCGCCTCGGCGACGGCGTACTGGAGGGGGCCGCCGGAGACGTAGGTCAGGAACTGCTTCGCGGAGCGGACGGCCGTGACCAGCTCGGGGCTGCCGGTGACCCAGCCGATCTTCCAGCCGGTGTACGAGAAGGTCTTGCCGGCGGACGAGATGGTGAGGGTGCGCTCGCGCATGCCGGGGAAGCCCGCGAGCGGCAGGTGCTCGCCCTCGAAGACCAGGTGCTCGTAGACCTCGTCCGTGACGACGAGCAGGTCGTGCTCGCACGCCAGGTCGGCGATCGCGGCCAGCTCCTCCCGGCTGAGTACGGTGCCGGTGGGGTTGTGCGGGGTGTTGATCAGCAGCAGCCGGGTACGGCGCGTGACCGCCGCGCGCAGTTCGTCCAGGTCCAGCCGGTAGACGCCGCCGGAGGGGTCGGGACGCAGGGTGACGGGTACGCGCGTGGCGCCCGCCATGGCGATGCAGGCCGCGTACGAGTCGTAGTACGGCTCCAGCGCGATGACCTCGTCGCCGGGCTCCAGGAGCGCCAGGAGCGAGGCGGCGACGGCCTCGGTGGCGCCGGTGGTGACCAGGACCTCGCTGTCGGGGTCGTACGCCAGGCCGTAGCGCCGCTGCTGGTGGTCGGTGATCGCGGTACGCAGTTCGGGGACACCGGGGCCCGGCGGGTACTGGTTCCCCCGGCCGGCGCGCAGGGCGCGGGCCGCGGCCTCGCGGATCTCCCCGGGGCCGTCGGTGTCCGGGAAGCCCTGGCCCAGGTTGATGGCTCCGGTACGGACGGCCAGCGCGGACATCTCCGCGAAGATCGTCGTGCCGAACTCGGTGAGGCGGCGGTTGAGCAGCGGTCGTCCGTGTGTCATGGCCGCCATCCTGCGCGCAAGCTCTGGACTTGCTCAAGTCTGCTTTGGCGGTGCGCGGGCCCGGGCATCTCCCCCTCACGCCGGAACGGGCGCGGAGCGGGGGGCCTCGCTTCGGGGGACGGAAGGACGTGAGGTCATGGGCGGTGTGCTGGTCGGGGTGATTCTGGTCGTACTGGTCGTGGTGCTCGTCGCGATGCTGGCGGGGGCCGGCGGACGGGGGCGTGCGCCCGCGCGCAGCAGGAGGCGCGGTACGGCGGGCGGCTCGGCGGCCGGGGGCAGCTGGTGGGCCGGCGGCGGCGGCGACGGGGGTTCGTCGTGCGGGGGCGGCGGCCATTCCGGTGGCGGGCATTCCTGGGGCGGCCACTCCTGCGGCGGGGGCTCCTCGTGCGGCGGCGGGTCCTCCTGCGGCGGCGGGGGCGGATGCGGCGGAGGCAGCTGACACGGGGCAGTTGGTCCGCGAGTGACCCGGCGGGACAGTGGCGCGTGCGCCAAGTCCCGCCGGGTTCCGTTTTGTTGAGGTCTCCGGCGGGTCTTCGGTGAACACCTGAGCGGACGGCCCCCCGAGGGGGCTGGAAACGCCGCCAAGTTGGGCAAAAACGCTGTGGGTGCGCCGTGGTTCGTGATTCCCTCGGTGGAGAGAACATTCAGCCCTCGGACCCCAGTTGGACCTGATCGGGCGCTTCCCACCTCCCACGCGCACCACGCGGGGGCGTCCCCTGTCCATGTGTCCATGCGTGTTTGCGGAGCCGATCCATGCTCACGACCCTTCATACCGCCTATTCCGATACGCGGGCCGCCGACCTGGCCTGGGCGCTGGGGCGCGAACCGCTCCCCGCCCTGGCCGTCCTCGACCTCGAACTCGCCGGTGCGACGATGCAGTTGCGGCTGCTCGGCGCCTCCCACCAGGTCCTCCTGGAGGAGGAGCGCGGCAGCTGTTCCGAGACCGTCGCCTGTATCCCCGGCAGCAGCACCCCGCTGCCGCTGGGCGTCGCCAAGCGGATCGGTGACTGGGAGTACGAGTTCGCGGCGCGCGTCGAGACGCTGGGCGCCGGCTCGTTCGCCGGCCGGGCCCAGGAGCTGCTCGCTCTCGTGGCCGACCACCCGCACGGCCTGGCCGGTACGTTCCCGGGCAGCCCGCACGCCTTCACAGCCATGCTCGCCCAGTGCACCGAGGGCCAGGTGCGGTGGCGGACCTGGCACGCCTACCCGCAGGAGGGCCGCCTCGTCGTGACGCGCACGCGGGTGGGCGTGCGGATGCCGGCGGCGGCGCTGTGACGTCTGCCGACTGCGCCTCGGGTGCGCCGCTTGCACCCTTGTGGGTGACGTGGTGTAAGCGGTGAGTCACGTAGCGTTCGCCGCATGATCGACCAGCAGGTGTCGCTGCGAGGGGGCGCGGCGCGGCTACCCGTCCGACCGCGGACCGGTCGCTATCTCGTGCTGGCCGCCGTCTTCGTCTGCGCCGCCTGTGGACTGGTGTACGAGCTGGAGCTCGTCGCGCTGGCCTCCTACCTGATCGGCGACTCGGTCACCCAGGCGTCCGTCGTGCTCTCGGTGATGGTGTTCGCGATGGGGATCGGCTCCCTGCTCGCGAAACGTTTGCGCGGCCGGGCCGCGGTGGGCTTCGGGCTGATCGAGGCGGCGCTCGCCCTGGTGGGGGGCTTCTCGGCGCTGGTGCTCTACGCGTCGTTCGCCTGGTTCGGCGAGTCGCAGTACACGCTGGTCGGGTTCTCGCTGACCATCGGCATCCTGATCGGTGCCGAGATCCCGCTGCTGATGACGCTGATCCAGCGGGTGGACCGGCAGGACGCGGACGGGGCCGTCGCCGATCTCTTCGCCGCGGACTACGTGGGGGCGCTCGTCGGCGGCCTGGCCTTCCCGTTCCTGCTGCTGCCGATGCTCGGCCAGCTCACCGGGGCCCTGCTGACCGGCGCGGTGAACGCGGCGGCGGGCGGGGCGCTCGTGCTGTGGGTGTTCCGGCGGGACGTGCCGCGCCGCGCGCGGTGGCTGCTGATCGCCGCCAACGTGACGGTGATCGCCGTGCTGGCGGCGGCGGCCGTGCTGGCCGACGACTTCGAGCGGGCGGCGCGGCGCGCGGTCTTCGGGGACCAGGTCCGGGTCGCCGTGCGGACGGACGTGCAGGAGGTCGTGCTGACCGGGGCGGGCCGCGGCTCCCTGGACCTCTATCTGGACGGGCGGCTGCGGGTCAGCTCCCGCGACGAGTACCGCTACCACGAGGCGCTGGTGCACCCGGCGATGAACGGGGCGCACGCCAGGGTGCTGATCCTGGGCGGCGGCGACGGGCTGGCCGCCCGGGAGGTGCTGCGCTACCCGGACGTGCGGAGCGTGACCCTCGTGGAGCTGGACCCGGCCGTCACCCGACTGGCCCGTACGGACCACGCGCTCTCCGCCCTGAACGACCACGCGCTGGACGACCCCCGCGTGACGACGGTGACCGCGGACGCCTTCAACTGGCTGCGGGCCGCCCGCGGCCGCTACGACGTGGTGGTCTCCGACCTGCCCGACCCCGGGATCTCCGCCGGCACCAAGCTCTACTCGGCGGAGTTCTACGGCCTGGTCGCCGAGGCCCTCGCGCCGGACGGGCGGCTGGTGGTGCACGCGGGTCCGCCCAGGGGCCGGCCGCACACGTTCTGGACGGTCGACGCGTCGATCCGGGCGGCCGGGCTGCATCCGCGCCCCTATCGGATCAGCGGGCGCATCTCGGGCTTCGCGGTGCGCACCGGCCGGGCGAAGGACGACTCGGGCGGGGACCGCGGCTGGGGGTTCCTGCTGGCCGGGGCGGCGGCCAGGCCCACCCTCGGCCTGGACCCGGACGGGCCGGCGCTGCGTTCGCTGACCGTGCCGGGGCTGCTGGACGCGGGGCGCCGGGCGGAGACGGGCCGGCCGCCCGGGCTCGCCCCGTCCACGCTGGTGCACCCCCGCTACTGGGAGGAGCGGTGAGGTGCGGTGCGGGATGCTCCGGGGGGCGGCCGGGGTGCGGTGCGGGTGCGGGATGCTCCGGGGGGACGGCCGGGGTGCGGAAGCGCTGACGTGTCGGCCGAGGCTGAGTAGGCTCGGTTCCCATGGAGCATGAGGTGTTCGTACCGGTTCCGGTCCCGGCCCTGCGGCGGACGCTGGACGATCCCGTCCGGGTCGCCCGCTGCGTACCGGGGTTCCAGCAGGACGCCGACGCGTCGTCGGGCCCGCTGACGGGCCGGCTCAGAGTCCGGGCCGGCGGCCACACCATCACCTACCGGGGCACGCTGCGCCTCACCCCGCTGCCGGGCGACCCGGACGTGGAATCCGTCCACACCGTCCGGGTGGAGGGCGAGGGCACGGAGGCGCGGGGCGACGGTTCGGCGCGGCTGAGGATGACCCTCCGGCTGACGGAGGGCGCCGAGGGCACGTCGGTCGCCTTCGACTCCGCGGTGACCGGTGAGGGCCGCCTGCGGGACCTCGAACCGGCGGCGGCGCTGGCCGCGGCCCACCGCCTGCTGGACCGCTTCGCGCAGCAGCTCGTGACGGAGTCCCTGGCCGCCCGGAGCGAGGACGGGGCGGACGGACCGGAGGGGCCTGCGGCCGGACCGGGGCCTGCTGGACCGGGGCCGGCGGGTTCGGGGCAGGTCGGATCAGCGGCCGGATCGTCGGCCGGGACGGCGGAGGAGGCGGCGGTCGGCGAGGCCGTGGAGGAGGCTCTCGAGGAGGCCGCCGAGGAGGCGCCGGAGCGTGAGTCGCTGTTCGACGCGCCCATTCCGCCGTCGTCGCTGGACCCGGTCGCCGGGATCGAGTTCACCGTTCCGGACGAGCCTCCCGCCGAGGCCGCCCACGCCCGGCGCACCATGATCGGCCGCAGCGCGGAGGAGGTCGACCACGCGCCGCCGCGCGGCCGGTACGCCCCGGTGCCCTCGCCGGAGGCGGGCGGGGCGGGTGCCGCGCTGCGCTGGGTCGCCCCGGCGGCGGTGCTGGCCCTCGCGTCGGCGGTGGTGGTGAGCCGGGCTTTGCGGCGCCGGAGGTAGCGGCGCCAGTAGGGTCGTTCCGTGAGCAGTAGCGAAAAGGACGTCCGGCTCTCCGTCGGCGACACAGAGTTGACCGTGAACCCCGTCAACGGCTGCCGGATCAGCAGCCTGCGGATCGGCGGTACCGAGCTGTTGCGGCAGGGGGAGCGGTACGGCTGCTTCCCGATGGTGCCGTGGTGCGGCCGGACCGCGAACGGGCGGTTCCGGGACGGCGGCGTCCTCCACCAGCTGCCGCTGAACGCCCCGCCGCACGCGATCCACGGCACCGGACGCGACACGGCCTGGCACACCGCGCTGGCGAGCGGGACGCAGGCGTCGTTCTACTACGACCTGGCCGACCCCTGGCCGTACCCGGGCCGGGTGACCCAGACCTTCGAGCTGGCCGAGGACTCCCTCACGCTCGCCTTCGGCATCGAGACGTACGGCGACTCCTTCCCGGCGCAGGCCGGCTGGCACCCGTGGTTCCGCCGCCGTCTGGACACCGGGGAAGAGGTCAGGATCGACTTCGACGCGGCCTGGCAGGAGGAGCGCGGCGAGGACCACCTGCCGACCGGCCGCCGGATTCCGCCCCGGCCCGGACCGTGGGACGACTGCTTCGGGATGCCGGACGGTGTCGACGTCACCCTCACCTGGCCGCAGCGGCTGGAGCTGACCGTCAAGAGCCGCTCCGAGTGGGTGGTGATCTACGACGAGCAGGACGAGGCGGTCTGCGTGGAGCCGCAGTCCGGCCCGCCGAACGGGCTGAACACCGACCCCCGCTACGTCACCCCGATCGAGCCGCTGGAGATCGCCACCACGTGGAGCTGGCGCCGGCTCTGAGCTGGAGCTGGTGCCGGCGCTGAGTACGGACACCGGCGGGCCGGAGGCGGCACCTTATCCTCGTAGCCATGACTGACGTACGTGCTGAGCTGCTCCAGCAGATCAAGGACAAGGCCGTGGTCCACGGCAAGGTGACCCTCTCCTCCGGCCTGGAGGCCGACTGGTACATCGATCTGCGCCGCATCACGCTGGACGGCAAGGCCGCTCCGATGGTCGGTCAGGTCATGCTCGACGCGACGGCGGAGCTGGACTACGACTGCGTGGGCGGTCTGACCCTCGGCGCCGACCCGGTCGCCCTGTCGATGCTGTACGCCTCCGCCGCCCGCGGCCAGGAGCTGGACGCCTTCGTCGTCCGCAAGGCGCAGAAGACCCATGGGATGCAGCGCCGCATCGAGGGCACGGACGTCAAGGGCCGGCGCTGCCTCGTGGTCGAGGACACCTCGACCACCGGCGGCTCGCCGCTGACGGCCGTCGAGGCGGTGCGCGAGGCCGGTGGCGAGGTGGTCGCGGTGGCCGTGATCGTGGAGCGCGGTGCCGCCCCCGCCATCGCCGAGGCGGGCCTCCCGTACATCCACGCCTACACCGTCCCGGATCTCGACCTGGGATGACCTGCGGGTTTGCCCCGAGGCGGTCGGTTTCACGTGAAACCGGCCGCCTTTGTCGTATGTCCGTGGGCGTGTGCCGCCCTCGCCGGGGGCACCGCCGGGTGGAGCCGGAAGCAGAGTCTGGGAAGATGGGGGCGACGATGACGTCGCCCCCAGGTCAGGGACCTAGCAACGCACACCCGCACATCCCAAGGAGCGGACAGATGCCCATCGCAACCCCCGAGGCATACGCCGAGATGCTCGACCGGGCGAAGGCAGGCAAGTTCGCCTACCCGGCCATCAACGTGACGTCGACCCAGACCCTGCACGCCGCCCTGCGCGGCTTCGCGGAGGCCGAGAGCGACGGCATCGTGCAGATCTCGACCGGCGGCGCGGAGTTCCTGGGCGGCCAGTACAACAAGGACATGGTCACGGGTGCCGTCGCCCTCGCCGAGTTCGCGCACATCGTCGCCGCCAAGTACGACGTCACCGTCGCGCTGCACACCGACCACTGCCCCAAGGACAAGCTGGACGGCTACGTCCGCCCGCTGCTCGACATCTCCGCCGAGCGCGTCGCCAAGGGCCTGAACCCGCTGTTCCAGTCGCACATGTGGGACGGTTCGGCCGAGACGCTGGCCGACAACCTGGCCATCGGCCAGGAGCTGCTGGCCAAGGCCGCCGCCGCCAAGATCATCCTTGAGGTCGAGATCACCCCGACCGGCGGCGAGGAGGACGGCGTCACCCACGAGATCAACGACGAGCTGTACACCACCGTCGACGACGCGCTGCGCACCGCCGAGGCGCTGGGCCTGGGCGAGAAGGGCCGCTACCTGCTGGCCGCCTCCTTCGGCAACGTCCACGGCGTCTACAAGCCGGGCAACGTCGTCCTGCGTCCGGAGCTCCTCAAGGACCTCCAGGAGGGCGTCGGCGCCAAGTACGGCAAGAGCTCCCCGTTCGACTTCGTCTTCCACGGCGGCTCCGGCTCCACCGCCGAGGAGATCACCACCGCGCTGGAGAACGGCGTCGTGAAGATGAACCTCGACACCGACACCCAGTACGCCTTCACCCGCCCGATCGTGGACCACGTGTTCCGCAACTACGACGGCGTGCTGAAGGTCGACGGCGAGGTCGGCAACAAGAAGGTCTACGACCCGCGCAGCTGGGGCAAGTCCGCCGAGGGCGGCATGGCCAAGCGGGTCACGGAGGCGTGCGCCAACCTGCGCTCCACCGGCACCAAGCTGAAGTAGTTCCGTACGGATGTGTGGCGTGGGCCCGTCACCCCTCGGGGTGCCGGGCCCACGGCATGCCCGGACGCGGTACGCCCGACCCGAGGGAGAGCTGTGAGCACGTCCTACGACTTCGACACCGTGATCGACCGCCGGGGCACGTGGTGCGTCCAGTGGGACGGCGTCGCGGACCGCTTCGGGGTGGACGGGCTGCTGCCGTTCACCATCTCCGACATGGACTTCGCGACCGCCCCCGAGGTTCTGGCCGCCCTCCGGGCCCGGATCGACCACGGCGTCTTCGGCTACACGGACTGGCGCCTGGGCGACTTCCGGTCGGCCGTCGCGCACTGGTACGCGACCCGGTACGACACCGAGATCGACACCGGACGGCTGGTCTACGGGCCGTCCGTGCTCAGCCAGCTCTCCCAGCTGCTCCAGATGTGGACGGCCGAGGGGGACGGCGTGGTCGTGCACACCCCCACGTACGACGGGTTCCGCAAGGCGATCACGGGACTCGGGCGGGAGCTGCGCGGGGTGCCGCTGGGCGACACCGAGGCGCTGGAGCGGGAACTCGCCCGCCCGGACAGCACGGTCCTCGTGGTGTGCTCCCCGCACAACCCGTCCGGGAGGGTGTGGACGGAGGCGGAGCTGGCCGGCATGGCCGCGCTCGCCGCGCGCCACGGAGTCGCCGTGATCAGCGACGAGATCCACGCGGACTTCGTGCACGGCGGACGCCCGCACGTGCCGTGGACCAGGGTCGCCGGTGACGGCCGCTGGGCGCTTGTCACCTCGGCCTCGAAGTCGTTCAACTTCCCCGCCCTGACCGGCTCGTACGGGATCATCGGCCGGCCGGAGGACCGGACCGAGTACCTGCGCCGGATGGAGACGGCGGAGGGCCTCGCCTCTCCGGCGGTGCTCTCGCTGACCGCGCACATCGCCGCCTACCGGGAGGGCGGGCCCTGGCTGGACGCGGCACGCGCGTACGTCGCCGGGAACCTCGCCCTGGTCGCCGAGCGGCTGAACGCCGCGTTCCCCGCCCTGGAGTGGGAGCCGCCGCAGGCCGGATACCTGGCCTGGATCGATCTGCGGCGTGCCGGCGTCCGCGACGACGAGGCGTTGCAACGCGTGCTGATCGAGCGGGAACGCGTCGCCGTGATGCCCGGCAGCACCTACGGGGCGGACGGCTTCGTCCGGCTGAACGTGGGATGCCCGCGCGGCAAGGTGGAGGCGGGGCTCGCGGCGCTGATCCGGGGGGTGGAGGCGGTGGCCGGGCGGGGGGCTTGATGGGGCGGCCGGGCCAGGCACACTGGGAGCATGTCGATCCACGAGAACCTCCTCGGGGGCCCGCCCCCGACCCACCTGCCCGACGACCCGGAGCCGCGTGAGCTGCTCGCCGCCGGCACGGCGCCCGCCGACGTCGCCGCGAAGTACCCGACCTCCTCGCTGGCCTGGGCGCAGCTCGCCGACGAGGCGTTCGAGAGCGGCCGGGTCATCGAGTCGTACGCCTACGCCAGGACCGGCTACCACCGGGGCCTCGACGCGCTGCGCCGGTCCGGCTGGAAGGGCCACGGCCCAGTGCCGTTCGAGCACGAGCCGAACCGCGGCTTCCTGCGCGCCCTGCACGCCCTGGCGCGGGCCGCGCAGGCCATCGGTGAGCAGGAGGAGTACGAGCGCTGCTCGACGTTCCTGCGCGACTCCTCGCCGACCGCTGCCGAAACCCTCGGCTAGAGACCGCTCCGAGGCGCCCTCGGCCGGCCCCTCGCGTACCGCAGGCCCCGCACCGCCGCAACCGCGGCCGCGGGGCCTGCGTGCGCCCGGGGGGGCGGAGTCTAGGGCCTGTCCGGCGGATCATGGCCGGGGTCGCGACGCCTGGCACGGCACCTCGCCGCGTTGCCGAAACGCCCGGACAGCTCCGCTGTCAGGCCGCTCCGGCGCCTTGCGCTGCACCGCACCAGACGCCACGCCCTACCCGACCCTGATCCGCCGGACAGGCCCTAGGATGCGAACAGGGGACCGGGGCTCCACTTCCGCAGGGAAGGGGCGGACCGCTACCCGGAAGCTCGTGTCGAGGAGACAGCGATGTCGACGATTCACCCCGACCCCGAAGCCACCGGTGCGGCGACCCCGCACCTCGACTTCGAGGGCAAGACTCCGTACGAGGACTACGTCCAGGCGGATGTCCTGACCCACCTCCAGCACCTCCGCTCGGACGATCCCGGCGAGATGGTCTTCCTGGTCACCACCCAGGTCATGGAGCTGTGGTTCACCGTCATCGTCCATGAGTGGGAGACCGCCGCGCACGCGATGCGCGAGGACCGGCTGGATGTCGCGCAGGACGCCCTGAAGCGGTCCCTGCGCGAGTTGGAGGCCCTGAACGCCTCCTGGACGCCGCTCGCCCAGCTCACCCCCGCCCAGTTCAACTCCTACCGGTCCTCGCTCGGCGAGGGTTCCGGTTTCCAGTCGGCGATGTACCGGCGGATGGAGTTCCTGCTCGGCGACAAGTCCGCGTCCATGCTGGTGCCGCACCGGGGCGCGCCCCGGGTCCACGCCGAGCTGGAGAAGGCACTCGCGGAGCCGAGCCTGTACGACGAGGCCCTGGCGCTGCTCGCCCGGCGCGGCCACGCGATCCCGGAGGCCGTGCTCGGCCGGGACCTGACCCGGAAGTACGAGCCGTCGCCCGAGGTCGAGGCCGTGTGGGCGGAGATCTACGCCAACCCGGACCAGAACGACGAGCTGGTCCGCCTCGGCGAGGTGCTGACCGATGTCGGCGAGCTGGTGTGGCGATGGCGCAACGACCACCTGCTCGCGACCCGGCGGGCCATGGGCTCCAAGACCGGCACCGGCGGCTCGGCGGGCGTGGCCTGGCTGGAGAAGCGGGCCACGAAGAACGTGTTCCCCGAGCTGTGGACGGCCCGCAGCCATGTCTGACCTGCGAGAGCGCGCACTGGCGCTCGACACCGAGGACGCGCTGGCACCCCTGCGCGAACGGTTCACCCTCGATGACACCGTCTACCTGGACGGCAACTCGCTCGGCGCGCTGCCGCGCCACGTGCCCGCCCGGATGCAGGAGGTCCTCACCCGCGAGTGGGGCGAGCTGCGCATCCGGTCGTGGGACGAGAGCGGCTGGTGGACGGCGCCGGAGCGCGTCGGCGACCGCATCGCCCCGATCGTCGGGGCGGCGGCCGGGCAGATCGTCGTCGGGGACTCCACGAGCGTGAACGTCTTCAAGGCCCTCGTCGCCGCGACCCGGCTGGCGCCGGAGGGCCGCGACGAGATCCTGGTCGACGCGCGGACGTTCCCCACGGACGGCTACATCGCGGCCTCGGCCGCCCGGATGACCGGCCACCGCATCGTCCCGGTCGCCCCCGCCGACGTGCCGGACACGGTCGGTCCGCGGACCGCCGCCGTGCTGCTCAACCACGTCGACTACCGCTCGGGCCGGCTGCACGACCTGCCGGGCCTCACGGCCGCGGTGCGGGGCGCGGGAGCGCTCGCCGTCTGGGACCTGTGCCACAGCGCGGGCGCGCTCCCCGTGGGCCTGGACGAGCACGGCGTGGACCTGGCGGTGGGCTGCACGTACAAGTACCTCAACGGCGGCCCCGGCTCGCCCGCGTACCTGTACGTCGCCGAGCGCCATCAGGCGGCGTTCGACTCGCCACTGCCGGGGTGGACGTCGCACGCCGACCCGTTCGCGATGACGCCCGGCTACACCCCGGCCCCGGGCGCGGTCAGGGGCCGGGTCGGCACGCCGGACATCCTGTCCATGCTGGCCCTGGAGGCGTCGCTCGACGTGTGGGACGGGGTCCGGATCGACGCGGTCCGGGCCAAGTCCCTGGCGCTGACGGACTTCTTCCTGGAGTGCGTCGAGGCGTACGCCCCCGAGGGCCGGGTGACCTCGGTGACCCCGGCCGCCCACGCGGAACGGGGCAGCCAGGTCGCGCTGCGGTGCGAGGACGCGGAGCCGGTGATGGCCGAGCTGATCGCGCGCGGCGTGGTCGGGGACCTGCGCCGCCCCGACGTGCTGCGGTTCGGTTTCACACCGCTGTACGTGGGGTTCGCGGACACGGAACGCGCGGCGCGGGTGCTCGCCGACGTTCTGGGCGCCGTGGCGGCGTAGGCTGCCGCATCCGTCCGGTGACCGGCTCGCCCCGGTCACCGGACGGCGTCGTGCGGCGTTCTGCGCGGGCGTCGCCGGGTGCCGATTCCCGGTGCGTGCGGCCGTCCGCCGTACTGGTACCGTCCCCGCAGGTCAGGCCAGTTGGGCCGGGAACCCGGGCACAGGGAGGGTGGAGCAGGATGTCGGATTCTGCCGCGCGCGAGCGGGACGCCGCCGAGACCGAATCGGCCTTCTCCCATCCGGCCGTCGCGCCCGACGCGTCCGCCGCCTACGGCCCCCATCCGGACCAGGTGATCGACTTCTACGCCCCGCGCGGGGGCCGCACCGGCGTGCCCGTCGTGGTGGTGCTGCACGGCGGCGCGTGGCGGGCCCCGTACGACCGGGCGCACGTGTCGCCGTTCGCGGACTTCCTGGCCCGGCGCGGATTCGCCGTGGCCAGCGTCGAGTACCGGCGCGGCAGCGAACTTCCGCAGCAGCGGGGGACCGGTCCGGTCGCGGGCCGCTGGCCGGAGACCTTCGACGACGTGGCCGCCGCGATGGACGCGCTGCCGGCGCTGCTGGCGCGGGAGCTGCCGGCGGCGGACCCCCGCCGGACGGTCGTCACCGGGCACTCCGCGGGCGGGCAACTGGCGCTGTGGGCCGCCGCCCGGCACGTGCTGCCGGAGGGATCGCCGTGGCGGCTGTCTGGGCCGCCCGCGCTGCGCGGGGTGGTGGCGCTTGCGCCGATCGCGGACTTCGCGTCGGCGGTCGCGCTCGACGTGTGCTCGGGTGCGGTCGGGCAGCTCCTCGGACCCGAGTCGGACTTCGCCGAGCGGAGCGCGTACGCCGACCCGGCGCGGCTGCTGCCCACCGGCATCGCGACCGTCGTCGTCCAGGGCACCACGGACCTGACGGTGCCGTCGGCCGTCTCCGAGGCGTTCGTGGACGCGGCGGCGAAGGAGGGCGAGACGGTGGGGCTGACGCTGCTGCCGGACGTCGGCCATTTCCCGCTCATCGACCCGGCCGCCGACGCGTGCGCCGTGGTCGCGGAGGAGATCGCCCAGCTCGCCTGGTAGGCGGGCAGGGGCCACTTGCGGCCCGCATGTAGTACTTGCGACGGATGCCCGGAAATCCGCATCGCTGCGGACGACCCCGTCCGGGGCCCCGCCTACCGTGGAACGCGTGACCGAGACCAAGACCAGAAGCCCGGAACTCCAGCACGCCGCGGGCGCCATCGAGGACCTGCGGCAGGACCTCTTCCGGGACGCCTTCGCCTACCGGCCGATGGGGCCGATGCGCATGGACGGACCGCTGACCCGGCGGCTGCCGGCGGCCCTCGCCGCCCGGGTGGCGTGGGCCCCGCACGCGGCGGTCCTGGGCGCGGCACTGATCACGTTCCTGGCGGGCTTCACCACCGCGGGCAACGGCGGCGTCCTGCTGGCCGGGCTGCTCCCCGCCGTCTGCGTGGCGATGACGCTGATCAGGCCGGTCGGAGCGTTCTGGATGTCCATGGCGCTGGTGCCGGTGGGCGTGATCGTGGGCGGCGGCGACGAGCCGTGGGAGCCGAGCACCTTCATCTCCCACCTGGTGGTGCTGTTCGTCGTCGCGGCGAGGACCCGGCCGCGGACCGCCGCCTGGATGTGGGTGCTCACGCTGCTGCTGGGGCTCGTCGTGGAAGGCGCGCTGACCGGCGGCGCCGGCGGCCCGAACACCGCGGGCGTGGCGGTGGCCTCGGCGTTCGCGCTGCTGGTGGTGAGCCTGGTCCAGGTCCGGCGCGAGGCGCAGCGCGAGGTCACCGTGCAGCGCACCGTGACCGCGGTCGAACGCGACCGGCGCACGCTGCTGGAGGAGCGCACCACGATCGCCCGCGAACTCCACGACGTGGTGGCCCACCACATGTCCGTCGTCGCCATCCAGGCCGAGGCCGCCCCGTACCGGGTGGAGAACCCGCCGCCGGAGCTGGAGCAGGCCTTCGTCACGATCCGGGAGAACGCCGTGGCCGCGCTCACCGAACTGCGCCGGGTGCTCGGCGTCGTCCGGGCGGACGACTACGAGGCCCCGGACGCCCCGCAGCCCACCCTCGCCGACCTGGACCGGTTGCTCGCCAACGTCGGCGAGGCCGGTCTGGTGACCGAGAAGGCGGTGACCGGCGCGGTGCGCGAACTGCCGCAGGGCGTCGAGCTGTCGGCCTACCGGATCATCCAGGAGGCCCTCAGCAACAGCCTGCGCCACGCGCCGGGCGCCACCGCGCGGGTGGAGATCGGCTACGTCCTCGGCGGCCTGGGCCTGCGCGTCGTGAACGGGCCGCCGACCGGTCCGGTGAAGCCGTCGCCGGGGGCCGGCCACGGGATCACCGGGATGCGGGAGCGGGTCGCCATGCTGAACGGGGAGATGACCGCCGAGGCCACCGCGGAGGGCGGTTACGAGGTCACCGCCTTCATCCCGGCCCAGCGGGCCGAGTCGGGGGCACCGGTCGGGCCGTCCGCTGCTTTCGGAGAGCAGGCATGACGATGACACCGCCGCCCCCGGCCCCGCCGATCCGGGTCCTGATCGTCGACGACCAGATGATGGTCCGCGAGGGCTTCTCCGTGCTGCTCAACGCCATGCCGGGCATCGAGGTCGTCGGCGAGGCGGTGAACGGCCGCGAGGCGGTCTCCCAGGTCGCCGCACTCCGCCCCGACGTGGTCCTGATGGACATCCGGATGCCGGAGCTCAACGGCATCGAGGCGACCCGCGAGATCGTCGCCGCCGACGAGGACGCGAAGGTCCTGGTCCTCACCACCTTCGACCTCGACGAGTACGTCTACCAGGCCCTGCGCGCGGGCGCCTCCGGCTTCCTCCTCAAGGACGCGTCGGCCCGTCAGCTCGCGGACGGCGTACGGGTGGTCGCCTCCGGCGAGGCGCTCCTGGCCCCCACCGTCACCCGGCGCCTGATCACCGAGTTCTCGAAGCTGGCCGCGGCTCCCCGGCCCCCGGCCCTGGCCCGGGTCGGCGACCTGACCGAGCGCGAGACGGAGGTGCTCGTCCTCATCGCCCAGGGCCTGTCCAACGCGGAGATCGCCGGGCACCTGGTCGTCGCCGAGTCCACGATCAAGACCCATGTGAGCCGCATCCTGGTCAAGCTCGGCCTCCGCGACCGCACCCAGGCCGCCGTCTTCGCCTACGAGGCCCGCTTGGTCACCCCTTCCTGAACCCCGTACCGGCGCCCGGCACCCCGGCGCCCGGCACCCCCGCGCCCGCCACCCCGGCGGCGGCCCCGCGCGTCGTGCGGCCGGCCGCAGCCCCGCGCACCGGGGCTGGCCCGGCCCGGAGTGGCCGGTTAGCGTCGGGTCATGGAACAGCCCACCACCTCCCCCGCACCGTTCGACCCCTGGTCAGCGGCGTTCGTCGCCGATCCCTACCCCGCCTACGCCGAGCTGCGGGCCACCGGTCGGGCGCACTACTTCGAGGCCACCGACCAGTGGCTCGTCCCGCACTACGCCGACGTGTCGGCCCTGCTGCGCGACCGGCGGCTGGGGCGCACCTACCTCCACCGGTTCACGCACGAGGAGTTCGGCAGGACGCCGCCACCCCCCGAGCACGAGCCGTTCGACACGCTCAACGGCCAGGGCCTGCTGGACCTCGAACCGCCGGACCACACCCGCATCCGGCGCCTGGTCTCCAAGGCGTTCACCCCGCGCACCGTGGAACAGCTCGTCCCCACCGTCCAGCGGCTGGCCGCCGGGCTCGTCGACTCGTTCGTCGAGCAGGGCGGGGGCGACCTGCTCGCGGCCGTCGCCGAGCCGCTGCCCGTCGCCGTGATCGCCGAGATGCTCGGCATCCCAGAGGCCGACCGGGCCCCGCTGCGGCCCTGGTCCGCCGCGATCTGCGGGATGTTCGAGCTCAACCCGTCCGAGGAGACCGCCCGCGCCGCCGTCCGCGCCTCCGTCGAGTTCTCCGCGTATCTGCGGGAGCTGATCGCCGAGCGCCGGACCAACCCCGGCCCCGATCTCATCTCGGCCCTGGTCGCCGCTCACGACGAGGGCGAGCGCCTGACCGAGCAGGAAATGATCTCCACCTGTGTCCTCCTCCTGAACGCCGGGCACGAGGCGACGGTCAACACCACGGTCAACGGCTGGTGGACGCTGCTGCGCCACCCCGAACAGCTGGCCGCCCTGCGCGCCGATCACGGGCTGCTGCCCACGGCGCTGGAAGAACTGATGCGATACGACACCCCTCTCCAGATGTTCGAGCGCTGGGTCCTGGACGACATCGAGATCGACGGCACGGTCATTCCCCGGGGCTCCGAGGTGGCGCTGCTCTTCGGCTCCGCCAACCGCGACCCGGCCCGCTTCGCGGACCCGGACACGCTCGACCTCGCCCGGCGGGAGAACCCGCACATCACCTTCGGCGCCGGTATCCACTTCTGCCTGGGGGCCCCGCTGGCCCGCGTCGAGCTGGCCGCCTCCTTCGGAGAGCTGCTGCGCAAGGCGCCCGGCCTGCGCCTGGTCGCCGAACCCGAGTGGAATCCGGGTTACGTCATCAGGGGCGTCAAGGAGCTGCGGGTCGAGGTGTAAGGCCACGGGCGGACGGCGGCCCACCCCGTCGTCCGCCCCACTCGGCCCCGTCCGTTCAGCCCCGTCGGTGCAGCCCCGGCCGTTCAGCTCTGAGGGCCCGGTCAGGTCAGCAGGTCACGGCGGCGCAGTGCCGCCAGCGCACCGGCCACCAGCGCCGCCGCCAGAAGGGTGAGGAGCGTTACCGGTCCCCATTCCATGCCCGCGCCCGGCAGCTTCGGCAGATGCGAGAACGGCGACACGTCCATCACCGGTTGCGGCAGGTCCAGGGCGGGCCCGATCCAGCCGAGCGCCAGGCACACCCCCACCAGGCCCCAGCTCGCGGGCGCCGCCTTCGGTATCGCCCCGTACAGCAGGGCCGTGATCCCGCCGAGCAGCCAGATCGCGGGCAGCTGCACCAGCGAGGCGCCGAGCACCGCCCCGGGCGCGTGTCCGTATCCCGCGGCCAGACCGAGTCCGCCGGCAGTCATGATCAGGGCCGCGCCGCCGAAGGCGATGAGCAGATGACCGGCTGCCCAGCCGGTCCGTCCGGTCGCGCAGGCGAGCACCGGCTCCGCGCGCCCGGCGGTCTCCTCCCCGTGCAGCCGGAGGACCGACGCGGCGATGTACAGGGCCGCGATCATGCCGAGCACGGAGACCATCGAGGCCAGGAACGCGTCGGTGAGGCCGGCCTGACCACCCATCCGCTCGAAGATCTCCCGGGCCTTCTCGTTGTCCCCGACCAGGTCCGCCGCCCCGTCGGCCAGCCCGCCGAAGACGAAGCCGACCACCGCGAAGGACACCGTCCACCCCAGGAGTGCGCCGCGCTGCAGCCGGAACGCGAGAGCCGACGCGGTCGACATCCGACCCCGGGCCGGCCCCGGCCGCGCCGCCAGGAAGCTCATGCCGACGTCCCGGCGCCCGGCGAGCGCGTACGCGAGGCCGGCCTGTACGACCACCGCCCCGACGATCAGCAGCAGCACCCACCACCGCTCGTCCGCGTACGGCCGGACGTTCTCCGCCCAGCCGAGCGGGGAGAGCCAGGTGAGGACGGAGGAGCCGTCGTCCGTCGCCGAGTCGCCCGCGGCCTTCAGGACGAATGCCGCGCCCACCGCGGCCGCCGCGAGCCCCTTCGCCAGGCGCGCGCTCTCCGTGAACTGGGCGGCGATCGCGGCGGTGCAGGCGAACAGCACACCCACCCCGGCGACCGCGGAGGCGAGCGCCACCGCCCCCGCGCCGCCCGTACCCGAGGCGGTCATCCCGGCCACGATCACCAGGGACAGGGCGACCTGGGCGACGAGGGCCGCGAGCAGGGCCGCGGTCAGCGGGGCGCGGCGCCCGACCATGGCGGAGGACAGCATCTCCTGACGGCCGGTCTCCTCCTCCTCACGGGTGTGCCGCACGACGACGACCAGGCTCATCACGGCGGCCAGAGCGGCGCCGAAGGCCAGCATGCGCCAGCTGACCAGCCCGCCCACGGAATTGTCGAAGACGGGCCCGTACATCGCCCGCACGGAGCTGTTGCCGTTCATCGACGCGGCGAGTTCGGCCCGCTGTCCGGGCGTCCCGTAGAGCGAGGAGATGGACGACCCGACGGAGGAGAACGACCCGCCGAGCACGAGGACCCAGACGGGGATGACGATCCGGTCGCGTCTCAGGGCGAGCCTCAGCAGCGTCCAGGTCCCGGCGAGCTGCCCGGCACCGGTCCGCCGGCGTGTACCGGCCGCAGCGGTCAGGGGTACGGCGGTCATCGCGTCACCACCTCCGCCGCCTGCGCGGTGTCCGTCGCGTAGTGGCGGAGGAAGAGCTCCTCCAGCGTGGGCGGGGTGCTGGTCAGGGAGCGGACGCCGGAGGCGGACAGCGCCCTGAGGACGGCGTCCAGCCGGTCGGTGTCGACCTGGAGCGAGACCCGCAGCCCCTGTATGTCCAGGGCGTGCACGCCGGGGAGGCGGGTCAGGCCGTCCGGGGCGCGCATCAGCTCGGCGCTGATGTTCGTCCGCGTCAGATGACGCATCTCCGTCAGCGAACCGGTCTCCACCGTCCGGCCCTGCCGGATGATGCTGACCCGGTCGCAGAGGGACTCCACCTCGCTCAGGATGTGGCTGGAGAGCAGGACCGTACGCCCGCGCTCGCGCTCCTCGGCCACGCAGTGCTGGAAGACCTCCTCCATCAGCGGGTCCAGTCCGCTGGTCGGCTCGTCCAGGATCAGCAGATCGACGTCCGAGGCGAAGGCGGCGACCAGGGCCACCTTCTGCCGGTTGCCCTTGGAGTACGTCCGGCCCTTCTTGGACGGGTCGAGCTCGAACCGGTCGACGAGTTCCGCCCGCCGGGTCTCGTCCAGGCCGCCGCGCAGCCGCCCGAACAGGTCGATCACCTCGCCGCCGGAGAGGTTGCGCCACAGCGTGACGTCGCCGGGGACGTAGGCCACACGGCGGTGGAGTTCGACCGCGTCGTGCCAGGGGTCGCGGCCGAGCAGCCGGGCCGCACCGGAGTCCGGTCTCAGCAGCCCGAGCAGCACCCGGATGGTGGTGGACTTTCCCGAGCCGTTCGGCCCGAGGAAGCCGTGGACCTCACCGGTCTCGACGGACAGGTCGAGACCGTCCAGCGCCTGCGTCCGGCCGAACGACTTGCACAGCCCGGCCACGGAGATTGCCTTCGTCATGCTTTTGAACATACGCTACTTTCACAAATTTATGAAGTTAAGGAAGCGTATAAACTCGAAGGAGTGACAGACGGTGGCCACACAGGGAGTGGAGCGGCATGAGCGGCGAATCCGCAGCGGAGAGCGCACCGGAAGCCGAGGTCCGGAGGCCGGAGGACCGCGACGCGGAGGCGGTCGCCCGCTTCGTCGAACGCTTCGCGTCCGAGATGACCGAGGCCGGCATGCAGCGCATGGCCTCCCGGGTCTTCGCCGCCCTGCTCGCGGACGACGACGCCTCCATGACGTCGGCGGAGCTCGCCCTGGCCCTGCAGATCAGCCCGGCCGCCGTGTCCGGCGCGATCAATTACCTGACCCAGGTCAGCATGGTCGGGCGCGAACGGGAACCGGGTTCGCGCCGCGACCGCTACCGCCTGCACAACGAGATCTGGTACACCACCTTCGCCAGCCGCGACCAGGTGCTCACCCGCTGGGAGCGCACCCTCCGGGACGGCGCGCGCACGCTCGGCGAGCACACCCCGGCCGGTGCCCGGATCGCCGAGACGGCGGCCTTCTTCGAGTTCCTGCAGGCGGAGCTGGAGGGGATGATGGGCCGCTGGCACGAGTACCGCAAAACCCTCGACCTGCCGACGAGCGGTGCGGACGCCTGACGAAGGCCCCGCCCCGGGGGTGCCGCGCCCCCGAAGCCCGCGTCACCCCGCCGGAAGCACCAGCCCCCACGCCCCCGCCCGCACCGTCCACGTCCGCGTCCGCACCGGCCCCGCGACCTGTATGTCCGCCCGGTAGCGGAAGTCCGCCCCCGACACCGTCACGGCCTTCGCCTCCGCGACCACCGGAGCGGTGTCCGGCGCGTCGATCGTCACGGCGGCCACACCCTCGTCACCGCATCCGGACGTCACCGTCACCGAGGCGACCGGACGGTCCAGGTCGTTCAGCACGACGCCGTCGGCCTCCACCCGCAACCGGTGCGTCGCCGTCGCGGTCGGCGGTTCCGGAGGGGCGGGGCGCACCAGCGTGCGCACCAGGGAGCGGCAGGTGTCCCACACGGCGGTCACCCCCGAGCGGTCGGCGCCGGTCCCCGGCGCACCGATCAGCGCGGGGATGCGCAGCGCCCCCAGGACCACGCCGTCGCTGTCGTCCACGAGCAGGTCCAGCCGGCGCACCGCCCCGTCCAGGGCCGTGCGCGCCGCCGCCACGGCACCGCTCGGCACCCCCAGCGAGTGGGCGAGCTCCAGCGTGTCCGACGCGCCCACCGGGATCAGCGACAGAGCGCTCAGGGCGGCCTCCCGCTCCCGGTGCAGCAGGGACACCGCGCGCCGCAGCGCCCGGTCGTCGCCGATCACCACCGGCCGCCGGCCGCCCCGGCGGGACAGCGCGCGGGCGAATTCGCCGGGGCTGTCCGGCAGACAGATCTTCGCGTGCGAGCCCGCGCTCAGCACGTCCTTGGCGATGCGTACGGACTCGCCGTCCGTCCGGCGGGCGACCGGATCGACCACCACCAGCAGATGGGGCGCGCCGTTACCGGGGGGCTGGGCAGCCGACACCTCGGACCTTCCTCGGGTAGCATCTTGGTGCAAGAGCCCCTTGCGCTATTGCGCCAGGGGTTTCGTCTATACCGGGGCAACCGGTTCGACGGTTCGGACTGTGCCGTACAACGACGTACGGCATGTACGGCGTTCTCGTACGCCCCCTGACCTTGGACATGCCCCGCCCGGAAGGGGTGTACGCCTGTGCCCGCACTTGTGCTGCTCGGTGCTCAGTGGGGTGACGAGGGCAAGGGAAAGGCCACCGACCTCCTCGGTGGCTCCGTGGACTATGTGGTGCGCTACCAGGGCGGCAACAACGCCGGCCACACGGTGGTCGTCGGCGACCAGAAGTACGCACTGCATCTCCTCCCCTCCGGCATCCTGTCACCGGGATGTACCCCCGTCATCGGCAACGGTGTCGTCGTCGACCCGGCGGTCCTGCTCTCCGAGCTGAGTGGGCTGAACGACCGCGGCGTGGACACGTCGAAGCTGCTGATCAGCGGTAACGCTCATTTGATCACCCCGTACAACGTCACCGTCGACAAGGTGACGGAACGGTTCCTCGGCAAGCGCAAGATCGGCACCACCGGGCGCGGTATCGGCCCGACGTACGCCGACAAGATCAACCGGGTCGGCATCCGCGTCCAGGACCTCTACGACGAGTCGATCCTGGAGCAGAAGGTCGAGGCGGCCCTGGAGCAGAAGAACCAGCTTCTGGCCAAGGTCTTCAACCGGCGCGCCATCGAGGCCGGCAAGGTCGTCGAGGACATGCTCCAGTACGCGGAGCAGATCAAGCCGTACGTCGCCGACACGACGCTCGTGCTGAACAACGCCATCGACGAGGGCAAGGTCGTCCTGTTCGAGGGCGGCCAGGGCACCCTGCTCGACGTCGACCACGGCACGTACCCGTTCGTCACCTCGTCGAACCCGACCGCGGGCGGCGCCTGCACCGGGGCCGGCGTGGGCCCGACCAAGATCACGCGCGTCATCGGCATCCTCAAGGCGTACACCACCCGCGTCGGCGCCGGCCCGTTCCCGACGGAGCTGCACGACGAGGACGGCGAGGCGCTGCGCCGGATCGGCGGCGAGCGCGGTGTCACCACCGGCCGTGACCGTCGGTGCGGCTGGTTCGACGCGGTCATCGCGCGGTACGCGACGCGGGTCAACGGCCTCACGGACTTCTTCCTCACCAAGCTGGACGTGCTGACCGGCTGGGAGCAGATCCCGGTGTGCGTGGCGTACGAGATCGACGGCAAGCGCGTCGAGGAGCTTCCGTACAGCCAGACCGACTTCCACCACGCGAAGCCCGTCTACGAGATGCTGCCGGGCTGGTCGGAGGACATCACCAAGGCGAAGACCTTCGGCGACCTGCCCAAGAACGCCCAGGCGTACGTGAAGGCGCTGGAGGAGATGTCCGGCGCCCCGATCTCCGCCATCGGCGTCGGCCCCGGCCGTACCGAGACGATCGAGATCAACTCCTTCCTGTAGTCGCAGGGGTGTGCGGAGGGCCGGGGCGGCGGTTGAGCCCCGGCCCTCCGGCGTGCGAGGGCCCGGGGGAGCAGGCTGGTCTAGACCTTGACAGGTTCAGACCAGCGACGGTTGGGTGCAGGGTGCCCGTACGGCCCGCCCGCCGAGGTGTGCGGCGAGCCATGCCCGTCCTCGTCGAAGGAGTGAGCAGCTCTGAACCGCATCAAGAGCATCCTGACCGTACTGAGCGCGGTCGTCGCGACCGCGGCCTTCCTGCCCGGCGTCGCCGCTGCCGCGCCGACCGTCTCGGACACCGTCGCGTCCGGGGCATGCGCACCGCTGTGGAAGTCCTCGACCGCCTACACGGCGGGCGGAACCGTCTCGCATCATGGCCGGAACTGGACGGCGAAGTGGTGGACGCAGAACGAGAACCCGGGCGCCACGAGCGTCTGGGCGGACGGGGGCGCGTGCACGGGGGGAGTGTCCGACTTCGTCATCAGCGAGGAGGAGTTCGACGCGATCTTCCCCAAGCGCCACCCCTTCTACACGTACCAGGGGCTGATCGACGCGCTGCACGCGTACCCGCGCTTCGCCAACACCGGTACCGAGCAGACCAGGAGCCGCGAGGCGGCGGCGTTCCTGACGCACGCCGACTTCGAATCGGTCGGCCTGCAATACGTGAAGGAGATCAACGAGGACAACTACTGGATCAAGTGCGACTACAGCCAGCCGTTCGGCTGTCCGGCGGGCCAGTCCGCGTACTACGGGCGCGGTCCGATCATGTTCAGCTGGAACTTCAACTACAAGGCGGCCGGTGACGCGCTCGGCCTCGATCTGCTCAACGACCCGTGGATGGTGGAGCGCGATCCGTCGGTCGCCTGGCAGACCGCGCTCTGGTACTGGAACACGCAGAACGGCCCCGGCACCATGACGTCCCATGAGGCCATGGTCGGCGGCGCGGGCTTCGGTGAGACGATCCGCTCGCTGAACGGCTCGCTGGAGTGCAACGGCGGCAACCCCGGCTCGGTGCGGGCAAGGGCCGCCAAGTACGAGCACATCACGGAGGTCATCGGCGTCGACCCGGGCTCGCACCTCACCTGCTGACGCCTTTTCAAACCCCGGAACGGCCGCGGTCCCGCATCGCGGACAGGTTCCGGGGTTTTTCGCTCCTTGGGGTCAATTTGCCTGGTCCAGACCTTGACAGGTCCAGACCAATCGCGCTTGAGTGACGGCAACCCCCCACAGCGGCGCACCGCGACGAGTCGTGCGCCGCGACGAAGGAGTGTGCAGATGTACCGACGCATCATGGGCCTGCTCGCCGCGCTGGGCGCGGTTGTCGCGGGAGTCGTCGTACTTCCCGCCACCACGGCATCGGCCGCCGACTGCGCGGCCCCCTGGAGTGCCGGCTCCGTCTACACCGGCGGCGGCACGGCCTCGTACAACGGGCACAACTGGACTGCCAAGTGGTGGACGCAGAACGAGAAGCCCGGCAGCTCCGACGTCTGGTCCGACAAGGGCGCGTGCGGCAGCGGTGGCGGGACGGACCCCGGCGATCCGGGCACGCCCTCCGGCTTCGTGGTCAGCGAGGCGCAGTTCAACCAGATGTTCCCCAACCGCAGTTCCTTCTACACGTACAGCGGACTGGTCGACGCCCTGGGGGCCTACCCGGGCTTCGCCAAGACCGGCAGCGACACCGTGAAGAAGCAGGAGGCCGCCGCCTTCCTCGCCAACGTCAGCCACGAGACCGGCGGACTGGTGTACGTCAAGGAGCAGAACACCGCCAACTACCCGCACTACTGCGACAGCAGCCAGCCCTACGGCTGCCCGGCCGGCCAGGCCGCGTACTACGGACGCGGTCCGATCCAGCTCAGCTGGAACTTCAACTACAAGGCGGCCGGGGACGCGCTCGGCATCGACCTGCTGGGCAACCCGTACCTGGTCGAGCAGAACTCCGCCGTGGCCTGGAAGACCGGCCTCTGGTACTGGAACACCCAGAACGGCCCCGGCACCATGACCGCGCACAACGCCATGGTGAACGGCGCCGGTTTCGGTGAGACGATCCGCTCCATCAACGGGTCGCTGGAGTGCAACGGCGGCAACCCCGCCCAGGTCCAGAGCCGCGTCAACAAGTACCAGGCATTCGTGCAGATTCTCGGCACCACGCCCGGCTCCAACCTGAGCTGCTGACCGACGAGTTCACTCGTGTGGGGGATGCCTCCGGCCTCGTGGCCGGAGGCATCCCCCCTCGCGTTGTCAGTGGTGGCCCCTAGCGTCGGAAGCGTCAGTCAGCGGCACGGGCGGCGGTCGGCGCACGAGGGAAGAGGTCACCACGATGGAATTCAGGATCGAACGCGGCGAACTGGCGAATGCCGTGGCCTGGGCCGCCCGGGTACTGCCCGCCAGGTCCCCCGTGCCCGTCCTGGGCGGCCTGCTGCTGGAGGCGGCGGACGGCGGACTGAGCATCTCCGGCCTGGACTACGAGGCGTCCGCCCGCATCGAGGCCGTGGCCCGCACCGAGCGGCCGGGCAAGGTCCTGGTCATGGGCCGCCGGCTGCTGGACGTGTGCAAGGTGCTGCCCGAGGGGGCGGTGGAGTGCGCCGTCGAGGGCTCGCGGTTCACGGTGAGGAGCGGGGGCGCCGGCTTCGGCCTCTCGGTCCTCCCGCTGGACGACTACCCCGCGCTGCCGCCGCTGCCGGAAGTCCTCGGGGAGGTGGACGGACAGGAGTTCGCGGCGGCCGTCGCTCATGTGTCGGTGGCCGCCGGCCGGGACGACACCCTTCCCACGCTCACCGGCATCCGGCTCGGCCTCGACGGTGAGCGGATGACCCTGGCGGCGACGGATCGCTACCGCTTCGCCGTCCGTACGCTCGACTGGCGGCCTGCCGCGGACGGCGTCACGGCGGACGTCGTCGTCTCGGCCCGCCGGCTCAGCGAGATCGCCCGCTCGGTCGGGGCCCGCCCCGGTACGGTCCGCCTCGCCCTGGACGGCGGCTCGGCCGGATTCGAGCGGGAGGGCATGCGCACCACGGTCCGGCTGCTCGACGGCAGACTCCCGCGCCACGACAAGCTGTTCGTGCTGGACCGGCCGGTCAGAGCGGTGACGGCACGCGAATCGCTGGTCGAGGCCGTGAAACGGGTCGCGGTGGTGGCGGACGGCGACAGCCCGCTCCAGTTCGCCTTCGCCTCGGACTCCGTCCTGCTCCAGGCCGGGTACGAGGACGACGTCGCCTCCCAGCGGCTGCCCGCCGCGCTCCTGGGGACCGACGAGATCACCGTCGCGTTCAACCCGTCGTACCTGATGGACGCGCTGGCCTCGTTCGACACCCCGGTCGTCCGGTTCCAGCTGATGGGCCAGGGCCAGCGCGCCATGATCACCGGGCACCCGGACCACGAGGACGCGGCGGCCGCCGCGGACGGAGCGGGGGACACGGTCCACCAGCACCTGCTCATGTCCGTCCGGCCGCTGGTCCAGTGAGGACGCGGGCGCGGACGGCCGGTGCCGGAACTCCTGCCGGCACCGGCGGCCCCGCCCGCTCCGAGGGCTCGTCAGCCGGTCTTCGTGTACGTGAGCTTCTCGCCGCTGGACGTGTTCTCACGGCTCAGCCGGCCGTCCGGGAGCAGGGTGAGTGTGGTCGGCGCGCCCGGGGAGCAGGAGGCCGCGGGCTCGCCCTGGGTGACGGTGGACGGGCCGATGCTGACCGGTTCGCCGGTGGCGGCCTCCTCCGTCAGGGCCGCCTCGAAGACGCAGTGGTAGGTGCCGCCGCCGGAGAGCGGCCCCTCGGCGGTCAGGGTGAGCACGACGTCGCCCACCTCGCCCTGCCGGATGACCAGTTCCCGGGTGGAATGCCCGGTGGCGTTGTCGATGCTGCCGGACCAGGAGCCCAGGTAGGCCTCGGGGATGCCGCCCTCCACGTCGTCGGGCGACGGACTCGTGGAGATGTCGGGGGAGGGGGAGACCTCCACCGTCTCGGTCGGGGTGGGGCCGGCCGAGCGGGTGGGCTTCGGCCCGGGGCTGTCTCCCCTGTCGTTCATGAGCGCGTAGACGGACCCGCCGGCTCCTATCGCCACCAGCACGGCGACGACGATCAGCGCGATGGTCGGACCCCGGCGCCTGCGGGCCGGTTCCGGAGCGGGGGCCGGGTGCTGGATGCCGGTGGGGTAGCCGGGGCCGTACGGGGGTGTGGCACCCGGGCCGGGCTGCTGCGGGTAACCGTAGGGGTAGCCGTGGACCGGGTTCGGCTGCAGCGGATAGCCGTAGCCCTGGCCGTGCTGGAGCTGCTGCTGGGGGTGGCCGTAGCTCTGGACGTGCTGCGGCTGGGCCGGTTGGTGCGGGTGGCCGTAGCCGGGCGGCGGCGCGACGGGCGGGGGCCCGCTCCGCGGGGTGGCGGGCCCGGCCGCGACGGGCGGCGCGGGGACCGGGCCCGGGGCGGGCTGACCGGGGG
>NZ_JAKRGC010000140.1 GCF_022347745.1 Streptomyces sp. OfavH-34-F
CGCCAAGCCGGTCGCCGAGGAGGCCGCGGTGCGGACCGCGCCCGTGGCCGAGCCGGAGGCGCCCGTCGCCCGGCCGCGCCGCCGCGCGCGGGTGATCAAGCCCGTCGAGGACGAGGTCGACTTCCAGATCGCGCCGATCTCCGAGCCCGAGCCGGTGCGCCGGCGTACGCGCACGGCCGCCAAGCCGAAGTCGGAGGCCGCGGCGGAGACCGCGACCGGCGAGGGCGAGGCCAAGCCGAGGCGCCGCCGCGCGCCGCGCGCTGCGGCGAAGGCCGAGAGCTGAGCGGACCGCAGAGCGTCCGACGGGCGGCCCCGGGGAATCCTCCCCGGGGCCGCCCGTCGTTTCGGGCGCCGTTCCGTCCACCCCTGCGGCCATCCCCGGGGGCCGCCCCGTACGCGACGACTTAACCTCGTTCCATGAGCAGGCCACCCACCTTCACCCCGCCCCCCTGTGCCCGTTCCCGTGCGCTGGACACCCCGCGCGGGGCGTTCGCCGTGCTGGACGCGCTGCCCTCCGGCCGGCCGCTCGGTACCGCGCTGCTGGTGCCCGGCTACACCGGCAGCAAGGAGGACTTCATCGCCCTGCTGGAACCGCTCGCGCAGGCCGGTTACCGCGCGGTCGCCGTGGACGGGCGCGGGCAGTTCGAGAGCCCCGGGACGGACGACCCGGGGACGTACGCGCAGGAGGAGCTGGCGCGGGACGTGCTCGCCCAGGCGGGCGCGCTCGGCGGGGAGCCGGTGCATCTGGTGGGGCATTCGCTGGGCGGCCAGATCGGCCGGGCCGCCGTCCTGCTCGACGCCTCGCCGTTTTGCTCGCTGACCCTGATGTCCTCGGGGCCGGCCGAGGTGGTGGAGGCGCAGCAGGTCAAGCTGAAGATCCTGGGTGACGCGCTGGCGACGATGACGATGGACGACGTCTGGTCGGCGATGCGCGCCTTCGACCCGCCTGCCGAGGCGGACACCGGCGGCGAGGACCTGCGGCGGCGCTGGCTGCGCCACCACCCGGTCCAGCTCATCGAGACCGGCCGCCAGCTGGCCACCGAGCCGGACCGGGTGGCCGAGTTGGCCACCACCGGGCTGCCGGTGCACGTCCTGTCGGGCGAGGCGGACGACGTGTGGCCGGTGCCGGTGCTGGACGAGATGGCCGTACGGCTGGGGGCGCGCCGGACCCGGATCGAGGGCGCCGAGCACTCCCCCAACACGGGCCGCCCGGTGGAGACCGCCGCGGCGCTCGTCGCGTTCTGGGCGGGCCTCTAGGCTCGTCCGGGCCCGGTGCGCGCGCGGAGCCTCAGTACTGCGCCTGGAGGTGCTGCCAGAAGCCGTCGCGCAGGGCCCTGCGCAGGGGCGGGTGGCCGCGCAGGGAGCGCTGGAGGAGCCGCTCGGCCTCGTGCAGCAGGTCCTGGTCGACGGGGCCCGGCAGGAACGGCTGGCCGGGCAGCAGCTCCGCCAGGGACTCGCGGCCGCGTGCGGCCAGCCAGGCGGCCGCGATCTGCGCGCCGACGAACCTGACCTCCTCGCGGGAGGGCGCGGGGGCGTCCTCGTCGTAGGTGGTGACGGACCGTCTGGTGACGTACGGCTCGCAGAAGTCCAGGTCGAAGGTGCGCCGGCTGTCCACCTCCCAGAGCAGCGGCTCCGCCTGGTTGCGCCCCTCGCCCGCCTCGATGCCCCACAGGTGGACGCGGGCGCCGTAGCCCTGGGCGGCCTCCACGGCGGACACCAGGTCCTCGTCGCCGCCGACGAGCGCGGCGTCGCTGATGGCGCGGTGGCGGGCCAGCGACTCCAGGTCGGTGCGGATGAGGGAGTCCACGCCCTTCTGCTGGTTGTTGGAGTTGAGGTTGCCGAGTCTGACCTTGACGTCGGGGAGTTCGGCGATGGTCTGCTGTTCGGCGGTGTGGATGCGGCGTCTGGCGCCGTCGTACCAGTAGACGCGCAGCAGCCGGCTGTCGGCGAAGATGGTGCGGGCCTTGTCGATGAACGCCTCGATCAGCCCTTCGGCGTCGAGATCGAAGGAGCGCCGGTCCTCGGTGCCGGCGACGAGCAGCCCGGCGGCGGCGTACACATAGCCCGCGTCCACGAAGATCGCGTGGGTGGAGGGGGTCTTCGAGACCTCGGCGAGTACGCGTTCGAGCAGGGCGTTGGTGCGGTCCAGGCGCTCGCCGATCTCCGGGTCGTTCATGGGCGGCCCGTCGGGCGGACGGCCCGGGTGGTGTGCCTGATTACCAGTCGGTAGTTAGACATCCAAAAAATTTCCTTAGCGTAGGGAATGTTTGCAGGGGGCAACTCGTTGGCACCTGTGTGGGGCGCTCGACTGTCATGCCTGGCGCTCCTCATCCTTGCGGACGGGACACCGTCCTCCCAGTAGTTCTCCAGCAGGAGGATCAGACGAAGGGAAGCCCTATGCGCTTCGAGATCATGCGCCTCGACGATGTCGACGGTACCGCCGTGGACAGCACCGTCGTGGACGCCGCCTCCGTCAACCGGATCGTGATGCAGGCCGCCGCCACGGGCCAGCGCATCTACATCCGGCCGGCCGAAAGCCCGGCCTCATAACGCCTTGCCGCTGTGAAGGTTCGTCGCAACGAAGACGAAGCGCCCCCGTACGGAACGTCCGTACGGGGGCGTTGGTGTACGCGGCGGCCTCAGGCGCTCTGGATGACCTGGGTGACGCCGTTGATGATCTGCTGCACGGCGATGGCGGAGAGCATCATGCCGGCGAGCCGGGTGACGAGCACGACGCCGCCGTCCTTGATGACGCGGATGATCAGCAGCGAGTAGCGCATGGTCAGCCAGAGCACGACGTGCATGGCGACGATGGCCGTCCAGACGGAGACCTGGCTCGCCGCGCTGTCCGCGTGCTGCACGGCGAGGATCACCGAGACGATCGCGCCGGGTCCGGCCAGCAGCGGCATGCCCAGCGGGACGAGGGCGACGTTGACGTCCTTGGTCTGGGTCGGCTCGTCGGTCTTGCCGGTGAGCAGGTCGAGCGCGATCAGCAGCAGGAGCAGACCGCCGGCGATCATCAGCGCGGGCACCGAGACGTGCAGATAGTCCAGGATCTGCTGGCCGAGCACGCCGAAGACGGCGATCACGCCGAAGGCGACGGCGACGGCCTGGAAGGCCATCTTGCGCTGCACCTTGGCGGGCCTTCCCGCGGTGAGGGCGAGGAAGATCGGCGTGATGCCGGGCGGGTCCATAATCACAAAAAGCGTGAGAAAGAGTGATCCGAAGACAGCGATGTCGAACACGGGTGAGCCTTGCGGGGAGTGAGCGGGATGCGGGGGATGGCCGCGGGGAAGGGGCGCGCCGCAGCGCCGCCCGGGCATGCCGGGCGGCGGGGGGTGCGCTGGGGTGATGAGCGGGGTGCGGGCGCGGCCCGCACGGCGTTACGCGGCGGGTCCGCCGGCGCCCGGCACCGGGAAGGCTCCCGTGGCGCGCCGGGTGATCTCGCCGTAGATCTCGGGGTCGGTGGTGTACGCGCCGAGGGCGACGGTCTTGCGGCTGCCGTGGTAGTCGCTGGAGCCGGTCGTCAGCAGGCCCAGTTCACCGGCGAGCGCGCGCAGCCGGGCGCGGGTCGGCTCGTCGTGGTCCATGTGGTCCACCTCGATGCCGTCGAGCCCGGCGGCGGCCAGTTCGGCGATCCGCGCCTCGGCGACCGTACGGCCGCGCTTGACGGCGGCCGGGTGGGCGAGGACGGTGACGCCGCCGGCGGCCTTGACGAGCCTGACCGCGTCGAAGGGGTCCAGCTCGTGCTTCTCCGCGTAGGCGCGGCCGCCGTCGCCGAGCCAGTCGGGCGTGAAGGCGTCGGAGACGGTGGGGACGATGCCCGCTTCGACCAGGGCGGAGGCGATGTGCGGTCGGCCGACCGAGCCGTCGCCGGCGATGCGGGCGACCTGCTCCCAGGTGACGGGCACGCCCAGCTCCTGGAGCTTGCGGACCATGGCGCGGGCGCGCGGTACCCGGTCGTCGCGCACCAGTTCGCGCTCGCGGGCGAACTCGGGCTCGTCCGGGTCGAAGAGGTACGCCAGCATGTGCAGGCCCACGCCGTCGATGCGGCAGGACAGCTCGGCGCCCGTGACGAGGGTGAGCCCGTCGGGCAGGGCGGCGACGGCCTCGGCGTGCCCGCGCACGGTGTCGTGGTCGGTGAGGGCGACGACGTCGAGGCCCGCGGCGGCGGCGCGCAGCACCAGCTCGGCGGGGGTGTCCGTGCCGTCCGAGGCGGTGGAGTGGGTGTGCAGATCGATGCGCACGACACGGACTCCAGTGCTCACGGCGGACGGGGGGACACCCAAGGATAACCGGCGCGTGAGCTGGTTCCGGCCGCCGTCAGGAGCGGGTGAGCAGGCGGGGGGTCAGGGCGCCGCAGGGGACCAGGTCCACCTCTCCCCCGGCGTCGCGCAGGTCCGTCAGCACCAGTTCGTCGTACATCAGCAGCGCGGACCGCTCCGGCCAGACGATGGCCCACAGCCACAGGCCGCACGCCTCGCCCGCGAAGACGGCCCGGTCGGCGGGGACGCCCTCGACGTGCCAGAGCGGGGTGGGCCGGCCGGCCGCGTGCACCTTGGAGTCGGGCGGCCCGTCCATCCGCAGCGAGGGCCCCGGGTCGGGTCCGTCGATGCCGGCGTACCGCGCGCCGAGCCCGACGCCCGGTTCCTCGGCGACGAGCAGCAGTTCGCCCAGGCCGCCGAGCGGTCCGGGCCCGGAGCAGGCGACGGCGGTGGCCCGGCCGCCGGTGCGGTCGTCCCCGGCGCAGGCCACGCCCGTGAACAGCCAGCCCACCGGCAACGGCCAGGGCATCCACACGGGCACCTGGGCCCGGTCGACCACCACGCCGAGCGCCTCGACGCTCGGCGGGACGACCGGCTGGAGCGGATGCACGCCGCCGTGGACATCGCACTGCCAGGAGTCGGCGAAGAGTCCGGGCACCCTGACCCGGCCGGCGCACTTCGGGCAGCTTGGTTCGCCCCTCATACCGTCCAAGGTCCTCCCCGGCCGTCGCCGCGTCAAGGACGATCACCCGCGCGCGGCGCCCGGCCGGACCCCGCCGGCCCTTGCCCCACGGGGCTCACGGACCCCACCCGCCCATTTAGATGTAGCTTGCATTCATTAGGTTCTCTAACTTATTCTGTGCATAACACATCGATCCTGTGGAGCCGTTACGTGAAGAGGGAGAGGCCCATGCCGTCAGAGGCACTGCCGGGAGACGATCCATTCGGCCGGGAACCGGCCGGCATCCTGCGCCAGCCGAAGGCCGTCTGGGCCACGGCGGGCGCCTCGGTCGTCGCGTTCATGGGCATCGGCCTGGTGGACCCGATCCTGCCGTCCATCGCCAAGGGCCTGGAGGCGACGCCCAGCCAGGTGTCCCTCCTGTTCACCTCGTACTTCCTGATCACCGCCGTCGCCATGCTGGTGACCGGCTTCGTCTCCAGCCGCATCGGCGGCCGCCGGACGCTGCTGGCCGGACTGGCGCTCGTGGTGGTCTTCGCCGGGCTCTCCGGCACCTCCTCGTCCGTCGCCGAACTGGTCGGCTTCCGGGCGGGCTGGGGCCTGGGCAACGCGCTGTTCGTGTCGACGGCGCTCGCGGTGATCGTCGGTGCGGCGGCCGGCGGCAGCTCGGCGGCGATCCTGCTCTACGAGTCGGCGCTCGGCCTGGGCATGGCGTGCGGACCGCTGCTCGGCGCCCTGCTCGGGGACGCCAGCTGGCGCTACCCCTTCTTCGGCACGGCCGCGCTCATGGCGGTCGGCTTCCTCTGCATCACCGCGTTCCTCAAGGAGCAGCCCCGGCCGGCCCGCAGGACCTCGCTGCTCGACCCGCTCAGGGCGCTCGGCCACGGCGGGCTCGCCTCCGTCGCGGCCTCCGCGTTCTTCTACAACTACGCGTTCTTCACGATCCTGGCGTTCACCCCGTTCGTGCTGGACATGACGCCGTACCGGTCCGGCGCCGTCTTCTTCGCCTGGGGGCTGCTGCTCGCGGTCTTCTCGGTGCTCGTCGCACCCCGGCTGCAGAAGCGGTTCGGCTCGCTCCGGGTGCTCGGCACCTCGCTCGTACTGCTCGCCGCCGACCTGCTGGTCCTCGGCTACGGCGGCCACACCGCGGCGATCGTGTGCACCGTCGTGTCCGGCGCGCTCATCGGCATGAACAACACGGTCTACACGGAGCTGGCGCTGGGCGTCTCGGACGCGCCGAGGCCGGTGGCCAGCGCCGGCTACAACTTCGTCCGCTGGTTCGCCGCGGCCGCCGCGCCCTATCTGGCCCCGAAGATCGAGGAGTGGAGCGACGTCCACGCCCCCTTCGTGGTCGCCGCCGTCGCCGCGGTGCTGGGCGCGGTCGTGGTGTGGATACGGCGCTCTGCGCTCACCCACGAGGCCCGGGAGCTCGAACCGAAGCACGCCACGGAGGACGGCGTCGGCGTCTTCGCCGGCTAGGGGCCGGCCGGCCCCTCAGTCCAGGGCCGCGGAACGTCGCAGGGGGTCGCGCAGGTCGGTCCCCTGCGACAGCCACTTCTCCTGGAGTTCCTGCGCGCCCCGGACCCGCTTCCAGGCGGCCTCGTTGGGCGTCATCGGCAGCAGCGGCAGGAAGCGGACCGGGTCCAGCGGCGCGTCCAGCTCCAGGTCCTCGACGAGCCCGCCGCTCTCCGCGACCAGCACCGAGGTGAACGGCGCCCCCGGCCACAGGGGCTCGCCCACGTCCAGCGAGGCGCCCGGCGCCACGACCAGCCCCTCCACCTGCGGCGAGGCCGCGAGCACCGCGAGCTTGCGCAGCACCTGGTCGGTGTCGGCGAGCCCGCCCCGCACCGAGAGCACCAGTTCGGCGCGCGGGCCCTTCACCGGATCGGCCAGGACGGCGGTCGGGTCGGCCATGGGCTGGGCGGACATGCCGAGCGTGGCGTACCGGACGAGGTCCCCGTCGATGAAACGGAGCACCTCGATCCGGTCCGTCCCGAGGAAGGTCACCGCGGCCCGTGCGTTCGGTTCACCCAGGGCCGTCCGCAGCCGGGCCTCGACCAGAGCGAGAATTTCTGCCATGCGGCGAGCATAGGACGCGTATGGAACGGGCAAAGTAAGGGATTGGGCCTGTACCGGCTGCTAGCCTGGGGTGTCGGTCGCGGGGCAGCACGCAGAAGCGTCGCTCTCAGCCCGCGCAACGTCGTCCCCCACGGGGGACCGACCGGAGGAGGTGGGGCTGCGGTGGATGGAAGTCGATCGTGCAGTACCAACCGCTCTTCCGACCGGCGCCTCTCCGCGTGACCCGATGACCCGGTCGAGGCCGCCACGGCATGTTTCGCGTGACGGAAGAGCGCCCCTCTTTGCCTGTCTGTAGCGAACGCCGTCACCGTGCCGCCGCGGTGCCGCCCGCTTTGCGGATGTGAGCCCACGTCCCCATTCCGGGCTGTGCCACGCCCTCGCCGACGGCCCTCCGTGAAGGAGCCAGCCATGTCGATGATCCGTGACCTGCGCGCCGTCGTGCGCCCCTCCCTCCGCAAGAACGCCGCCGCGCACAGCGGTTACGACACCACCCGCGACCCGTCCGCCTCCAGCGCGGTCGTCGACTGCGCGGTCTACCGCGACGGCCGCCGCCTCGCCGAGACGGAAGGCACCTGCCCCTCGCCGCGCGAGGCGATGCTCCGGGTCCGCGAGGACGGCGGCTTCGTCTGGATCGGCCTGCACGAGCCGACCGAGGCGGAATTCGCGGGCATCGCCCGGGAGTTCGGGCTGCACCCGCTGGCCGTGGAGGACGCCGTCCACGCCCACCAGCGGCCCAAGCTGGAGCGGTACGACGAGACGCTGTTCACCGTCTTCAAGACCATCCACTACGTGGAGCACGCCGAGCTGACCGCGACCAGCGAGGTCGTCGAGACCGGCGAGGTCATGTGCTTCACCGGCCGGGACTTCATCATCACCGTCCGGCACGGCGGCCACGGTTCGCTGCGCGCCCTGCGCCACCGGCTGGAGGAGGACCCCGAGCTGCTCGTCAAGGGCCCCTCCGCCGTGCTGCACTCCATCGCCGACCACGTCGTGGACGGCTACATCGCGGTGGCCGACGCGGTGCAGGACGACATCGACGAGGTGGAGATCGAGGTTTTCTCCACGCCGGACAAGGGAAGCGCGCGCGGCTCGGACGCCGGGCGGATCTACCAGCTCAAGCGCGAGGTGCTGGAGTTCAAGCGGGCCGTCTCCCCGCTGCTGCGCCCGATGCAGCTGCTGAGCGAACGGCCGATGCGGCTGATCGACCCCGACATCCAGAAGTACTTCCGGGACGTCGCCGACCACCTCGTACGGGTGCAGGAGGAGGTCATCGGCTTCGACGAGCTCCTCAACTCCATCCTCCAGGCCAACCTGGCGCAGGCGACCGTCGCGCAGAACGAGGACATGCGCAAGATCACCTCCTGGGCGGCGATCATCGCCGTGCCGACGATGATCTGCGGCGTCTACGGCATGAACTTCGAGCACATGCCCGAACTCAAGTGGACGTACGGCTACCCGATGGTGCTGGGCTTCATCGGCGCGGTCTGCTTCTCCATCCACCGCATGCTCAAGCGCAACGGCTGGCTCTGAGCCGCACCGCCCCACCGGCCACCGCCCGCACGGCGGTGGCCGGTCTAAGCTCTGCCCATGACTGCTGACACGCTGCTCGGGACGGCCCTCGTCGAGGAGGCCGCCAAGAAGTCGGGCCTCGTCTGGGTGCGCGGTACCGGCCCCGCGCGGCCGCTGTGGCACGTCTGGCACGACGGCGCCGCCCACCTCGTCGGCGACGGCCCCGGCGAGCAGCCCTTCCCGGCCGGGCTCACCGAGGGCGCCACCGCCGAAGTGACCGTCCGCAGCAAGGACAAGGGCGGCCGGCTCGTCGCCTGGTCCGCCGCCGTCACCGAACTCGCGCCGCACTCCGAGGCGTGGGAGGCCGCCGTCGCCGAGCTGAAGGGCAAGCGGCTGAACGCCCCCGACGCGGAACGGATGCCGGAGCGGTGGGCCCGCGAGTGCCGCGTCGTACGGCTCACGCCGCTGGACGCGCGCACCGAGCTGCCGCAGACCTCCGGGGCGGCCGCGCCGCTGCCGACGACGGCGACGACCCGGCTGCCCGTCCCGGCGAACCTGCCGCGCCTGCTCAAGCGCTCCCTGCGCCCGTAGCGGCCGTTCAGGCCGTGGGCGAGGTCCTCGGGAGCTGGCGGCCGTAGTCCACGGTCTCGTCCTCGGGCGGGGCCTCCAGCGCGAAGTCCTTGCCCCAGTCGGCGAGCGTGATCACGCCCCCGCCGCCGCCCCGGGCGAAGCGCAGCGGGTACGGCTTGCCGTCCAGCGACACGTCGAGCGCGCCGCCCGCGCCCTCGCCGCCCATGATCCGGATCGTGCGCTTCCCGCGGATCTCGTCCCGGTCGCCCTTGGACAGCTCGCCGTGCAGCGTGAGCATGCCGTCGAGCAGCACCTTCTTGTCGGTGAACCCGCTGAGCTGCTTGTACGTGGGGTCGTCCTGGGGGACCTTGACGTACTTGTCCTCCAGCTTGTCCGCCGCCGCGGCGCCGTCCTCGCCGGTGTCCGTCCTGCCCTCGTCGGCGTGGCTCCAGAACCCGGCGTCGGCCTTGAGGTACAGCTCGTCGCCGACGCGCAGCAGGGTGAAGGAGCTGTTCTTCGAGGTGACGGAGCCCGCGCCGCCCCGGTCCTTGAGCCGCATGTCGATCTTGTACGTGCCGCCCTTGCTCACCAGCGTGCCGGCCAGGCGCACCGCGTCGGCGGAGTCCACCGCGGTCTGCGCCTTCTTCTCGATCTCCGGCGCGGTCAGCTTCCCGACACCGTTGGTCCCCTTGTCCGGGTCCTCGCCCCCGCACGCGGCCAGCGCCGCGGTCAGCCCCGCGCAGAGCACGACGGCGAGGGTTGCGGTCCGGCGGCGGGTGCGGACGGCCGGGGCGGAAGAGGTCACGGGCGCACTGCCTCTCGTCTCCGTGGTGGGGGGTGGCAGACGGCAGCGTACCCGTGCGGCCTACGCCATTGGACGCAGAGCCGTACGGACGGTCCGCCGGGGCGGTCCGGGACCGCACCGGCTAGCCTGATCACGTCATAACGGAGCGATAACTGTCGGAAGCGGGCGGCACCGGCGTCCGAAAACGATCGAGGAGGCGCGGGATGACACCGGTCACACCCAGGGTCTTCGTCTCGCATCTCTCCGGTGTGCCGGTCTTCGACCCCAACGGCGACCAGGTGGGGCGCGTGCGCGACCTCGTCGCGATGCTCCGGGTCGGCGGCCGGCCGCCCCGGCTGCTCGGCATGGTCGTCGAGGTGGTGAGCCGGCGGCGGATCTTCCTGCCGATGACGCGGGTGACCGGGGTGGAGTCGGGGCAGGTGATCACCACCGGCGTGGTCAACATGCGGCGCTTCGAGCAGCGGCCCACCGAACGCCTGGTGCTCGGCGAGTTCCTGGACCGGCGGGTGCGTCTGGTGGAGACGGACGAGGAGGTCACCATCCTGGACGTGGCGATCCAGCAGCTGCCGGCCCGCCGGGACTGGGAGATCGACAAGTACTTCGTCCGCAAGGGCCGGGGCGGGGCGCTGCGCCGCAAGGGCGAGACGCTGACCGTCGAGTGGTCGGCGGTGAAAGGTTTCTCGCTGGAGGAGCACGGGCAGGGCGCCGAGTCCCTGGTGGCCACCTTCGAACGGCTGCGCCCCGCCGACGTGGCCAACGCCCTGCACCACCTGACGCCCAAGCGCCGGGCGGAGGTCGCCGCCGCGCTGGACGACGACCGGCTCGCCGACGTCCTGGAGGAGCTGCCCGAGGACGACCAGGTGGAGATCATCGGCAAGCTCAAGGAGGAGCGCGCGGCGGACGTCCTGGAGGCGATGGACCCGGACGACGCGGCCGACCTCCTCTCCGGACTGCCGGAGGAGGACAAGGAGCGGCTGCTGACGCTGATGCGGCCGGGGGACGCGGCGGACGTGCGGCGCCTGCTGTCGTACGAGGAGCGCACGGCGGGCGGGCTGATGACGACGGAACCGGTCATCCTGCGCCCGGACGCCACGGTCGCGGACGCGCTGGCCCGGGTCCGCCAGGCGGACCTGTCCCCGGCGCTCGCCGCGCAGGTGTACGTGTGCCGGTCGCCGGACGAGACGCCGACGGGCAAGTACCTCGGCACGGTGCACTTCCAGCGGCTGCTGCGCGATCCGCCGTTCACCCTGGTCAGCTCGCTGCTCGACAGCGATCTGGTGCCGCTCCAGCCGGACACCCCGCTGCCGGTGGTGACCAGCTATCTGGCGGCGTACAACCTGGTGTCGGTGCCGGTGGTGGACGAGAGCGGTTCGCTGCTGGGCGCGGTGACCGTGGACGACGTGCTGGACCACCTGCTGCCGGAGGACTGGCGGGAGACGGACTTCCACGGCGGCGAGGGGGTGCTCCGTGGCCGGTGAGGACCGCGCCAGGGCGTCGAACGGCGCGACGGCGCTGAGCCGTGGGCCGCGCAACCGGCTCGACCAGCCGAAGGCGCCGCGCCGCAGGCTGCTGCCGGAGTACGACCCGGAGGCGTTCGGCCGGTTCTCGGAGCGCATCGCGCGCTTCCTGGGTACGGGCCGGTTCATCGTCTGGATGACGCTGATCATCATTCTCTGGGTGGCGTGGAACGTGTTCGCGCCGGACCATCTGCGGTTCGACCAGTATCCGTTCATCTTCCTGACCCTGATGCTGTCGCTCCAGGCGTCGTACGCGGCTCCGCTGATCCTGCTCGCGCAGAACCGGCAGGACGACCGGGACCGGGTCACGCACGAGCAGGACCGCAAGCAGAACGAGCGCTCCATCGCCGACACCGAGTACCTGACCAGGGAGATCGCGGCGCTGCGGATGGGCCTGGGCGAGGTCGCCACCCGCGACTGGATCCGCTCGGAGCTGGAGGACCTGGTGAAGGACCTGGACGACCGGCGGGCCCTGCTGTCCGCCGAGAGTGACGAAGACCGCTGACGGCTCCACCCGCGCCCGGGGCCGGGCGCCGTAACATCGTCGGTATGGCTACGGAAGACGCGGTGCTTGAGGCACTGGCGACAGTGAACGACCCGGAGATCCACCGCCCGATCACCGAGCTGGGCATGGTGAAATCGGTCGACATCGATCCGGACGGTGCGGTCGCTGTCACGGTGTACCTGACCGTCTCCGGCTGTCCGATGCGCGAGACCATCACCCGCAACGTCACCGACGCGGTGGCCCGGGTCGAGGGCGTCTCCCGCGTGGACGTCACCCTCGACGTCATGAGCGACGAACAGCGCAAGGACCTGGCCGCTTCGCTGCGCGGCGGTACGGCCGAGCGCGAGGTGCCGTTCGCGAAGCCCGGCTCGCTGACCCGCGTGTACGCGGTCGCTTCCGGCAAGGGCGGCGTCGGCAAGTCCTCGGTGACGGTGAACCTGGCCGCGGCGATGGCGGCGGACGGGCTCAAGGTCGGGGTCGTGGACGCGGACATCTACGGGCACAGCGTGCCCCGGATGCTCGGGGTCGAGGGCCGGCCGACGCAGGTCGAGAACATGATCATGCCGCCGTCCTCGCACGGCGTGAAGGTCATCTCCATCGGCATGTTCACGCCGGGCAACGCCCCGGTGGTGTGGCGCGGCCCGATGCTGCACCGCGCGCTCCAGCAGTTCCTGGCCGACGTGTTCTGGGGCGACCTGGACGTCCTGCTGCTCGACCTTCCGCCGGGCACCGGTGACATCGCGATCTCGGTGGCCCAGCTGGTCCCGAACGCGGAGATCCTGGTCGTCACGACCCCGCAGCAGGCCGCCGCCGAGGTGGCGGAGCGGGCCGGTTCCATCGCGGTCCAGACCCACCAGAAGATCGCCGGAGTCGTGGAGAACATGTCGGGCATGCCCTGCCCGCACTGCGACGAGATGGTCGACGTCTTCGGTACCGGCGGCGGCGCCAAGGTCGCCGAGGGGCTGACCCGGACGGTCGGCGCCGAGGTGCCGGTGCTGGGCGCCATCCCGATCGACGTACGGCTGCGCGAGGGCGGCGACGAGGGCAAGCCCGTCGTCCTGTCCGACCCCGACTCCCCCGCCGGCAAGGCGCTGCGCACGATCGCGGGCAAGATCAGCGGCCGTCAGCGCGGCCTGGCCGGCATGTCCCTGGGCATCACCCCGCGCAACAAGTTCTGACGCGGACGCGGACAGCGGGAAGGCCGGGGCCCGAGGGCCCCGGCCTTCCCCGTCTCCGCCGCCGTCACGCGTACGACGCGATGTCCTTGACCACCGAGAAGCCCAGCCCGTACGCGCTCATGCCGCGCCCGTAGGCGCCGATGTGCACCCCGCCGGGCGCGGAGCCGGCCAGCACCCAGCCGAACTCGGACTCGCGGTAGTGGAACGGCACCGGCACGCCGTCGACCGGCAGGGACAGCGCCGACCAGGCGGGCCCGGCCAGATCGTCGGCGAGTTCGAACGCCGTCTCCGTCTGCTGGTCCAGCCAGTCGTCGCGCAGGGCGTGGTCGAGCTGCGGGGGCCAGGTGCAGGAGAGCAGGCCGGAGCCGGCCAGCCAGGCCGCCGAGGAGACCGTCGTCGCCTCCAGGACCCCGGTGCCGTCGCCGCTGCGCCGTACGGGGCTGCTGGCGACGGTGACCACGACCGCGAACCGCTGCCGGTCGTTGCCGGAGTCGCTGCGGGCCAGGGGTTCGTCGCCGTGGCCGATGGAGCCGTGCTGGACCTCGCCGTCGGCGGCGGTGCCGAGCGGCATCAGCCTGCGCGGACCGGTGAACGCCTCGTCCAGCGCGTACCAGGGGAAGGGGGCCTTCAGATAGCCGTCCACCATGAGTGCGGCCGCGGGGACCGCCTCCGCCGTGACCGTGTCCGGCGCGTCCTGTGCGCCCACCCGACTCGTCGTCTCCATCAGCGGCCGCCTCCGATCCGTAAGGGTCCGGAGCGGCCCGCCCCCCGCGGGCATCCTCACAACCGGACAGATGGAGAATAGCGATACCGTCCGGGCCGTCTGGGATTGGTGGGACTCAGGTGGCGTCCGCGTCGAAGGGCGGCGGGGTGTCCTTCGGGCCCTGGTCGCCCTTCTTGAGCAGGTCGGGGGCGCCCTTGGAGCCGTTGGCCGCGGTGACGGACGCTCCGCCCGACACGCCGGTCTTCGCCTCGACGGAGGACGTGCCGCGCCCGTTCACCGCGTCGGTGACGTCGGACAGCTCCTTGCGCAGGTCGAAGCTCTCGCGGATCTCCTTGAGCCCCAGGTCGTCGTCGCCGTTCATCAGCTGCTTGCGGACGAACGTCTTCGGGTTGAGGTCCTCGAACTCGAAGTCCTTGAACTCCGGGCCCAGCTCCGTGCGGATGTCCTGCTTGGCGCTCTCCGAGAACTCCCGGATCTTGCGGATGAAGCCGGAGACGTCCTGGATGACCTTGGGAAGCTTGTCCGGGCCGAAGATGAGCACGCCGAGGATCGCGAGCGCCAGCAGCTCAAGTGCGCCTATGTCGTTGAACACCTTGCGGCTCCTCGTCTTCTCCGCGACCAGCTCGGATGAGGTCCGGACCCCGAACACGGTACCCGGCGAATCTGTCCGGGCGGTAGCTCGCCGTGGCCGTCAGGTGCCGGATGCGGACCCCAGGGTCAAAGTTATGGACAGGTCTTTACCACCGCGCGTCAGGGTGAGCTCCAGCCGGTCGCCCGGCCGGTGCGAGCGGATCTTGACGATCAGCTCCTCACCGCTGTGCACCCGCTCGCCGTTCACCTCGGTGATGACGTCGTCCGCGCGGACGCCGGCCTTGTCCGCCGGGCCGCCCGCGGTGACGGGCGAGGTGCCCGGGGCGCTCGCGCCGACCTTGGCGCCGTCCCCGGTGTACTTCATGTCGAGCGTGACGCCGATCACGGGGTGGGTGGCCTTGCCGGTGTTGATCAGTTCCTCGGCGACGAGCTTGCCCTGGTTGATCGGGATGGCGAAGCCGAGGCCGATGGACCCGGCCTGGCCGCCCTCACCGGCCGACCCGCCGTCGGCGGCGCGGATGGCGCTGTTGATGCCGATGACATGGGCGTCGGTGTCCACCAGCGGACCGCCGGAGTTGCCGGGGTTGATCGGGGCGTCGGTCTGGAGGGCGTTGACGTAGCTGACGTCGCTGCCGTCGCCCTTCTCACCGCCCGCCGTGATCGGGCGGTCCTTGGCGCTGATGATGCCGGAGGTGACGGTGTTGGACAGGTCGAACGGTGCCCCGATGGCCACCACCGGGTCGCCCACCCGGACGTTGTCGGAGTTGCCGAGCGGCAGCGGCTTGAGCCCGGAGACCCCGGTGACCTTGACCACGGCCAGGTCGTAGCCGCTGTCCTTGCCGACGATCTCGGCGGTGGCGATCTCGCCGCCGCTGAACGTGACGGTGATCTCGCCGGAGGCACCGGCCGGGGCCACCACGTGGTTGTTGGTGAGGATGTGGCCCCGCTCGTCGAGGACGAAGCCGGTGCCGGTGCCGGACTCGTCGGCGCCGCTGACGTGCAGGGTGACGACGCTGGGCAGGGCGCTGGCCGCGATCCCGGCCACGCTGTCCGGGGCCCGCCCGCCGCCGTCGCGCGCGTCCTGGGGCAGCTCGACGCTGGTGAAGCCGCCGTTGCGCTCTATGTACGCGCCTATGCCGCCGCCGACGCCGCCCGCGACCAGGGCGAGGAGCAGCGCGCCGATCAGCAGGGCGCCGCGCCCCTTGCGGCGCGGGCCGTCCGTGAGCGGGGGGCCGGGCTGGGTGACGAGGGGCTGGCGGTGCGCGCCCCAGGGGTCGTAGCTCTGCCAGGGCTGCGCGGTCTCCGGGGTCGTGGCCCCCGGGGGCGGGAACGCCTGCGCCGGGTCGGCCGGGACGCTCAGGCCCGCGCCGTTGGTGCCGCCGTACGGCGGGGGCACCGGGGTGCCATGGGCCGGGGTGGGCCGCTGCACGGGCGGGGCGGGCGCCCAGGGACCGGGACCGCC
>NZ_JAKRGC010000141.1 GCF_022347745.1 Streptomyces sp. OfavH-34-F
CGTGCCCGGGACGCGCCCCGTGCCCCACGTCGGGGGTGCTCCTCGCGCCAACTTCCGGCAATCGCCCTTCCGCCGGGCCCCTCGCCCGTACGCTGAGGCACAGCGCGCCGGCGGGGGGCCTGTGCGTGCGAGGGGTACCGAGACGGCCTGGGCGCGGCGCCCGCGGGTCCGGCCCCGCCGGGGGACGCGCGCTCGGGCGCCCCGTCACACACAGCATGGGGGTGCCTGTGGCCCGTATCCGGGTTCTCGTGGTGGACGACCACCGGATCTTCGCCGAATCGCTCGCCGCCGCGCTCGCGGCCGAGCCGGACGTGGAGGTCGCGGCGGCGGGCAGCGGTCCGGCGGCGCTGCGCTGTCTGGAGCGGGGGGCGGCGGAGGGCCGGGAGTACGACGTCCTGCTGGTGGACGCGGAGCTGGGCGGCCACCTCGCCGAGCGGGGCACGGCCCCGGCCCCGGTGGACGGGATCGCGCTGGTGGGCGCCGTCCGGGCGGCCCGCCCCTCGGTGCGTACGGTGGTGCTCGCCGAGAAGGACGAGCCGGGCCGGGCCGCGCGCGCCCTCCAGGCGGGGGCCTGCGGCTGGGTCGCCAAGGACAGCTCGCTGCAGCGGCTGCTGGCGGTGATCAGGGGCGTGCTGCGGGACGAGACCCATCTGCCGGCCGCCCTGCTGACGGGGGTGCTGCGGGAGCTGCTGGCCGAGCGCAAGCACCGCACCGAGAGCGAGAAGCTGGTGGCGTCGCTGACCCCGCGCGAGCGCGAGGTGCTGCGGTGCATGGTGGCGGGGCTGGGCCGCAAGGCGGTCGCGGAGCGGCTGTTCCTCTCCCCGCACACCGTGCGCACGCACATGCAGAACGTGCTGGGCAAACTGGGCGTCCACTCCACCCTGGCCGCGGTGGCGCTGGCGCGCCGGGCGGGGGTCGGCCCGGCCGACCTGGCGGAGAAGGAGCCGCGGGACGGGGCGGCGGCCTCAGGGAATGTTGTCGAACGGGGCGGTCAGCCGGCGTAGCAGCCCGGCCAGTTCGGTGCGCTGCTGGGCGGACAGCTCGCCGAGGATGGCGCGCTCCTGGGCCAGCAGCCCGGCGAGCGACTGGTCGGCCTTGTCGCGCCCCTCGGCGGTGAGCCGGACCAGGACCCCGCGCCGGTCGCTGGGGTCGGGGAGCCGCTCGACGAGGTTCTTCTTGGTCAGCCGGTCGATGCGGTTGGTCATCGTGCCCGAGGTGACGAGGGTCTGGGTGAGCAGCTGCCCGGGGGAGAGCTGGTACGGGGCGCCGGCCCGGCGCAGCGACGTGAGGACGTCGAACTCCCACGGTTCCAGTTCGTGCTCGGCGAAGGCGATGCGGCGGGCCCGGTCGAGGTGGCGGGCCAGGCGCGAGACGCGGCTGAGGACCTCGAGCGGTTCCACGTCGAGGTCGGGGCGCTCTCGGCGCCATGCAGCGACCAGTCGGTCGACCTCGTCCTCCATGTGGATCAGTGTAGAGGGTCTGTCGATATGAAGTCTCTTGAATTCGAGTGTCTTGACATCAAGATACCTCCGGGTCGACCCTGGAACCATGACCGCACCGCTCTGGGACGCCCAGCAGTACCTGCGCCACGCCGACCACCGCACCCGCCCCTTCCACGACCTCCTGGCCCGCGTCCCCGACCCGCCCGGCGCCCCCGCACCCCGCATCGCGGACCTCGGCTGCGGCCCGGGCAACGCCACCGCCCTGCTCGCCGAGCGCTGGCCCGCCGCCCGGATCACCGGCTACGACAACTCACCGCAGATGCTGGAACGGGCCCGCGCCCACACCACGGACCTGCTGGACTTCGCCGAGGCCGACGCCGCCACCTGGACGCCCCGCGAGCCGCACGGCCTGATCATCTCCAACGCCCTGCTCCAATGGGTTCCCGGCCACGCCGACCGCTTCCCGGACTGGCTGGACGCCCTGCTCCCCGGCGGCACCCTCGCCCTCCAGGTCCCCGGCAACTTCGACCAGCCCTCGCACGCCCTCATGCGCGAACTCGCCGAGTCCCCGCGCTGGCGCGGGCGCCTGGGCGGCCTGCTGCGCCACGCGGACGCCGTGCTCAGCCCCGCCGGATACCTGGACGCGCTGACGGGCCCCGGCATCACCGCCGACGTCTGGGAGACCACCTACCTCCACCTGCTGCCCGGCGAGGACCCCGTCCTGGACTGGGTCGAGGGCACCGGCCTGCGCCCCGTCCTCACCGCGCTCGCCGACGACGAGGAGGCCCGCAGCGCCTTCCGCACCGCCTACCGCGACCGGCTCCGGACGGCCTACCCCACCGGCCCGCACGGCACGGTCTTCCCGTTCCGCCGCGTCTTCGCGGTCGCCCGCAAGGAGAACCGATGATCACCGCGCTCGACCACGTACAGCTCGCCGCCCCCGAGGGCAGCGAGGAGGCGCTGCGCGCCTACTACACCGATGTCCTCGGCATGACGGAGATCCGCAAGCCGCCCGTGCTCGCCGCCCGGGGCGGCTGCTGGTTCGCCACCGGGACCGTGCAGCTGCACCTGGGGGTCGAGACGGACTTCCGGCCCGCCCGCAAGGCCCACCCGGGGCTGCGGGTCACCGGCATCGAGGCGTACGCCGCCCGGCTCGCCGCACGCGGCGCCGAGGTGGTCTGGGACGGGAACCTGCCGGGGCACCGCCGCTTCTACAGCCATGACCCGGTGGGCAACCGGCTGGAGTTCCTGGAACCGGTCACCGGCTGAGACACGGAGGCGCCCCGCCCCCCGCGGATGCGGGGAGCGGGGCGCCTCGGGATGCTGCCGGTCCGGCGGGAGGGCCTAGTACAGGCCGTTGTAGATGTCCCAGCCGTAGCCGATCTTGACGCGCTTGCCCAGCTTGCCGGTGCCGGTGGACGAGTAGCGGTACACGTCGCCCTTGCCGTCGATGCCGACCAGGTCCGCGTGGCCGTCGCCGTCCATGTCGCCCGGCGCGGCGAACTGCTTGTACGTGTTGTAGCCGTAGCCGAGCTTCACGCGGGCCTTGAGCGGCTTCGCGGCGTCGCCCGTGCCCTTGTACAGGTACAGGTTGCCCTTGGTGTCGCGGGCCACGACGTCCGCGAGGCCGTCGCCGTTGAGGTCACCGGCGCCGACGATCTTGTTGTACGTGTTGTAGCCGTAGCCGACCTTGACCTTGGTCGCGAACTTCGTGCCGGCCCCGTTGCCCTTGTACAGGAACAGGTTGCCCTTGGTGTCGCGGGCCAGCAGGTCGCCCTTGCCGTCGCCGGTCAGGTCGCCCGGACCGGTCAGGCTGTTGTAGACCTGCCAGCCGGTGCCGATGTAGTCGCCGTTGACGTAGAGCGTGCCCTTGTAGTTCTGGACCAGGTCGCCCCAGCCGTCGTTGTCGAGCGACGACGCCATCGACAGGCTCACGCTGTTCCAGCCGCTGTCCGAGCCGTCGCCCTGGCGCGGGAAGAACTTCCCGTTGTTGCGGGCCTGGTACCAGTACAGGCTGCCGCCCTTGGAACGGCCCAGGACCTCGTGCTTGCCGAAGTCCGGGTTGCCGCCCGCGCCGACGAACAGCGCCGCCGCGTTCCAGCCGGTGCCGCCCTCGACGCGCGGCTCGAAGGTGCCGTCGCCCTTCGAGTAGTACGTGTACAGGGTGCCGTTGACCTTGCGGGCGATGATGTCGCCCAGGCCGTCGCCGTCCACGTCGTCGAAGCTGACCAGCTGGTTGTAGATGTCCCAGCCGTAGCCGACCTTGACGCGCGCCTTGAACGGCTTCGACGCGTCGCCCGTACCCGCGTAGAAGTACAGGTCGCCGGCCGGCGTGCGGGCGATGACGTCGCCCAGGCCGTCGCCGTTGACGTCGTTGGCGCCGACGATCTGGTCGTACGTGTTCCAGCCGTAGCCGACCTTGACACCGGCCTTGAAGGGCGCGCTGTTCACGTTGCCGGTGGAGATGTACACGTAGATGTCGCCGGACGGCGTGCGCGCGAGCAGGTCGCCGCGGCCGTCGCCGTTCAGGTCGCCGGGCGAGACGACCTTGTTGTACTTCTGCCAGCCGTTGCCCGACCAGGTGACGTAGCCGGTGCTGTCCGCGCCCCAGCTCTGGTACAGCGAGAGCTTGCCGTACGCCGACAGCGTCAGCACCTCGGCCATCCCGCCGCCGTCCAGGTCACCCGGCGTGATGATGTCCTTGGGCGTCTCGAACTGGTCGTCGCTGTAGATCGTGTACGGGTGCGAGCCCGAGGAGTCCGTGATGGCGTACAGGTTGCCGTCCAGACCCCGGTACAGCATGTCGCTGTAGCCGTCGCCGTCCAGGTCGGCACGCGGGTTCGCGGGAACGACCGCGGACGGGGACTGCGCCGACGGCGCGCCGGAGGCGTCCGACTTCTTCTTCGCCGGGCGCTTCGGCAGGGTGAGCGTCGGCTGCGAGCCGAGCTCCGGGGTGTTCTGCGCGAGGGCGCCGCCCGGGGCGGTCGCCGAGTCATCGGCCGAGGCCGGGGCCGCCAGCAGCATGCCGGCGGAGAGAACGAGTGCGGTGCAGGCCGCGATCCGCCGCGCACGCTTCGAGCGCGTAACAGAGCGGCCGGGTTCCACAGAAGTCAAAGCCCCCCCAGGGGTAAGTGGTGGAACCGGGAGAAAAGGCGATCACACGGTGCATGACGGGGCACCGTTCACAGGTGCATTACATGCAGGTGACGCATTCCCGGAATGGTCACAGACTCTACAACTGTGACCACCGGTGCAGTAGTGGTTTAGCGCTGGATCAAGGTTGCGGCTTGGAAACAGCCGCGGCGCCCCCGGAACCGCGCCCGGTCCCGGACGGCCCGTCAGCTCTTGCGGTGCCCTATCAGCCGCGGCTTGGACTCCAGGTTCTCCAGACCGTGCCAGGCCAGATTCACCAGGTGGGCCGCGACCTCCGCCTTCTTCGGCCTGCGCGCGTTCACCCACCACTGACCCGTCAGCGCCACCATGCCCACCAGCGCCTGCGCGTACAGCGGGGCCAGCTTCGGATCGAAACCCCTGGCCTTGAACTCCAGCCCGAGGATGTCCTCCACCTGGGTGGCGATGTCACTGATCAGGGAGGCGAAGGTGCCCGTGGACTGGGCCACCGGCGAATCCCGCACCAGGATGCGGAAGCCGTCGGTGTACGTCTCGATGTAGTCCAGCAGGGCGAACGCCGCCTGCTCCAGGAGCTCCCGCGGATGGCCCGCGGTCAGCGCACCGGTCACCATGTCCAGGAGCTTGCGCATCTCCCGGTCCACCACGACCGCGTACAGCCCCTCCTTGCCGCCGAAGTGCTCGTAGACGACCGGCTTCGACACCCCCGCGCGGGCCGCGATCTCCTCGACCGACGTGCCCTCGAAGCCCTTGTCCGCGAACAGGGTGCGACCGATGTCCAGCAACTGCTCGCGGCGTTCCTTCCCGGTCATCCGCACCCGGCGGGCCCGCCGGGACGAAGGTGCACGGGTGTTCTCGCTGCCTGCGCTGGAGTCGGTCGCCACGTCGTCCATCATGCCGGGTCGGCCGCCGCGGGGTTGCGCCGGGACTCGATCCGCGCGGAGTCCGGCCAGCGCACGTCGTACGCCCAGCCGGCCTGTTCGAACCAGCGGATGAGACGCGCGCTCGAATCGATCTGACCCCGCATCACGCCGTGCCGTGCACTCGTCGGGTCCGCGTGGTGCAGGTTGTGCCAGGACTCGCCGCAGGACAGGACCGCCAGCCACCACACGTTGCCGGACCGGTCACGGGACTTGAAGGGGCGCTTGCCGACCGCGTGGCAGATGGAGTTGATCGACCACGTCACGTGGTGCAGCAGGGCCACCCGTACCAGCGAGCCCCAGAAGAACGCCGTCGCCGCGCCCCACCACGACATGGTGACCAGTCCGCCGACCAGCGGGGGAATCGCCAGCGAGATGATCGTGAACGTCATGAAGTGACGGGAGATACGGCGGAGCGCCGGGTCCTTGATGAGGTCCGGGGCGTACTTCTGCTGCGGGGTCTGCTCCTCGTCGAACATCCATGCGATGTGGGCCCACCACAGGCCCTTCATCAGCGCCGGCAGCGTCTCGCCGAACCGCCACGGCGAGTGCGGATCGCCGTCCGCGTCCGAGAACCGGTGGTGCTTGCGGTGATCGGCCACCCAGCGCACGAGCGGGCCCTCGACCGCCAGCGAACCCGCCACCGCCAGAGCGATCCGGAGCGGGCGCTTCGCCTTGAACGAACCGTGCGTGAAGTAGCGGTGGAAGCCGATCGTGATGCCGTGGCAGCCGATGAAGTACATCGCCACCAGCAGGCCCAGATCGAGCCAGCTCACACCGCGGCCCCAGGCCAGCGGCACCGCCGCGACCAGCGCCACGAACGGGACGACGATGAACATCAGGAGCGCGATCTGCTCGATCGACCGCTTGTTGTCCCCGCCGAGCGTGGCGGAGGGAGGAACCGGATCACCGGCCGCCGGAGCGGCGGCCTCGATCACATCGGGGCTGGTCTTCATGGGGAGTCCCCTGAGAGTGAGAACGAGACGGACAACCGGGGTTACGCATCCGTAACCTACGGCTTCGTAAGTATGTCAGCGCGCAGGCCCGCCCACGAGAGGACGAAACACCGCGCACAGACGCTCGAATACCGGGTAGACACACACCGCGTACCCCGGCCGGACCCGCCGTGAACGAGGCGGGCCCTCCGGGGCGCGAACAGCGCCGAAAGCACGGACACCTATCCTGGAGAGGTCGGACAGCGCGGTCCGCACCCTGCTTTCCGGGGTGGCGTCGGCATCCGCCGACCGCGGTCCCCGGACCCCGTGCACAACCACTGCAAGGAGCCGCACACTGTGAGCAGTGCCGACCAGACCCCCGCCGCGAGCCCCGAGCTGCGCGCCGACATCCGCCGCCTGGGCGATCTGCTGGGCGAAACCCTGGTACGCCAGGAAGGGCAGGAACTCCTCGACCTCGTCGAACGCGTCCGCGCCCTGACCCGCACCGACGGCGAGGCCGCCGCCCAGCTCCTCGGGGACACGGACCTGGAAACCGCGGCCAAGCTCGTCCGCGCCTTCTCCACCTACTTCCACCTCGCCAACGTCACCGAGCAGGTCCACCGCGCCCACGAGATGCGCGACCGCCGCGGCGCCGAGGGCGGCCTCCTCGCCCGCACCGCCGACCGCCTCAAGGACGCCGACCCCGAGCACCTGCGCGCCACCGTCAAGAACCTCAACGTGCGCCCCGTCTTCACCGCGCACCCCACCGAGGCCGCCCGGCGCTCCGTCCTCAACAAGCTCCGCCGCGTCGCCGCCCTCCTGGACACCCCGGTCATCGAGGCCGACCGCCGCCGCCAGGACCTGCGCCTCGCCGAGAACATCGACCTCATCTGGCAGACCGACGAACTGCGCGTCGTCCGCCCGGAGCCCACCGACGAGGCCCGCAACGCCATCTACTACCTGGACGAACTGCACGCCGACGCCGTCGGCGACGTCCTGGAGGACCTGGCCGCCGAACTGGAACGCGTCGGCGTCGAGCTGCCCGCCGGCACCCGCCCCCTCACCTTCGGCACCTGGATCGGCGGCGACCGCGACGGCAACCCCAACGTCACGCCCGAGGTCACCTGGGACGTGCTGATCCTCCAGCACGAGCACGGCATCACCGACGCCCTCGAACTCATCGACCAGCTGCGCGGCCTGCTCTCCAACTCCATCCGCTACACCGGTGCCACCGAGGAACTGCTGGCCTCCCTGCGCACCGACCTCGAACTCCTCCCCGAGATCAGCCCCCGCTACAAGCGGCTGAACGCCGAGGAGCCCTACCGCCTCAAGGCCACCTGCATCCGCCAGAAGCTCGTCAACACCCGCGAGCGCCTCGCCTCCGGCCGCCCCCACCGCCCCGGCTGCGACTACCTCGGCACCGCCGAGCTGGTCAAGGACCTGACCCTCATCCAGGACTCCCTGAGCCGCCACAAGGCCGGCATCGTCGCCGACGGACGCATGGCCCGCACCATCCGCACGCTCTCCGCGTTCGGCCTCCAGCTCGCCACGATGGACGTCCGCGAACACGCCGACGCCCACCACCACGCCCTCGGCCAGCTCTTCGACCGCCTCGGCGAGGAATCCTGGCGCTACGCGGACATGCCCCGCGACTACCGGCAGAAGCTCCTCGCCAAGGAACTCCGCTCCCGCCGCCCCCTCGCCCCCACCCCGGCCCCGCTCGACGCCGCCGGCGAGAAGACCCTCGGCGTCTTCCACACCATCAAGGAAGCCTTCGAGCGCTTCGGCCCCGAGGTCATCGAGTCCTACATCATCTCGATGTGCCAGGGCGCCGACGACGTCTTCGCCGCCGCCGTCCTCGCCCGCGAGGCCGGCCTCATCGACCTGCACGCCGGCTGGGCCAGAATCGGCATCGTCCCGCTCCTGGAGACCACCGACGAACTGCGCGCCGCGGACCTCATCCTCGACGAGATGCTCGCCGACCCCTCCTACCGCCGCCTCGTCTCCCTGCGCGGCGACGTCCAGGAGGTCATGCTCGGCTACTCCGACTCCTCCAAGTTCGGCGGCATCACCACCTCCCAGTGGGAGATCCACCGCGCCCAGCGCCGCCTGCGCGACGTCGCCCACCGCTACGGCGTCCGGCTCCGCCTCTTCCACGGCCGCGGCGGCACCGTCGGCCGCGGCGGCGGCCCCTCGCACGACGCGATCCTCGCCCAGCCCTGGGGCACCCTGGAAGGCGAGATCAAGGTCACCGAGCAGGGCGAGGTCATCTCCGACAAGTACCTCATCCCGGCCCTCGCCCGCGAGAACCTCGAACTGACCGTCGCGGCCACCCTGCAGGCGTCCGCCCTGCACACCGCCCCCCGCCAGTCCGACGAGGCCCTCGCCCGCTGGGACGCGGCCATGGACACCGTCTCCGACGCCGCCCACGCCGCCTACCGCAAGCTCGTCGAGGACCCGGACCTGCCCGCCTACTTCCTCGCCTCGACCCCGGTCGAGCAGCTGGGCAACCTGCATCTCGGCTCGCGCCCCTCGCGCCGCCCCGGCTCCGGCGTCTCCCTCGACGGACTCCGCGCCATCCCGTGGGTCTTCGGCTGGACCCAGTCCCGCCAGATCGTCCCCGGCTGGTTCGGCGTCGGCTCCGGCCTCAAGGCCCTGCGCGAAGCCGGACTCGACACGGTCCTGGAAGAGATGCACGACCAGTGGCACTTCTTCCGCAACTTCATCTCCAACGTCGAGATGACCCTCGCCAAGACGGACCTGCGCATCGCCCGCCACTACGTGGACACCCTCGTCCCCGACGAACTGAAGCACGTCTTCGACGTCATCGAGGCCGAGCACGCCCTCACGGTCCAGGAGGTGCTGCGCGTCACCGGCGGCGAGAAGCTCCTCGACACCCACCCGGTGCTCCAGCAGACCTTCGCCATCCGCGACGCCTACCTGGACCCGATCTCCTACCTCCAGGTCTCCCTGCTCGCCCGCCAGCGCCAGGCCGAGGAACGCGGCGAGGAGGAGGACCCGCTGCTCGCCCGCGCGCTCCTGCTCACCGTCAACGGCGTCGCCGCGGGCCTGCGCAACACCGGCTGAGCCGGCCCCGCACAGACGGACGGGGCGCGGGGGAATCCCCCCGCGCCCCGTCCCGTTCCACCGGCCCGGCCCCTCAGGAGTTGTACGCGGACTGCGCGCGCTCCAGGCCCTCCGCCAGCAGGCACTCCACGGCGTCCGCCGCCCGGTCCACCTCCAGCGCCAGCTCCTTGCGCTCGGTGGAGGAGAAGTCCTTCAGCACGAAGTCCGCCACCTGCATCCGCCCCGGCGGCCGGCCGATCCCGAACCGCACCCGGTGGTAGTCCGGGCCCATCGCCTTCGTCATCGACTTCAGCCCGTTGTGCCCGTTGTCGCCGCCGCCCAGCTTCAGCCGCAGCGTCCCGTAGTCGATGTCCAGCTCGTCGTGGACCGCCACCACATGGTCCAGCGGCACCTTGTAGAAGTCCCGCAGCGCCGCGACCGGACCGCCGGACAGGTTCATGTACGACATCGGCTTGGCGACCACCACCCGCCGGCTCAGCGGCCCGGGCGGACCGATCCGCCCCTCCAGCACCTGCGCCTGCGCCTTCGGGGCGCGCTTGAACTTCCCGCCGATCCGCTCGGCGAGCAGGTCCGCGACCATGAAGCCGACGTTGTGCCGGTTCGCCGCGTACTCGGGGCCGGGGTTGCCCAGCCCCACGATCAGCCAGGGGTCGGTGGCTTCGGACATCGCCTGCGGTCTCCTCGTTCGTACACGTGGGCCCCCCGGGACGGCGGGCGCGGACAGGAAAACGGGGCGGCGGCTCCCCGGTGAAGGGAGACCACCGCCCCGTCAGTCAAGCAGGTGCGGCGAGGGCTCAGGCCTCCTCGCCGGCCTCCTCGGCCGGGGCCTCCTCGACCTGCGCGGCGACGACCTGGAGCACGATGGCCTCCGGGTCGGCCTCGGCCAGCACCGAGCCGGCCGGCAGCGGGATGTCCTTGGCGAGGATGGACGCACCGGCGTCCAGGCCCTTCACGGAGACCGTGACGGACTCGGGGATGTTGGTGGCCTCGGCCTCGACGAGCAGCGTGTTCATCACGTACTCGAGCAGGTTGCCGCCCGGCGCCAGGTCGCCCTCGACGTGCACCGCGACCTCGACGTTGACCTTCTCGCCGCGCTTCACGGTGAGCAGGTCGACGTGCTCGATGTCGCCCTTGAGCGGGTTGCGCTGGACGGCCTTGGGGATGACCAGGGTGCTCTTGCCGTCCAGCTCCAGGCCGATCAGCACGTTGGCGGTGCGGAGCGCGAGAAGCATCTCGTGGCCCGGCAGGGTGATGTGGACCGGCTCGGCACCGTGGCCGTAGACGACCGCGGGGACCTGGTGGGCACGGCGCGCGCGGCGGGCGGCACCCTTGCCGAACTCGGTGCGGATCTGGGCACTCATCTTGATCTCGGCCATGGCGGCACTCCTCGTGAGGTGACGGAAGAACGTACGGTCACCCGGCCACAACTGGCCTGCTACGAAGAGCGCGCCGATAACGGAGCCCCGTACACACAGGTACGGCCTCCCTCGCCGAGCAACTCCACGAGTCTACCCGGCGGGAAGGCCGCATCCCAAAGTGGATCAACGGCGGCGACGGACGCCGCCCGGTCCTACTGCTCCTCGAACAGGCTGGTGACCGAGCCGTCCTCGAAGACCTCGCGCACCGCGCGGGCGATCGTCGGGGCGATCGACAGGACCTTGATCTTGTCGAGCTCCAGCTCGTTCGGCGTCGGCAGGGTGTCCGTGAACACGAACTCGCTGACCTTGCTGTTCTTGAGACGGTCCGCCGCGGGGCCCGAGAGGACGCCGTGCGTCGCCGTCACTATCACGTCCTCGGCGCCGTGCGCGAACAGCGCGTCGGCGGCCGCGCAGATCGTGCCGCCGGTGTCGATCATGTCGTCGACCAGGACGCAGACCCGGCCCTTCACGTTGCCGACGACCTCGTGGACGGTCACCTGGTTGGCGACGTCCTTGTCACGGCGCTTGTGCACGATCGCCAGCGGGGCGTCGAGCCGGTCGCACCAGCGGTCGGCGACGCGTACGCGGCCGGCGTCCGGGGAGACGATCGTCAGCTTCGTGCGGTCCACCTTGGCGCCCACGTAGTCCGCCAGGATCGGCAGCGCGAACAGGTGGTCCACCGGGCCGTCGAAGAAGCCCTGGATCTGGTCGGTGTGCAGATCGACGGTGAGGATGCGGTCCGCACCCGCCGTCTTCATCAGGTCCGCGATCAGACGGGCCGAGATCGGCTCGCGACCGCGGTGCTTCTTGTCCTGGCGGGCGTAGCCGTAGAACGGCACGATCACCGTGATCGAGCGGGCCGACGCGCGCTTCAGCGCGTCGATCATGATGAGCTGCTCCATGATCCACTTGTTGATCGGAGCCGTGTGGCTCTGGATCAGGAAGCAGTCCGCGCCGCGCGCCGACTCCTGGAAGCGGACGTAGATCTCACCGTTGGCGAAATCGAAGGCCTTCGTCGGCACGAGGCCGACACCCAGCTGGTGTGCGACCTCCTCGGCCAGCTCGGGGTGGGCGCGGCCGGAGAAGAGCATCAGTTTCTTCTCGCCGGTCGTCTTGATCCCGGTCACAGCACAGTCTCCTCAGACGTGTTCCTGGCGCCGCACACAGATGTCCCGAAGTGCAACGAGCCAGCCGAAATGGGGTGAGCATCTATCACGGTACGCCGTGCGCGGCGCACCTGTTTCCGGTCAGCTTTCGCCGGCCGGCCTCTCCGCCGCCGCCTGAGCCGCCTGCGCGGCGGCGCTTCCCGGACGCTTGCGCGCCACCCAACCCTCGATATTCCTTTGCTGGCCCCGGGCCACGGCCAGCGAACCGGACGGCACGTCCTTCGTGATGACCGACCCGGCGGCGGTGTAGACGCCGTCTCCGACCGTGACAGGCGCCACAAACATATTGTCCGACCCGGTGCGGCAGTGCGACCCGATCGTCGTGTGGTGCTTGGCCACGCCGTCGTAGTTCACGAAGACGCTCGCGGCGCCGATGTTGGTGTGGTCGCCGATGGTGGCGTCGCCCACGTACGACAGGTGGGGGACCTTGGTGCCCTCGCCGATCGTCGCGTTCTTCATCTCGACGTAGGTGCCGGCCTTGGCCTTCGGGCCGAGCTTCGTGCCGGGCCGCAGATAGGCGTACGGGCCCACCAGGGCGCCCGGGCCGACCTCGGCGCCGTCCGCCACGGTGTTGTCCACCCGCGCGCCCGCGTGCACGACGGTGTCCGTCAGCCGCGAGTTCGGGCCGACCTCGGCGTCCTCGCCGAGGTGGGTGGTGCCCAGCAGCTGGGTGCCCGGGTGCACGATCGCGTCGCGCTCGTACGTCACGGTGACGTCGATCAGCGTGGACGCCGGGTCCACGACGGTCACCCCGGCCGCCATCGCGCGCTCCAGCAGCCGCTGGTTCAGCAGCCGGCGGGCCTCCGCCAGCTGCACCCGGTTGTTGATGCCCAGGATCTCGCGGTGGTCGTCCGCCACCGAGGCGCCCACCCGGTGCCCGGCCTCGCGCAGGATGGACAGCACGTCGGTGAGGTACTCCTCGCCCTGGCTGTTGTCCGTGCGCAGCTGGCCCAGCGCCTCGGCGAGCAGCTTCCCGTCGAACGCGAACACCCCGGAGTTGATCTCCCGGATGGCCCGCTGCTCGTCGCTCGCGTCCTTGTGCTCCACGATCGCGGTGACCGCGCCGCTGGCCGCGTCGCGCACGATGCGCCCGTAGCCGGTGGAGTCGGGGACCTCGGCGCTGAGCACGGTGACCGCGTTGCCGTCGGCGGTGTGCGTCGCGGCGAGCGCCGCCAGCGTCCCGCCGGACAGCAGCGGGGTGTCCCCGCACACCACGACCACGGTGCCCTCGACGGACCCGCCCAGCTCGCCGAGCGCGACCCGGACGGCGTTCCCGGTGCCCTTCTGCTCGGCCTGGTAGGCGGTGCGCACCTGGGCGTCGGCCTCGGTGAGGTGGGCGGTGACCTGCTCGTGCGCGTGGCCCACGACCACGACGAGGTGCTGGGGGTCCAGCTCGCGGGAGGCGGCGACGACATGACCGACGAGCGAGCGCCCGGAGATCTGGTGCAGGACCTTGGGAGTCTTCGACTTCATGCGGGTGCCCTCACCCGCTGCGAGGACGACGACGGCTGCCGGGCGTACGGAGCTCACGGATATGCCCTTCGGCTTCGGGTGGTGGACATCCGCAGGATACCGGGGGGCCCGTCCCCGGACATGGGCGCGGGCCCCGACCGCAGTGGTCGGGGCCCGCACAGGAAAGCTCCCCCGCCAGGACTCGAACCCGGACAGATGGCACCAAAAGCCACAGTGCTGCCAATTACACCACGGGGGACTGAATCGGTTCATACCGGACATTGCTCCGGTCTGCCCGATCGGCACCCAACACTATGCCGTACCAAGCCCCTTGTACGCGACGAGGATGCGGATCGCCGGGACCGGCGGCGGGACGTGCTGGACGGGTACTCCGAAAATGGGATGCGGGCGCCCGTAGGCTGGATGCCATGACCGCAACGGGGGCAGACCGGGAAGCGGCGGGTTTGACCACCCGTGGCTACTGGTGGTGGGAACGGCGACGGAGCGTCGCGCTCGACGGGGGACTGGCGCTGGTGTCGGCGCTGGAGTGCGGGCTCGAAGGGGTGGCCTTCGCCGGGGACGCGGGGCTGCCCGTGGCCCTCGGGGTGGTGTTCGGGCTGCTCGCCGGGTCCGTGCTGCTGGTGCGGCGGCGGTGGCCGATCGCGGTGGTGCTGGTCGCGATCGCGACGACCCCCGCCGAGATGGGCTTCCTGATGGGCCTGGTCGGCCTCTACACACTGGCCGCGTCCGAGGTGCCCCGGCGGATCACCGCCGTGCTGATGAGCATGTCCCTGGTGGGGACGTTCATCGTGACGTACGTACGGCTGCGCCAGGGCGTCGACGAGAACGCCGACTTCGGGCCGGGCGACTGGTACGTCCCCATGCTGTCACTGTTCATGGCCGTCGGGCTGACCGCCCCGCCCGTGCTGTTCGGCCTGTACATAGGGGCCAGGCGCCGGCTGATGGAGAGCCTGCGGGAGCGGGCCGACTCGCTGGAGCGGGAGCTGTCGCTGCTCGCGGACCGGGCCGAGGAGCGCGCGGAGTGGGCCCGCACCGAGGAACGCACCCGGATCGCCCGCGAGATGCACGACGTGGTGGCCCACCGGGTGAGCCTGATGGTGGTGCACGCGGCGGCGCTCCAGGCGGTGGCCCCCAAGGACCCCGCGAAGGCCGTGCGCAACGCGGCGCTGGTCGGCGACATGGGCCGCCAGGCGCTCACCGAGCTGCGCGAGATGCTGGGCGTGCTGCGCACCGGCGATCCGATGATGACCCGGGTGGACAAGGTGCCGCTGGCCGCGGTGGGCCGGGCGGCGCAGGCGGCGGCCGAGGACGGGCCGCGGCTCGACGAGGTGGAGGCCCTGGTCGGGCAGTCGCGGGCCGCCGGGATGACCGTGGAGCTGTCGGTGGAGGGCGACGCGCGGGCGTACGCCCCCGAGGTGGAGCAGACGGCGTACCGCGTGGTGCAGGAGGCCCTCACCAACGTCCACAAGCACGCGGCGGGCGCGCGGACGTGGGTGCGGCTGGCGCACCGGGGCGCCGAGGTCGCGATGCAGGTGGAGAACGGCCCGTCCGACGCGGCCACGGCGGACGCCGGGCTGCCCAGCGGGGGCAACGGCCTGGTCGGGATGCGTGAACGCGTGCTGGGCCTGGGCGGCGTCTTCGTCTCGGGCCCCACGGACAAGGGCGGCTTCCGCGTCTCGGCGGTCCTCCCCGACCAGGAGGACCGAGAAGACCACGAGGGCCGCGAGGGTCAGGAGGCCCGGGGCAACCGCGAGGGTCAGGAGAAGGACGGAGCCTCCGCCTAGCCCCGCCCCCGTCCCCGCTCCGGCCGCCGTCCTAGCCGGAGACCAGCCGCTCCGGCTGCAGGCCCGTGACGAGGGTCGCGAGCGCGGTGTCGATGTCCCGGCCCAGATACCAGTCGCCGGTGTGGTCGATGGAGTACACGCGCCCGGTCAGGTCGATCGCCAGGACCGCCTGGCCCTCTCCCTCCTCGCCGAGCGGTGCCACCTCGGTGTCCAGGGCGCGGCCGAGGTCGCCGAGGGTGCGGGCCAGGTGGAGCCCGCTCAGCGGGTCGATGCGGACGACCGGCGGCGCGATCTGGCGGCCGGGCGCGGTGGCGGTGACGCGCAGCCCGCCGAACTCGGCCCACGCCTCGACGGCGGCCGGGAAGACGGCGTGCTGGTGGCCGGCGGGCGAGGCGTACGAGCGCAGCGCGTCGGCCCACTCCTCGGCCTGGCGGATGTCCCAGCGGC
>NZ_JAKRGC010000142.1 GCF_022347745.1 Streptomyces sp. OfavH-34-F
GCATGTCCGTGACGGGAAGGGGGCACTCATCCTCCCCGGGCTGTTGCCCGCTCCGGAGCGGGCCCGTTCCTTCGTGGACTTCGTAAAGTTCCGCCCGGGCCGGGTTCCGGTCATGCCCGGTTGGATGGTCCGTACGGCCGAGGGGCAGGGGAGGCGACGCCCGGGCCGGGCTCCGCCGCGGGGACGGGCGGCTGGTACTGCGTGTCCCAGGTCTGCCCCTCCCAGGTCTGGGCGGCGACCCCCTGGCCGGACGGGGCGGCCGGGTACGCCTGGTCGGCGTAACCCTGCCCGCCGCCGTACGCGGCCTCCCCGTGGACCTGCCCCGGTTGCGCGGAGGCGCCCTGTCCGTACGGGTCCTGCGCGTACGGATCCTGCGCGTACGCGTCCTGCGCGTAGGGCTGCTGGGCCTGCGGGTGCGCCGCGTACGGGTCCTGGGGCCGGCCGTAGGCGTACGGGTCCTGGTACGCGTCCCGGCTGCCGTACGGGTCCTGGTACGGCGGCTGCTGGCCCTGAGCCGGGTCGTACGGATGCTGCTGATCGCTGTTGCTCATGTGCTGCGGTTCACCCTCCTGCGAACGGCGGGAGCACCTCGACCGTGCCGCCCTCGGCAAGGCGTACGGTCTCATGGCTCCGGGTTCCCACGGGATCGCCGTCGATGAGAAACGAACACCGCAGCAGCACGCGGCTCAGCTCGCCGGGGTGCCGTTCGCGCACCGCGTCGAGCGCCTCCTGGAGGGTCGCGGCGGCATACGGCTCCTCCGCGGTCCCGGCCGCGGCCTTGGCGGCCGCCCAGTAACGGATCGTTCCGGCGGGCATGGCGGCGCTCCTTTCGTCCCATTCGGTCGGTGCCGGTTCGGGGGGCACCGGCTGTCCATCATCGTTCACGCCCGGACCGCCCAGCCGGCGATGCGGGTGAGCAAGGTCTCGTCGGCCGCGTTCTCCGCGTGCCCCATCCCGCGCTCCAGCCACAGTTCCGCCGCGTCGCCCGCGGCGGCGGCCAGCATGCGGGGGTGGTCGAGCGGGAAGTACGGGTCGCGGTCGCCGTGCACGATCAGCAGCGGCGCCGGGGCGATCCGCGCGGCGGCCCCGACCGGGGAGAGCGGGACCGGATCCCACGCCCGGTGGTGGACGCGGGTGCGGAAGCCGTAGCGGCCGACGAGCCGCCCCGCGGGCCGGGTCACCATCCAGTGCAGCCGGCGCATCGGCGCCGTACCCCGGTAGTACCAGCGGGCCGGGGCGCTCACGGAGACCACCGCGTCCGCCCCGGCCGGGTACAGCGCGCCGTGCCGCAGCACCACCGAGCCGCCCATCGAGAAGCCGGCGGTCACCACCCGCCGGTGCCCCAGCGAGCGCGCCCAGTCGACGGCGGCGGCCAGGTCGAGCACCTCCCGGTCGCCCACCGTGGACAGCCCGCCGGAGCGCCCGTGGCCCCGGAAGGAGAAGGTCACCACGGCCGCGTACCGGGAGAACACCCGCACGGCCCGGCGCACCGCCGGGCGGTCAGCCGAACCGGTGAACCCGTGCGCGACGACGATCACCGTCCCCGGATCGCCGGCCGGACCGCCCGCGCCGTCATCCGCCGTACACGGGTCGTACACCGCCTCGATCCACGTCCCGTCGTCCGCGCGCAACGCGGCCCGCACCGGCCCGCGCGTGACCGAGCGAACAGGGGAATCCGGAATTCTCCCCTCGGACACAGAACTCATGTGGGTTATTCTCCTGTGAAGAGGACTCGGGCAAAGCAGCCCCCGGGTCCTTTTGTGCTTTCCGGGGCGTTGTTACGGCGACGTTTCGACAAGCTCAGCGGAACCAGCGTACGAAGCAGAGCCGCATACTCCCCCGGACCCCCGTCCGGGAGTGCCCCTCTCGCAGGGAACGAGGAGGACCGACGTCATGGGCGAGCCAACCGAGCACGAGCAACGACCGACGAACCGGGCAGGTGGACGGCGATGAGTGCCCTGCTGCTCCTCACGAACGCCCTCCAGCCCTCGACGGAGGTGCTGCCCGCGCTCGGCCTCCTGCTGCACAGCGTGCGCGTGGCGCCCGCCGAGGGGCCCGCACTCGTGGACACCCCCGGCGCCGACGTCATCCTCGTGGACGGGCGCCGCGATCTGCCCCAGATCCGCTCCCTGTGCCAGCTACTGCGCTCGACCGGGCCCGGCTGTCCGCTGATCCTCGTCGTCACGGAGGGCGGACTCGCGGCCGTCACCGCCGACTGGGGCGTCGACGACGTCCTGCTGGACACGGCCGGCCCCGCCGAGGTCGAGGCCCGGCTGCGGCTGGCGACCGGACGGCAGCAGATCACCGCCGACGACTCCCCCATGGAGATCCGCAACGGTGATCTCTCGGTGGACGAGGCGACGTACAGCGCGAAACTCAAGGGCCGGGTACTCGATCTCACGTTCAAGGAATTCGAACTGCTCAAATACCTGGCGCAGCATCCGGGCCGGGTCTTCACCCGCGCCCAGCTGCTCCAGGAGGTCTGGGGCTACGACTACTTCGGCGGTACGCGGACCGTGGACGTGCACGTACGGCGGCTGCGCGCCAAGCTCGGCCCCGAGCACGAGTCGCTGATCGGGACCGTGCGGAACGTGGGTTACCGGTTCGTCGCCCCCGAGAAGAACGAGCGGGCGGCCGAGGAGGACAGGGGCGCGGCCCGGGGTGTCCCCCGTTCGGAGCAGCAGGCCGTCGCCGAGGTCACGGAGAAAGCCCCGGTCCGGCCTGCCAAGAGGTAGTTCCATCCGCGTAGACTGCGGCGCGTGGCCAAGGTGACGCGGGACGATGTGGCGAGACTGGCGGGGACGTCCACCGCGGTGGTCAGTTACGTCATCAACAACGGACCCCGGCCGGTCGCCCCGGCCACGCGCGAGCGGGTGCTCGCCGCGATCAAGGAGCTGGGTTACCGGCCCGACCGGGTCGCCCAGGCGATGGCCTCGCGGCGGACCGACCTCATAGGGATGATCGTGCCGGACGCCCGGCAGCCGTTCTTCGCCGAGATGGCCCACGCGGTCGAACAGGCCGCCGCCGAGCGCGGGAAAATGGTCCTCGTCGGCAACTCCGACTACCGCGACGAGCGCGAGGTCCACTACCTGCGGGCCTTCCTCGGCATGCGGGTCTCCGGCCTGATCCTGGTCAGCCAGGGCCCCAGCGAGCGCGCCGCCGCCGAGATAGAGGCGTGGGACGCCCGCGTCGTCCTGCTGCACGAGCGCCCCGAGGCCATCGACGACGTCGCCGTCGTCACGGACGACATCGGCGGCGCCCAGCTCGCCACCCGCCACCTCCTGGAGCACGGCAACGCGTACGTGGCGTGCCTCGGCGGCACGGAGGCGACCCCCTCCGTCGGCGACCCGGTCGCCGACCACATCGAGGGCTGGCGCCGCGCCATGCACGAATCGGGCCGCAGCACCGAGGGCCGCCTCTTCCAGGCCCCGTACAACCGGTACGACGCCTACCGGGTGGCCCTGGACCTGCTCTCCGGGCCGGACCGGCCCCCGGCGATCTTCTGCGCCACGGACGACCAGGCCATCGGCGTCCTGCGGGCCGCGCGCGAGCTGCGCATCGACGTGCCGGGCGAGCTGGCCGTCGCCGGGTTCGACGACGTGAAGGAGGCCGGGCTCACCGATCCGCCGCTGACCACGGTCTTCTCGGACCGCCCGGCGATGGCGCGGGCCGCGGTGGACCTGGTGCTGGACGACTCGCTGCGGGTGTCCGGGTCGCGGCGTGAGCGGCTGAAGCAGTTCCCCTCGGCGCTGGTGGTCCGCCGCTCGTGCGGCTGCGGAGAGCCCACCGACCGCGCCCTGCCGTAACGGCCCGCCGGACCGGCTTCCCCACGGGCTCCCGGACCGACCTTTATATCGGGCATACGCGGTTCTGCCGGGCTTCTCAGGACGTACTCACGCTCCTCTCATCTTGGCCGGACACTCTCAAAGGCATGACAGAGAGCCAGCGCCCGAGCGGCGAGTACCCGATGTACCCCTCGTACGGCACCGGCGAGACGGCCTACCCCCCGCCGCCGTCGTACCAGCCGGACCGGCCCGCCCCCCACCGCCGGGCCCGCAGGCCCGTGGCGCTCCTCGCCGCGGTGGCCATCGCGGCGGCGGTCGTCGGCGGCGGCACCGCCACGGTGATCGGCCGGCTCACCGACGACGGCGCCGCGACCGCGGCCGGGTCCGGCGTCGTGAAGGGCACCACCGTCTCGCAGACCAGCAAGGGCACCGTGGCCGGGGTGGCGGCGGCCCTCGCCCCGGCCATCGTGGAGATCGGCGCCACCTCGACGTCCGGCCAGTCCACCGGGTCCGGCGTCGTCATCACGGCGGACGGCGAGATCGTCACCAACAACCACGTCATCGCGGGCGCCTCGCAGATCGAGGTCACCCTCAGCACCGGCAAGAAGTACACCGCCGACGTCGTCGGCACCGACGCCGACAAGGACCTCGCCCTCATCAAGCTCCGGGGCGCGAGCGGACTCAAGACCGCCACGCTCGGCGACTCCTCCAAGGTCGCGGTCGGCGACCAGGTCGTCGCCATCGGCTCCCCCGAGGGCCTGACCGGCACCGTCACCAGCGGCATCGTCTCCGCGCTCGACCGCGACGTCACCGTCGCCAAGGACGGCGACAGCGGCCAGGAACAGCAGCAGGACGGCGGCCGGCAGTGGCCCTTCGAGTTCGGCGGACAGCAGTTCAACGGCAGCACCGGCGAGTCCACCACCACCTACAAGGCCATCCAGACCGACGCCTCGCTCAACCCCGGCAACTCCGGCGGCGCGCTCATCGACATGAACGGCGAGATCATCGGCATCAACTCCGCCATGTACTCGGCGAGCAACGCCGCAGGCTCGGGCAGCTCCGGCGCCGGCAGCGTCGGCCTCGGCTTCGCGATCCCGGTCAACACCCTCAAGGCCGACCTCGACACCCTCCGCGCCGGCCACGGCTCCTGACGCGGACGGGGCTGAGAAACTGGGCCCGCCCGGCCCCGTACCGAACGAGAAGAGGACGAGACAGCGATGAGCCCCGCCGACGACGATCCGCAGCGCATCCTCATCGTCGACGACGAGCCCGCCGTGCGCGAGGCCCTGCGGCGCAGCCTCGCCTTCGAGGGCTACGGCACCGAGGTCGCCGTGGACGGCCTCGAAGCGCTGGCCGCGGCCGAGTCGTACGCCCCCGACCTCATCGTCCTGGACATCCAGATGCCCCGCATGGACGGCCTGACCGCCGCGCGCCGCATCCGCGCCACGGGCTCCACCACGCCCATCCTGATGCTCACGGCCCGGGACACCGTCGGCGACCGCGTCACCGGGCTCGACGCGGGCGCCGACGACTACCTGGTCAAGCCGTTCGAGCTGGACGAGCTGTTCGCCCGCATCCGGGCCCTGCTGCGCCGCAGCTCGTACGCGGCGGCCGCGGGCGGTCCGGTCCCGGACGACGACGTGCTCTCCTTCGCCGACCTGCGCATGAACCTCGCCACCCGCGAGGTCACCCGGGGCACCCGGCGCGTGGAGCTGACCCGTACCGAGTTCACCCTCCTGGAGATGTTCCTCGCGCACCCGCGCCAGGTCCTCACCCGCGAACAGATCCTCAAGGCCGTGTGGGGCTTCGACTTCGAGCCCAGCTCCAACTCCCTGGACGTGTACGTGATGTACCTCCGCCGCAAGACGGAGGCCGGCGGCGAACCGCGCCTCGTCCACACCGTGCGCGGGGTGGGGTACGCGCTGCGCTCCGGCGGGGGCGACGGATGACGGCCACGCGGCCCGGCCCGCTGCGCCGCATCCGCGCGCTGCCGCTCCGCTCCCGCCTCGCCCTGCTGGTCGCCACGGCGGTCGCGGTCGCGGTCGCTGCCGTCGCGGTGGCGTGCTGGTTCGTGACGCGGGAGCAGCTGGAGGCGCGCCAGGACGAGACGCTGCGCGGGTCCACGGTCGCCCAGGACTACCTGGTCAACCTGTACCAGTACTGCAAGAACACCGCCGAGCTGCAGGCCGCGCCCTACACCGGGCTCACCGTCCAGCTCATCGACGGCCAGGGCAACGCCTGCGTCGCCCCCGGCTCGCCCAGGCTGCCGGTGACCGCCGACGACCTCGCGGTGGTGGGCGGCGACCGGCCGGGGCGGCTGCACACGGAGACCGCGTCCGACGGTGCGAAGATGCGCGCCTTCACCTACCCGGTCACGGCCACCCGCGGACCGGGCCTCGACCAGCCCCGCGTCGACCTCGGGGTCACCATCGCCCGGCCCCTCAGCGAGATCGGCGAACCGCTCTCCACCCTGGCCTGGGTCCTCGCCCTCGTCGGCGGCATCGGCGTCGTCGGCGCCGGCGCGGCCGGGCTCTGGGTGGCCCGGTCCGGGCTGCGCCCGGTGGACGAACTCACCCGGGCCGTCGAGCACGTCGCCCGCACCGAGGACCTGACCGTCCGCATCCCCGCCGAGGGCGAGGACGAGATCGCCCGGCTGTCCCGGTCGTTCAACTCGATGACCGCCTCGCTGGCCACCTCCCGCGACCGGCAGGCGCAGCTCATCGCGGACGCGGGCCACGAACTGCGCACCCCGCTCACCTCGCTGCGGACCAACGTGGAGCTGCTGGCCCGCAGCGACGAGACGGGCCGCGCCATCCCGCCGGACGACCGCAGGGCGCTGATGTCCTCGGTCAAGGCGCAGATGACGGAACTGGCCGCGCTCATCGGCGACCTCCAGGAGCTGGCCCGCCCGGACGCAGCCCAGCCGGGCCCGCTCCAGGTGGTCGCCCTGCACGACATCACCCGGGCCGCGCTCCGGCGCGCCCGGCTGCGGGGCCCGGAGCTGACGATCACGGAGGACCTGGCGCCCTGGTACGTACGGGCCGAACCGGCGGCCCTGGAGCGGGCGATCGTCAACGTGCTGGACAACGCGGTGAAGTTCAGCCCGGCGCGCGGCACCGTCGACGTGGTGCTGCACCGGGGCCGGCTCACGGTCCGCGACCACGGCCCCGGCATCCCCGCCGACGAACTCCCGCACGTCTTCGAGCGCTTCTGGCGCTCCCCGTCCGCCCGCCAGCTGCCGGGCTCCGGCCTGGGCCTGTCGATCGTGGCCCGTACGGTCCAGCAGGCGGGCGGCGAGATCTCCCTGCGCCCGGCGGACGGCGGGGGCACACAGGCCGCGATCAGCCTGCCGGGCGCACCGCAGCCGCCGCCGGACGGAGTGGAGATCTGAGCGTGGCCGCTACTTCACGACCGTGATCCGGTCCGCGGCCGGCGGGGCCAGCGGGGCCGAGGCCGAGGAGTGCGCGGCCAGGTAGGCGTTGAACAGGTCCAGGTCGGAGGCGCCGACGAGCTTGTTGGTGCCCTGTCCGAGCGCCGCGAAGCCGTCACCGCCGCCCGCGAGGAACTCGTTCATCGCGACGCGGTACGTCCTCGCCGGGTCGATCGCCTCGCCGTTCAGCCGGATCGTTCCGGTGACGACGCGGTCCGCGCCGGACTTCGTCATGTCCAGCGTGTAGGTGAGGCCCTTCGACACCTGGAGGATCTTCGGGCTCGCCGCGTTCGCGCCGCTGACCTGCTGCTGGAGGGCGGTGACCAGCTGGGCGCCGGTCAGGTCGACGACGTTCATCATGTTGGTGAAGGGCTGCACGGTGAACGCCTCGCCGTAGGTGACGACGCCGTCGCCCTCGCCGCCGGACGCCTTGTACACCAGGTCCGAGCGGATGCCGCCCGGGTTCATGAAGGCGACGACCGCGCCGCCCTTGTCGGCCGGGGCCAGTCCTTCGAGCTGGGCGTCCGCGATGAGGTCGCCGAGCGGCTTCTCCAGCGCGGTGGAGCCGCGGCCGTTGATGTCGGCGGAGATGTAGCCCTGCGGGCGGTTGGAGATCGGGGCCGCGAGCGCGTTCCAGCGGGCGATCAGGTCCGTCATGTCACGGGCGGGCTGCTGGTCGCGGCTGACGATGTGGTTGGCCGCGACCGGGTTCGACGGCCGCGGGCCGTGGTGCGCGGAGCCGTACTCGCCGCTGCCCCGCACGGCCGTGCGCACGATGTCCTTGGTGCGGCGGTCGTACGTGAGCGTGGTGTCGGTGTACAGCTTGCCGAACGACGAGGCCGAGGTGACCAGGCGCGGGTTGCCGGCCGGGTCCGGGATCGTGCACACGTACGCCTGGTGGGTGTGGCCGGTGACCAGGGCGTCCACCTTGGGCGTGATGCCCTTGGCGATGTCCGTGATCGGACCGGAGATGCCGTCACCGGCGCCCGGGCTGTCGCAGTCGTAGTCGTACGCCGAGGAGGCGGGCGCGCCGCCCTCGTGGATCAGGGCGACGATCGACTTCACGCCCTGGCGGTCCAGTTCCTTGGCGTACTTGTTGATCGTCTCGACCTCGTCGTGGAACTTCAGCCCCTTGACGCCGTTGGCGGTGACGATGTTCGGCGTGCCCTCCAGGGTCACCCCGATGAACCCGATCTTGACGCCGTTCTTCTTCCACACCGTGTACGGCTTGAGGATGGGCTTGCCGGACTTCTCGTCCGTCACATTGGCGGCCAGGTACGGGAAGTCGGCGCCCCGGAAGGTCCTGCCGTCCTCGTAGCACCCCTCGACCGGGTGGCAGCCGCCGTTCTGCAGGCGGCCCAGCTCGACGGCGCCCTCGTCGAACTCGTGGTTGCCGACGCTCGTCACATCGAGGTCGAGCTTGTTCAGCGCCTCGATGGTCGGCTCGTCGTGGAAGAGGCCCGACAGCAGCGGGCTCGCCCCGACCATGTCACCGCCGGCGGCGGTGATCGAGTACGGGTGGCCCTTGCGGGCCTCGCGCAGCGAGGTGGCGAGGTACTCCACGCCACCGGCCGGGACCTGCTTCACGGTGCCGTCGGGCTGCGTCTGGTTGACCGTTCCGGCGGAGCCGGCCGGCGGCTCCAGGTTGCCGTGCAGGTCGTTGAAGGACAGCAGCTGTACGTCGACGGTCCGGGCCGGCGTGTGGTGCCTGTGGCCGTGGCCGTGCCCGCGCTCCTGGGCGCCGGCCGGCAGGGCGGCGACCAGCGCGCCCACGGTGGCGATGCCCGCCGCGACGGCGAGCACCCGCCGGGACGCACGGTTCTTCTGTGGTGACGCTGACATCGATCCCCTTGTGAGTTCAGCGGGTGGAATTCGAGCCGAAGCCTAGAGTCAACGCGCGTAGCGCGACAGATGTCCGGGGTTACGAACTGGTTGCCGCCCCGTCGGAACGGGACCATTGCCCCAAATGGGTGAGCGCACGTCCGTTCCCACGGGGTGGACCGGACACCCCCCGGCGCCGCCCGGCCGACGCTTACGCTCGTACACATGACGACTGACGTTCCCCTCCCCGCCCCCGGACGCGAGATCCAGACGCTCGACACCCTCTCCCCCGACCAGGCAGCGGCCGTGCTCGACCTGCTCGCCGAGGCCGCGCGGTCCGACGGCCGGCAGGCCGTCTCGGAGCAGGGCCGGCTGCAACTGCGGGGCGGACGGCGGGAGGGCGTACGGCACTTCCTGCTGACCGCCGGGGGCGTGCTCGCCGGGTACGCGCAACTGGAGGACACCGACCCCGTGGAGGCCCCGGCCGCCGAGTTGGTCGTCCACCCCGCGCACCGGGGCCACGGCCACGGGCGCGCCCTTGGGGCCGCCCTGCTCGCCGCGACCGGGAAGCGGCTGCGGGTGTGGGCGCACGGCGGGAAGGCCGCGGCGCGCCACCTCGCCCAGGTCCTCGGCCTCTCCCTGTTCCGCGAACTGCGCCAGCTGCGCCGCCCGCTGAGCCCCCTGAACCTCGCCGAACCGGCCCTGCCGCCGGGCGTCACCGTACGCACCTTCGCCCCGGGCGAGGACGACGCCGCCTGGCTCGCCGTCAACCGCGCCGCCTTCGCCCACCACCCCGAGCAGGGCTCCCTGACCCAGCGCGACCTGGACGACCGCAAGGCGGAACCCTGGTTCGACCCGAAGGGCTTCTTCCTGGCCGAACGCGAGGACGGCTCGGGCGGCACCGAACTGATCGGCTTCCACTGGACGAAGGTCCACGCCGAGGAACGGCTGGGCGAGGTGTACGTGGTCGGCATCCGGCCCGACGCCCAGGGCGGCGGCCTCGGCAAGGCCCTCACCGCGATCGGCCTGCGCCACCTGGCCGCCGAGGGCCTGCCGACCGCGATGCTCTACGTCGACGCGGACAACCCGGCCGCCCTCGCGGTCTACGAACGCATGGGCTTCACCACCCACGAGGTGGACCTGATGTACCGCACGGAGTCCTGAGGCTCCTCGACCCACCCGGGGGCGGCGCCGCTTGACGCCGCCCCCTTCTTACGCCACCCTTTCACTACTCAATTAGTGAAAGGGGTGAAGATGGCCCGGACCGCGGCAGTCGAGTTCCGCATCGACCGGCGCAGCGGCGTCGCCACCTATCTCCAGATCGTCCAGCAGACGAAACAGGCCCTGCGCCTGGGCCTGCTGGAGCCGGGCGACCGGCTGCCCACCGCCCGCGAAGTGGTCGAGGCCACCGCGATCAACCCGAACACCGTGCTCAAGGCGTACCGCGAGCTGGAACGCGAAGGGCTCGTCGAGGGCCGCCGCGGGCTCGGCACCTTCGTCACCGGGACGCTCGGCGGCGCAGCGGCCGCCGACGACTCCCCGCTGCGCGCCGAACTGGCCGGCTGGGCGGGCCGGGCACGGGCCGCGGGGCTCGACCGGGACGACGTGAGCGCGCTCTTCACCGCCGTACTGAACAGCACATTCGAGGGGGACGAGGACCGATGACAGGTACCGCGCTGGAGGCCGACGGCCTCGGCATGAGATACCGGGGCCGGGGAAGCGGGTGGGCGCTCCGCGACTGCGCGTTCCGGCTGCCCGCGGGCGCCGTCTGCGCGCTCGTCGGCCCCAACGGCGCCGGCAAGTCCACCCTCCTCGCCCTCGCCGCCGGCTTCCTGCGGCCTGCCGAGGGCACCCTCCGGGTCCTGGGCGCGGCCCCCGCCGACGTGCGCGCCCGCATCGCCTACGTGGCCCAGGACAAGCCGCTCTACCCGCAGTTGACGGTCTCCGAAACGCTGTGGGCGGGCGCCGAGCTGAACCCGTCCGGCTGGGACCGGGAGACCGCCGCCCGCATCGCCGCGCCCCTCCCCGCTGACGCCAGGGTCCGCACGCTCTCCGGCGGGCAGCGCACCCGGCTCGCCCTCGCCCTGGCGCTCGGCAAGCGGGCCGAACTGCTGCTCCTGGACGAGCCGATGGCCGACCTCGACCCCCTCGCCCGCCACCAGCTGATGGGCGCCCTGATGGCCGAGGCCGCCGAACACCGGACCACCATCGTCATGTCCTCGCACATCCTCAGCGAGCTGGAGGGCGCCTGCGACTACCTGCTCCTCGTCGACGACGGCCGCATCCGCCTCGGCGGCGAGACGGACGACCTGATCGCCGCCCACGCCCTGCTCACCGGACCGGTCCGCGACCTCGCCCCGCACACGGTGGTCGAATCCCGCACCACGGGCCGCGCCCTGACCGCCCTGGTCCGCCCGGAGGGCACCGTGGACCCGTCCTGGACCCGCTCCGAACCCTCCCTGGAGGAACTCCTCCTCGCCCACCTCCGCTCCCCGGACGCCCCACCACTCCTGACCCCCAGCGCGACAACCCGAGAGGCGATACCGGCATGAGCACGCTGACCCGGACCGCACCCGCCCCGCGCCCGGACCGGACCGCCCCCACCCTGCGCGCCGGCGTCCGTGTCCTCGCCCGCCAGCACCGGCGAACCCTGTGGCTCGCGGGCGCCCTCGCTCTGCTCTGGCTCGCCGTGGTGGTGGGCACCACGCTGTGGGCCGGCCACGTCCAGGACGCGTTCCGAGCAAGTCCCTGCACGGCGATGACGACCGGGCACTCCTGTGACGACAGGATGCGGGAGTTCGACCTCGCCCTGTCCTTCCGGCAGACCGTGCTCGGGTATGCGGGCCTCTGCCTGACCGTCCTGCCCGGGATCGTCGCCGCTTTCGTCGCCGGGCCCATGATCGGCAGGGAGTTCGAGAGCGGTACCTACAAGCTCGCCTGGACGCAGTCGGTGTCCCCCGGCCACTGGCTCCTGGCCAGGCTCGCCGCGCCCGCCGCGCTGCTGGTCGCGGGGGTGTCCGCCCTCTCCGCCGTCTTCACCTGGGCACAGGCGCGGACGGACGGGCCGTACCCGGTCGACTGGTTCGACCCCACCACTTTCAACGCCCTGGGCACGGGGCCGGTGGCGTACGCCCTGCTCGGGCTGGCCCTCGGCGCGCTCGCCGGGCTCCTGACCCGCCGCAACGTGCCCGCGATGTCCGCCGCCGTGCTCGCCACCGCGGCCGTGGCCGTGACCCTGGGCCGGTTCCGCGGGGCGCTGTGGCCGCCGGAGACGCAGACCGGCTCCGGCGGAACCCTGCCCCGGACACCCGACGACGCGTGGATCATCGAGACCGGCCGGCTCACCGGCGACGGCACCCGGCTGCCGTACGACGCCTGCTGGGACGCAGCAGCGAAGGCCGACCGCTGTCTCGCGGACCTCGACGTCACCGGCTACTTCGTCGACCACCACCCCGCCTCCCATTTCTGGCCCCTCCAGCTCACCGAGACCGGCATCGTCCTCCTCCTCGCCGCCGGCGTCACCGCGCTCGCCTTCCGGGTGCTGCGGCGCCACCACGCCTGACGCATTCCCGCACCTCGTCCGGGGCCGTGCCCCGGGCGAGGGCCCCACACACGGCCCGCCCAGCGCTGCCCGTACGTCATGTCGTCGTTACCGGGCATTCAGACGGCCTTGCCAGGGTTGCAGGATGCAGCCAGCTGTGCCGACACCCCGCGGCGGTCGGAATTCCGGCAGAAAGCGCTCCGACCGCGCCGTCCACGCGATCTCGTCCACCTCCGACGCGCCCTCGGAGCGCTCCGCGCGGAACAATGGGCTCATGAGCCAGCAGCCCAGCTCCGAGGTCCCGGTCCAGCACACCGCCCAGCCGTCCGTCGGCTCCCTCGCCGCACACCGGCCGCACGCCGTCGCCCCCTCCGCGCGGGGGGCCGCCCTGTCCACCGCCGCCGACTTCGATCCCGACATCGACGCGGACGCCGACGCCTACGAACCCGACAAGGACGGCGACGAACTGCCACAGGGGCGGTTCCTGGACCGGGAGCGCAGCTGGCTCGCGTTCAACGAACGCGTCCTGGAGCTGGCCGAGGACCCGACCACGCCCCTGCTGGAGCGCGCCAACTTCCTGGCGATCTTCGCGTCCAACCTGGACGAGTTCTTCATGGTCCGGGTCGCCGGCCTCAAGCGCCGCATCGCCACCGGGGTCGCCAACCGGTCCGCCTCCGGCCTCCAGCCCCGCGAGGTCCTGGACCTGATCTGGACCCGCTCGCGGGAACTCATGGCCCGGCACGCCGCCTGCTACCAGCAGGACATCGCGCCCGCCCTGTCCGACGAGGGCATCCAGCTCATCCGCTGGCCGGAGCTGACCGAGAAGGAGCAGGCCCGCCTGTTCACCTTCTTCCGCCAGCGCGTCTTCCCCGTCCTCACCCCCCTCGCCGTGGACCCGGCGCACCCCTTCCCGTACATCTCCGGCCTCTCGCTCAACCTCGCCGTCGTCGTACGCAACCCGGTCAGCGGCCACCGCCACTTCGCCCGGGTCAAGGTGCCGCCGCTGCTGACCCGCTTCCTGGAGGCGTCGCCGCAGCGCTACGTCCCCATAGAGGACGTCATCGCGGCCCACCTGGAGGAGCTGTTCCCCGGCATGGAGGTGCTGGCGCACCACATGTTCCGGGTCACCAGGAACGAGGACCTGGAGGTCGAGGAGGACGACGCCGAGAACCTGCTCCAGGCCCTGGAGAAGGAGCTGATGCGGCGCCGCTTCGGCCCCCCGGTCCGCCTGGAGGTCGAGGAGTCCATCGACCCGTACGTGCTGGACCTGCTGGTCCGCGAGCTGAAGGTGTCCGACGCCGAGGTCTACCCGCTGCCCGGCCCGCTCGACCTGACCGGGCTGTTCGGCATAGCGTCCCTGGACCGGCCCGAACTGAAGTACCCCAAGTTCATCGCCGGCACCCACCGCGACCTCGCCGAGGTCGAGTCCGCCTCCGCTCCCGACATCTTCGCCGCGGTCCGCGAACGCGACGTGCTGCTGCACCACCCGTACGACTCCTTCTCCACCTCCGTACAGGCGTTCCTGGAACAGGCCGCGGGCGACCCGGACGTCCTCGCGATCAAGCAGACGCTGTACCGCACCTCCGGCGACTCGCCGATAGTGGACGCCCTCATCGACGCCGCCGAGTCCGGCAAGCAGGTCCTCGTCCTCGTCGAGATCAAGGCCCGCTTCGACGAGCAGGCCAACATCAAGTGGGCCCGCAAGCTGGAGGAGGCGGGCTGCCACGTCGTCTACGGGCTCGTCGGCCTCAAGACGCACTGCAAGCTCTCCCTCGTCGTCCGCCAGGAGGGCGACACCCTGCGCCGCTACTCGCACGTGGGCACCGGCAACTACCACCCCAAGACCGCCCGCCTCTACGAGGACCTCGGCCTGCTCACCGCCGACCCGCAGGTCGGCGCGGACCTCTCCGACCTCTTCAACCGGCTCTCCGGCTACTCCCGCCGCGAGACCTACCGCCGGCTGCTCGTCGCCCCCAAGTCGCTCCGCGACGGCCTGGTCTCCCGGATCACCAAAGAGGTGACCCACCACCGGGCGGGCCGCCCCGCCTACGTCCGGATCAAGGTCAACTCGATGGTCGACGAGGCCGTCATCGACGCCTGCTACCGGGCCGCCCAGGCCGGCGTGCCCGTGGACATCTGGGTGCGCGGCATCTGCGCCATCCGCCCCGGCGTCACCGGCCTCTCCGAGAACATCCGGGTCCGCTCCGTCCTCGGCCGCTTCCTGGAGCACTCCCGGGTCTTCGCCTTCGGCAACGGCGGCGAACCCGAGGTGTGGTTCGGCAGCGCCGACATGATGCACCGCAACCTCGACCGCCGCATCGAAGCCCTCGTCCGGGTCACCGACCCCGCCCACCGCGCCGCCCTCAGCCGCCTCCTGGAGACCGGCATGGCCGACACCACCGCCTCCTGGCACCTGGGCCCCGACGGCAACTGGACCCGGCACTCCGTGGACGCGGACGGCCGGCCCCTGCGGCACGTACAGGAAATGCTCATTGACGCCCGGAGGCGCCGGCGTGCGACGCCCTGACCACCAGCCCCAGACCGCCCCCGCCCACGCCCCCGGCATCACCGGCGTGAGCGCGGGGGCGGTCCTCGGCCCCCACCTGCGCACCCAGGCCGCCGACTTCCTGCGCAGCCTGCGCCTGCACCGCGAGAACACCGCCCCCACGGACGCCGGAGCGCCCGCCGCCGAACAGGCCGCCACCGCCCTGCGCCGCTCCTCCCGCCGCATCGGCGCCGCCCTGCGCACCTTCCGCGGCGCCCTCGACCCCCTCTGGGCCGAGCAACTGCACACCGAGCTGACCTGGCTCTCCGCCACCCTGGCCCGCGAGCACGCCTACGCGGACCGGCTGGCCCGGCTCCTCGACGCCCTGCACGGGCTGTCCGGCGGCCCCGCCCTCCCGGCCGCCCGGACCTCCGGCGACACGGCCCGCCCGGTCCTCGGCGTCGGCGCCGCCCGGGCCGGCGCGCTGCTGGAACGCCAGCTCACCCTCGCCCGGACCCGCGCCCACTCCGCCGCCCTCCAGGCCCTCGGCTCCGCCCGCTTCCAC
>NZ_JAKRGC010000143.1 GCF_022347745.1 Streptomyces sp. OfavH-34-F
CGGCCACCGCGCGACCCCCTGCCCGTACGCCCCCGCCCACCCGGCCGCGACCCCCGGACGGAGCCGATGAGCACCCGCCTGATCCACCGCCCCGCCCGCACCACGCGCCCGCCGGCCGCGTCCGAGCCGCGCACCATCGAGGCGCCGCCCAACCTGCCCGAGGGCAAGTCCGGGAACATCGCGATGTCGCTGCTCCCGGTCGCCGGGGTGATGTCGTCCGTGGTGATGATGACGGTGGTCCGCAACAGCCAGTTCGCCGGGCTCGGCGCGATCATCCTCCTCGTCACCGTCATCGGCTCGGCCGTCCTGCTGCTCTCCCAGCGCGGCAAGGCCCAGCGCACCCGCCGCACCCAGCGCGAGGCGTACCTCGCCTATGTGGAGGACCTGCGCGAGGAACTGTCCGCCGAGGAGCGGGCCCGGCGCGAGCAGGCGGACGTGCTCAACCCGTCCCCGTACGCCCTGTACGACATCGTGCGCGACCCGGCCCGGCTCTGGGAGCGGCGCAGGGGCGACGACGACTTCCTGCGGATACGGGCCGGCACGGGCGAGATGCCGCTGCGGGACCTGCGGATCGGCGAACAGGGCTCGTCCGTCCTCACCCCGCCCGACCTGTTCATGCTCAACGAGGCGTCGGCCCTGGTGAACCGGTTCCGCAACGGCACCGAACTGCCGCTGACCGTCCCCCTCGACCGGGCCGGCAACGTCAGCGTGGTCGGCCCCCGCGAGGACTGCCTGCGGGTCGTGCGCGCCCTGCTCGTCCAGGCCGCCGCCCTGCACGCGCCGGACGACGTGGCGATCGCGGTCGCCGCCCCCGGCGAGCGGCTGGCCGACTGGGAGTGGACCAAGTGGCTGCCGCACCTGCTCGACCCCGAGCAGTCCGACGGCCCGGTCGCCGCCCGCCGCATCGCGCCCTCCGCCCCGCAGCTCGCCCGGCTGCTCGGCCCGGAGCTGCGCCGCCGCGCCTCCTACGCCGCCGAGGTGCGCCGGGGACTGGCCGGGCGGGACGCGCTCGCGATGAACTCCCGGCTGCTGGTGGTGAGCGACGGGCACGGCGAGGACGCGGCCGAACTGCCGCGCCCGGACGACGCGGTGGGGCTGCGTGAGATGGGCGTGACCGTGATCCATCTGCTCGAACGGCGGGTCCAGGAGCCGGACCACGTCAACGTGCGCCTCACCGTGGACGGCACGGACGTGGCCGTGGAGGACCTGCGCGGGGCGGAGACCGTCGGCTCGCACGGCACCGTGGACGAGGTGGGCGTGCCCTTCGCCGAGGGCCTGGCCCGGATGCTGGCGCCGCTGCGGCTGTCCGCCGAGTCCCTGGTGGACGCCCCGCTCGCCGGACCCGTCGAGTTCGCCGCGATGCTCGGCGTCCAGGACGTGGCGGCGCTGGACCTGGACCGGCTGTGGGCGCCGCGCGGCGAACGCGCCTTCCTGCGGGTGCCGATCGGCATCAGCGACGCCCACGAGCCGGTCCTGCTCGACCTCAAGGAGTCCTCCGAGCTGGGCATGGGCCCGCACGGGCTGTGCGTCGGCGCGACCGGCTCCGGCAAGTCGGAGCTGCTGCGCACCCTGGTCCTCGGCCTGGCCGCCACCCACCCGCCGGAGGACCTGGCGCTCGTCCTGGTCGACTACAAGGGCGGCGCCACGTTCGCCCCCTTCGCGGACCTGCCGCACGTGGCGGGCGTCATCACCAACCTGGAGAACCAGGCGGGCCTCGTCGAGCGCGTCCACTCCTCGCTCGCCGGCGAGGTCAAGCGCCGCCAGCAGGCCCTCAAGGACGCGGGCAACGTCGCCGACATCGGCGACTACGCGGCGCTGCGCGCCCAGCGGCGCCCGGACCTGGAGCCGCTGCCGCACCTGTTCGTGGTGATCGACGAGTTCGGCGAACTGCTCACCGCCAAGCCGGACTTCATCGACCTGTTCCTGTCCATCGGCCGGATCGGCCGCTCCATCGGCGTCCATCTGCTGCTGTCCAGCCAGCGCATCGAGAGCGGCAAGCTCAAGGGCCTGGAGACCTACCTCTCCTACCGGCTCGGGCTGCGCACCTTCTCCGCCGACGAGTCGCGCATGGTCCTGGACACCACGGACGCCTTCCACCTGCCGCCGCTGCCCGGCTTCGGCTTCCTCAAGGTGGACACCAGCCACTACACGCGCTTCAAGGCGGGGTACGTCTCCGGCGCCTACCGGGGGCCGGTGCGGTCCGCGGACACGGAGGAGACCGGGCCGCTCGTCCTGCCCTACGAGGCGTACAACACGCTCACCGGCCCCGAGAACGCCCCGAAGGACCGGGAGCCGTCGGCCCGCCGCCGCGAGACCGGGCCGACCGAACTCGGCGTCATGGTGGACCAGCTGACCGGCGCCGCGCCCGGCGTACGGAGCATCTGGCTGCCGCCGCTGCCCCCGGCCCTCACCCTGGACGCCCTCGCCGGACCGCTGGACGTCGGGCCGCGCGGGATGCGGCTGGCCGGGGTGCGGCCGGACGCGGGCAGGCCCGGCACCCGGCAGCACGGCCCGCTCCTGGTGCCGCTCGGCCTGCTGGACGACCCGGCCAAGCAGTGGCAGGGGCAGTGGCTCCTGGACCTCACGGTGGCCGGCGGCCACGCGGCCGTCATCGGCGGGCCCCAGTCCGGCAAGACGACGCTGCTGCGCACCCTGGTCCTGTCGCTGGCGCTCACGCACACCCCGCAGGAGGTCGGCGTGTACGGCCTCGACCTCGTCGGCGGCGGCCTCCAGGCCCTCGCCGGGCTGCCGCACGTCGGCGGGATCGCGGGCCGCGCCGACCGGGAGCGGGCCGCGCGCACGGTCGAGGAGGTGCGCGCCATGCTCGCGCTGCGCGAGGACCTGTTCCGGGAGCACGGCATCGACTCCGTCGAGCAGTTGCGCACCCTGCACGCGGCGGGCCGGCTGCCGGAGCTGGCGTCCGCCGAGATCGTCCTCGTCGTCGACGGGTTCGGCGCGCTGCGCGACGACTTCGACGAGCTGGACGACGCCGTCGCGGACATCCTCAAGCGGGGCGGCGGCTACGGCATCCACGTCGTCGCCGGCATGCTCCGCTGGAACGACGTGCGCATCGCCATCCAGTCCAACTTCGGCACCCGCGTCGAACTGCGGCTCAACGACGCCGGGGAGTCGAGCATCGACCGCAAACTGGCCGAGACCCTGTCCCCCGACGAGCCCGGCCGCGTCCTCACCGACGGCAAGCTGTTCGCCCAGGTCGCCCTCCCCCGCACCGACGGGGTCGCGGAGACGGCGGAGCTGGGCGCCGTCCTGGAACGCGCCGTCCGCACGGTCCGGGCCACCTGGCACGGCGAGGTCGCCCAGCCCGTACGGGTCCTGCCGCACCTGCTGGAGCCCCGGCTGCTGCCGAGCCCGGCGGCCGAACCGGAGCGGGTGCCGCTGGGGCTCGACCAGTCGGCCCTCGCGCCGGTGCTGCTCGACCTCTTCGGCCACGACCAGCACCTGCTGGTGTTCGGGGACAGCGAGTGCGGCAAGACGAACCTGCTGCGCACGGTCGCCGAGGGCCTCGCGCACCGCTACGGCGAGGACGACATCGTGTTCGCGGTGATGGACCCCCGGCGCTCGCTGCGCGGGGTGGTCCCGGAGGAGCTGAACGGCGGCTACGCGTACAACTCCAAGCTCTGCATGGGCCTTTCGGCGGCCATCGCCTCGGAGCTGGAGAAGCGGCTGCCGGACGAGAACGCGCCGCTGGAGGACCTGGAGCCGGGCCGCTGGGGCGCGGGGCCGCGCATCGTGGTCCTGGTGGACGACTACGACGTGCTGACGACGGCAGGCCAGTCGCCACTGGCCGCGTTCCTCCCGTACATCCCCTCCGCCATGGACATCGGCCTGCACTTCGTGCTGTCGCGGCGCGTGGCGGGGGCGGCGCGCGGCATGTACGAGCCGCTGGTGCAGAGCCTGCGCGAGTCGGGGGCGTCGGCGCTGGTCATGTCCGGCGACCGCAGCGAGGGCCAGCTCTTCCCCGGTGTGTACGCCTCGCAACAGGCCCCGGGCCGGGGCGTGTTCATCCAGCGCGGGCGACCGAACCGGCTGATGCAGACGGTGTACGCGCCCCGCTGACGTGCGGCCCCGGCCGGTCACGGCGGCGATATGGCCGATTGCAGATTGCAGTAGCGACGTACGCGTTGATAGACATGAGGGCGGAGAGGACACGTTCGTTCGATCGGTTGGGGGAAACGAATGAAGTTCGACATGGGGTCCACGGTCCTGTCGACCCTGATCTCGCACTCGCAGGGTTCCAGCACGGACCTGGGCACGCTCATCCGGCAGTTGATCCAGGCCGCGGAGCCGCTGGAGGGCAAGTTCAACGGTTCCGGCAAGGTCGCGTTCGACGACTTCAAGAACCGCTCCGACGAGATCACCGCCGCGCTCAACGCCTCGCTGTCCGGCATCCTCGGCGGCCAGCAGGGCATGGACGCGGCGTTCGGCTCGGGCGACCAGGAGCAGGGCGAGAACGCCCGTACGCAGATGGCGTCGGCCAACTTCGACGCGGCCCGGTTCGGCGGCCGCTGATCCGGCGCGGCCTTCAGCGCATCCGTACACATTCCTGACGGGGAGAGGCAAGAGCATGGGGAACGCGGGCAACACGGACCGGCGCTCGTACGACACGGGCGCGTCGACCGAGGTGCAGGGCAATCTGCAGGTGGTGATCGCCCAGCTGGAGCTGGTCATCACGGCCCGGGACGGCCAGGTCAAGGCCGCGATGAGCGACTTCGCGGCGGACGGCGTCGCCGACGAGTACCACGGCAAGGAACTCCGCTGGAACGCGGCGTCGCAGGAGGTCAAGAACATCATCCACCTGCTGCGCTCCACCCTGGAGAAGAACGACGGCACCGCCCAGCAGACCCTGGCCCGCGCGAAGGCGGCCGTGGACAACATCGGCTGACCGGTTTCGGGCTCCGGGGGGGGACGGCCGGTGACGGCGAATGACGCCTGGGACATCGAACCCCAGGGTGTGCAGAGTCAGTTACGGCTCGTCGGCGGGCACGCCGGCGAGCTGGTGAAGGCACGGGCCGCGGTGTACGCGGCCCTGGAGGAGGCGGGCCGGGCCGCGGGCACGGCGGTGCCGGGCACGATGGCCCGCGCCACCCCGCTGCACGGCCCGGTGCCCGCAGGGCAGCCGCCGCTCACCGCGCCCACGCTGGGCCCGGTGGCCGCCGCGCTGGGCGAATACCTGCGCGGCCGGCAGCCCCAGATCACCGCCATGGCGGAACGCGTCGAGGCGGCGGTCCTGGGCGCCGTCACGGCGACCAACGAATACGTCGAAGGGGACCTGGACACCGCGAAGCAGGCCCAGGACGCGGCCCGGGCCGTCCGGCTCGACCTCCTGCGGGACCTGGGGGCGAACCGGTGAGCGACGACGACCCGATACCCCTGGAAGGCATCCCCGTCTTCACCGGGGACCTGGCCCTGCTCGACGTCCAGGTGGGCGCCCTGACCAGGAGCGGCGCGGCCCTCGCGACGGCCGCCGGCGACGTGCACAGCACCTTCGGCGGCCTCCAGGCGTTCTACCGGGCACCCGAGGCGGACCAGCTGTTCGCCACCACCCAGCCGGTCGCGGACCGGGGAGCCTCCCTCAAGGAGGACCTGGCCACCATCACCGCCGCGCTCACCGCGTACGCGCAGGACGCCGGCCCGCTGGTCGAGAAGCTGAAGCAGCTCAAACGGGACGCGGGCGCGTTCCGGGTCACGGTCAACGCGAGGGACGACTGGCGCGAGGACGGCGAGCTGGTCGCCGAGAACAACCGCAGGCACGCCGAGATCGCGGAGACCTGGGCGGCGTTCCAGGCGGTGGAGCGGGCCTGCTACAACAAGATCGTCGCGCTGGTGGACGGCCCGCCGCTGCGCGCCGACGACGGCTCGGGCCGGGCCCACACGTACGGCTACGACGCGGAGGCCCTGAAGCACGCCGAGGGCCTGCCCTGGGGTGACCCGGTCGAGGAGTCGAAGCCGTGGTGGCAGCATGTGGGCGGCCAGGTCTGGGACTTCGCCAAGGGCTTCGTCGTGGACGGGATCGGGGGCACGGCCAAGGGCCTGGGCACCCTGTTCGGCACGGAGGGCTGGGACGCCGCCGGGCAGGCCTGGACGGGCCTGGGCAAGCTCGCCACCGGCCTGACCCTGAGCAACCCGGCCACGGCCCTCGTCTTCTTCACCGTCCCGGAGGATCAGCTCCCGGACTGGCTCCGCGATTCGCGCGAGGCGGTGCCCACGGCGGCGAAGGCGATGCTCGCGTGGGACCAGTGGGGCGAGAACCCGGCCCGGGCCGCCGGCACGGTCACCTTCAACGCCCTGACCGCCCTCGCAACCGGCGGCACCGGCGCTGCGGTCTCGGGCGCCGGCAAGGGCGCCCTGGCCGCGAGGGCCGTCGCCTACGCGGGCCGGGCGGGCCGCGCGGTGGACCCGATGACGTACGTCTTCAAGGGCGCGGGGGCGGGCCTGCGCACGGTGGGCGACCTGACGAAGGGCCTGCGGGGCGGCGCGATCACGGTCCCGGCCGGCTCCGTGGTCCTCCCCGAGGGCGCGTTCAAGCTCCCGGACGGCACCCTGCACCTGCCGCCGGGCGCCGCGGTCCCGGACGAGGCCTTCGCGGTCCCGTCCCGCTCCGTCAGACTCGCCCCGGGCACGGAGATCCCGCCGGGCGCCGTGGACCTGGGCGACGGCGTGGTCCGCCTCCCGGAGGGCATGCCCGCCCCCGCCGGCTCCCTCCGCATCCCCGAGGGCGCCCTCAAACTCCCCGGCAACACGACGGCCCTGCCGGAGAACGTGCTCAGGGTCACGGACGAGGCCGGCAACACGGTCTACCTGGACGGCCACGGCAACCTCCTGCGCAAGGACGGCACCCTCGTCCAGCACAACTCGGCAGCCCACCCCGAAAACCCCCCACCCCGAACCACCACCACCCCGGAAACCACCTTGGTCGGCGCGCACGGCGGGGCGGGCGCGACCACCCACACCACGGGCGGCCCCCCTCGGCCCCCGTCCGGTGCGGGCGTGAGCGGAGGCGGACACGCGGGCGGAGCCCACCCGCCGGTATCCCGCCCCGACTTCATGGCCGACGGCCCGAACCCGTACGGCAAGCCGGGTTCACTGACCCGCGAACAGATCGAGGAAATCCAGGTCTACCGCGCGAACGAGGAACCGGGGTACCTGGAGCGCTATTACAAAAAGGACGGCGCCCGGAAACTGCTCAGAATCCACGACGAAAGCGGATACACACCTCCCCAGCTCAGCAAGGTTCCGGGAACAAACACATGGACACGCGCCAAGGACGTGCCTGATCCCCCGAAGCCACATTTCCTCGACGAGGACTACATCAGAGTCGGGGCGGACACCGTCAAGAGCCGCGCACGGCTCAGGCTGCTCGACACCGCCGCCTACAAGCGGCGTGCCGCGATCCGGCTGGACACCATCGTGAGGGAGTGGAGAGCGGCAGCCACCCGAGACCTCCAGGCCCACAACGACATGAAGTCCCGCGTCGCCTTCGACCAGGCGACGGATGCCTACACCGATGCCCATGCGTGGATGACCAAGTCCGCGGAAGAATTCGGCGAACAGGTGGCGGAGCACCACTTCATGGCGGACCGGCACCCGGACTTCGAGCGGCAACCACTGGGTGGCCCACGGAACGGCAACGACCAGTTCGACCAGGTCTGGACACACGAAGACGGCCGAGTGATCGTCATCGAGGCGAAGAGCAGCGTCGGAACGGAATTGGGGAGTCGCACTCTCCCCGACGGAAACAGGGTTTCCCAAGGAAGTCAGGAATATTTCCTGGACATAATCGATAAAATGAGAGACAGAGGGGAGAGGAAGACTGCAAAGATGCTGAAAAAGGCCCTTGCCGACGGCAATCTCGAATACGTAGTCATCAAGGGCGAGAAAAGCACCGGCCGCTACACTGGTTACCGGTACAGACGGTTCGACATCAGCAAGGGGACTCTTCCGTGACCGCAACCATCATCGCCCGTCACGACCTGTCCAAGCGAGGAAACACGAAGCAATTCGTGAACGACTTGGAAGAAGACCTGGTCGAGGATATCGATGATCTCGAAAGGAGTTCCAACCTCATCGACGCAACCTTCAGCACCGCCGTGATGGGGCTGCGCGCCAGGTGCCTGGTCGATCCCGAAGCTGCCGCGATCGAGACATGGGAGTCGGCGGTCAACGCCCTTCAGGTGGGGTCGGCGCTGTTCGCCGTCGCCGGTATGAGCGAGGGAACCGTGGAATGCCGGATCAACCGGAAGCTGCGGGCCATCCCCGCGCCCAGCTGCAGGCTGGTTGCCGGCCAGGGGGCCTGGTTGAACAGTTTCTGGCTGGCCCTCATCTGCCGTGACCAGCCACGCCTGACCCAGCTCAGCAAGATTCCCCTGGAACGGCTGCACTCGCCCCAAGCCCTGGCCGATGAATACCTCCACCACTGGATCGACACCCTCCAGACCTGGTGGCTCCGAGGCCCCGGCCTCGCGGACAAGCTCATCGCCACCATCGAGACGTCCGACCCCTCCGTCGCACGCGTCGCACCCCTGGACATGCTTCAGGGCACGCTCTACCCCCCGATCAACCTCTTCTACCACTACGTCCGCAAGGACGAAGCCGGCTTCGCCCCCGCCCTCGCCGAAGCACTCCAACTCCACAAGGCGTACTGGACCCTCAACGAAGAACGCGCTGTGAGCATCGACGGCAGCATCGCCCTTGGTCCCCTCGCCATCGCCTGCCTCGCCCACGACGCCGACTTTCCGCTCGACGTCGAATCCGACTACCTCCCCAAGCACCTGCTCCAGCGCAGCTGGCTCGGCGAGTTCCCCACCTGACACATCCAGAGGGAGGTCGCGGCCTACTCGTCGGGGCGGTCGTAGAGGGCCGCGCCCGCGCGGAGCGCGGCGGCCATGTCGGCCCGGCTCTCCCGCGGGCGCGTCGACTCGAAACCTGTCACCAGCGCACGCGGAAGATAGTCCGTGGTCATTGCCGATTGCCAGCCCCGGCGCCGGTGGGCCAGGGCGGTCAGCGCGAGGGGTTCGAGCGGCAGAAGCGAGCGGGGGCGCGGACGGGAGACGGCTTCGGCGAACGTTTTGTGAGTCCGCAGCAGCTGCCCCAGTGCGCTGTCGAACGCTTCGCGGTCCCCGGCCGCGAGGGCGCGCAGCACGAGCAGCGCGGTGGTGTGGGAGTGCCGCTGAAAGTCATGCCCCCGCGCCTCGCCGAGGGCGCGGATACGGCCGAGCCCACCGTCGATCGCCGCGAGTACGTCCGCCTCGGCAGGCGGGTACTCCGCGTCGTCGTCCCACAAGTCCCCCAGCACGTACGCCATCAGGCCGTGGACGAACGCGTGGGCGGGGAGGCCCGCCTCCTCCCCGTGCGGGGGTTGCCGGGTGTGGTGGAACGCCTCCCGGTGGCGCTCGACCGTACCCGTGAGGACAGCCAGGCAGAAGGCGTCGATCCAGTCGAACGAGGTGATGGCCGCGGAACTCGCGTCGGCGTCGGCGCCTCCGTCGTAGCCCATCCCGAAGTTCACGTAGTCGAGGGAGACGGAGAAGGGGAGGCCGGGAAAGTACGCGGCATAGGAGACGGCGCCGGTCGCCGCCTGGGCCGCGGCATCGAGGACGGCCTTGGCCTGCGGGGTGTCGAGCCCGGGGTTCCGCAGGGACATCGCCCCGAGATGATCGAGGAACTCCCCCGCCAGCAGCGACCAGTCGGCACCGGTCATCCGCTCTGCGGACATGGCCCGCACCAGGCCACCGATCCGCGCGCCGAATCCGTCGAGAGCGGCCGACACCGCCTCCGGTCCGACCTCGTGACGCTCCACTCGCACTGCTTCCACCGTCCCCTTCGGATCTCGCGGAGCCTACGGACCGACATTCTCGCGCGTGCTCAGCGTCACCCTGGACAGTGCCGTGACTGCCGGGTAACTTTCAACCAGGACTGAGCAAGCGCTTAGCCATGTCGTAGGAGACGTCGCCGACCAAGGAGGCACCCGTGCGCCGTACGGTATTCAACGAGGACCACGAGGCGTTCCGGGAGACCATCCGGGCCTTCATCGCGGCCGAGGTCGTGCCCGTGTACGACGAGTGGTTCGCCGCCGGGCAGGCGCCGCGTGACTTCTACCTGAAGCTCGGTGAGCTGGGCGTCTACGGGATCAACGTGGACGAGGAGTACGACGGCGCGGGCATCGACTCGCACAAGTACGACGCCGTCATCTACGAGGAGACCGCGCGGGCGGGCGTCTCGTTCGGCGGGTCCGGGGTGCACACCCTGCTCGGGCTGCCGTACATCAAGATGCTGGCCACCGAGGACCAGAAGAAGCGCTGGCTGCCGAAGTTCGTGACCGGCGAGGAGATGTGGGCCCTCGCGATGACCGAGCCGGGCACCGGGTCGGACGTGGCGGGCATGAAGACCACCGCCAAGCTCTCCGAGGACGGCACGCACTACGTGCTCAACGGCGCGAAGACGTTCATCACCGGTGGCGTGCACGCCGACCGCGTCATCGTCTGCGCCCGCACCTCCGCCCCGCGCGAGGACGACCGCCGCTTCGGCATCTCGCTGTTCGCCGTGGACACCAAGTCCGAGGGCTACTCCGTCGGCCGCAAGCTCGACAAGCTCGGGCTGCGCGTGTCCGACACCGCCGAGCTTGCGTTCGTCGACGTCAAGGTGCCCGCCGAGGATCTGCTCGGCGAGGAGAACAAGGGCTTCGGCTACCTCGGCACCAACCTGGCGTCCGAGCGCTGGGGCATCGCGTTCGGCGCGTACGCCCAGGCCGCCGCGGCCATCCGGTTCGCCAAGGAGTACGTGCAGGAGCGCACCGTCTTCGGTAAGACCGTCGCCTCGTTCCAGAACACCAAGTTCGAGCTGGCCGCCTGCCAGGCCGAGGTGGACGCGGCCCAGGCCGTCGCCGACCGCGCGCTGGAGGCGCTGGACGCCGGTGAGCTGACCGCCGCCGAGGCCGCCTCCGCGAAGCTGTTCTGCACCGAGGTCGCGCACCGCGTGATCGACCGCTGCCTCCAGCTCCACGGCGGCTACGGCTTCATGAACGAGTACCCGATCGCCCGCCTGTACGCCGACAACCGCGTCAACCGCATCTACGGCGGCACCAGCGAGGTCATGAAGTCGATCATCGCCAAGTCCATGGGCCTGTAGGACCACGCCCCTCCCATGAGCACCGCACTCGATTCCCTGCTCGATCTGCTCGACCTGGAGCGGATCGAGCAGGACATCTTCCGGGGTGCCAGCCGCTCCGCGGTCGTGCCCCGGGTCTTCGGCGGGCAGGTCGCGGCCCAGGCGCTCGTCGCCGCGGGCCGCACCGTGCCCGCCGACCGGTCCGCCCACTCGCTGCACTCGTACTTCCTGCGCATGGGCGATCCGGGCGCCCCGATCGTCTACACCGTGGACCGCATCCGCGACGGCCGGTCGTTCACCACGCGCCGGGTCGTCGCCGTCCAGCACGGGCAGCCGATCTTCCACCTGTCCGCGTCCTTCCAGACGTACGAGGAGGGGCTGGAGCACCAGGCGCCCATGCCGGCCGCGCCCGACCCCGGGACGCTGCCCACCGCGGCCGAGATGCTGCCCCGCCACGCCCACCGGTTCAGCGACCCGGGCATGGTGGACCGGCTGCTGGAGGCACGCGCGGCGGTCGATCTGCGGTACGTGGACGCGCCGCCGTTCGGCACGGTCGGCGAACCCCGCGAGCCGCGCTCGCAGGTGTGGTTCCGGACCAACGGCAAGCTGGCCGACGACCCGCTGCTGCACGTGTGCATGGCCACGTACGTCTCCGACATGACGCTGCTCGACTCCGTGCTGCTCGCCCACGGGCGCGGCGGCTGGGCGGTCGGCGACGTGGTGGGCGCGAGCCTGGACCACGCGATGTGGTTCCACCGGCCGTTCCGGGCGGACGAGTGGCTGCTGTACGACCAGGAGTCGCCGTCCGCGTCCGGCGGGCGCGGCCTGGGCCAGGCCCGGATCTACACCCAGGACGGCCGGCTGGCGATCACCGTCATCCAGGAGGGCGTGGTCCGGGTTCCCCGGTAACCGGATCGCCCGCCGGGGCCCTCCACCGGCCCCCCACCGGCCGCGCGTCGGACATGAGCGCGCCGCGCGCGGACATACTCACCGGCATGACTGACGCGCACAGCAGTGGTGGCGGGTCCACCTTCACCGTCGTCGTCGCGGCCCTCGCCAACCTCGGCATCGCCGTGGCGAAGGCGGTCGCCGGGCTGATCAGCGGATCGAGCGCGATGCTCTCCGAGGCGGCGCACTCGGTGGCCGACACCGTCACCGAGGTGCTGCTGCTCACCGCGCTCAAGCGCAGCGAGAAGCCGGCCGACGAGGCCCATCCGCTGGGGTACGGCCCCGAGCGGTACATCTGGGCGCTGCTCGCCTCCGTGGCGACGTTCGTCGGGGGCGCGGTCTTCTCGATCTACGACGGGGTGCACACCCTGCTCGCGGGCGAGGACCTGGGCGACCCGCTGCTCTCGTACCTCGTGCTGGCCGTCGCGTTCCTGCTGGAGGGGTTCTCGCTGCGGACCGGGCTGCGCCAGGTCCGCGAGGAGGCCGTGCGGCTCGGCGCGCCCGCCCGGCACTACTTCCGGCGCACCCCGGACACCGCGGTCAAGGCCGTCGTGATGGAGGACTCGGCGGCCCTGCTGGGGCTGCTGCTCGCGGCGGGCGGGCTGCTGGGCGGGCAGCTGACCGGGTCCGGGGTGTGGGACGGCGTCGCCTCGCTGCTGATCGGGGTGCTGCTGGTGTACGTGGCGTGGGTGCTCGGGCGGTCCAACGTCCAGCTGCTGATCGGGCGGCCGGTGTCGGCGCCCATGCGGGAGGGCATCCGGGAGGAGCTGCTCGCGGTGGAGCACCTGGTGGCCGTGCTGGAGCTGACCACGCTCATCCAGGGGCCGGACGAGATCCTGGTGGCCGCGAAGGTGGACTTCGCGGACTCGGTCGGCGCCGGCCAGGTGGAATCGGCCTGCGAGGAGGCGGAGCACCGGCTGCGGCGGCGCTACGCGTCGATCAAGCGGGTGTACCTGGACCCGACGTCGGGCCGGGAGGCGCGCCGCCGGGCCCGCACGGCGGAGGAAGGCGGGCGGGACGGGGAGCCGGACGCCTGACCGGGGCGCCTCAGAGCAGCCCGGCCGCGTCCAGCAGGTAGTCCGTCATCGGGTCGTAGAAGCGCGGGTCCAGGACGTGGTCGTCGAGCGGGACGGCCACCTGGAGGGTGCCCTCGGCCTCGCCCAGGAAGAGGGCCGGGTCGTTGCAGTCGGCGTACCCGATGGCGTCCAGGCCGCGCTGCGCGGCGCAGCCGGCCCAGCCGTGGTCGGCGACGACGAGGTCGGGCAGCGGGCGGCCCTCCCGTTCCAGGCCGTCGAGGACGGCGGCCATCGGGGCCGGGGAGTGGGTGTGCCAGAGGGTCGCGCCGCGCTCCTGGACGGCGACGTCCGCGAACTGGAAGACCATGCCCTCGTCGGCCATCAGCCCGCCCGGTATCCGTACGATCTCGCAGCCGGCCGCCCGCAGCGCCGCCGCCGTCTGCCGGTGGACGTCCAGGAGGCCGCCGGGGTGGCCGGTGGCGAAGAGGACCCGTTCGCGGCCCTCGGCGGCCTTGCGCAGCCGGGCGGCGGCCCGTTCCAGGGCGTCGACGGTCAGTTCGGGGTCGATGGTGTCCTGCCCGAACCGGTGCTCCGGATCGTCGCTGACCCCGCACCTTTCGGCCATCACGGCGAGCACGTCCTGCTCGTCGCGCCACCGGTCGCCCAGCTCCAGGCCCAGCCAGTAGTGCCGGTCGCCGTTGGCCAGGCTGCGGTAGTGGGCCAGGTTGTTGTCGCGCGGGGTGGCGACGTCCCCCGCGATGCGCGTACGGACGAGGTGCTCGACGAGGGCGGCGCGGCTGGGTATCGGCATGGGGCCATTGTGCCGTGACGCGTGCGCGGCGTCCCGGCCATCCGGCAGCCGGATGTTGAGTGAGCGTTCACCCGCCGGTGACCTGGAACTTTCCGCTCCGCCGGGGGCCCGCGCATGAAATGGGTATAGACCACTGACTTTGCGCCAACCCCTGTCCGATTCCCCGGCGGACGCCAAGTGGTCTATACCTCTGACACTAGGGTGGGGTGGGTCACCCGATACCGGGATATGCACAGCCGTGGGGGGCTTTATGTCCGTGCGTCACTTACCTCAACCACCGTCCGACCAGGAGCTCTACTGGTACTTCGGGCCACAGCGCCGCTGGGTGCTGATCAGCTCCTCGCTCGCCTTCGTGCTCACGGCGGCGACCATGTTCACCTTCGCCCTGCGCACCCCGGCCCTCTGGGCCTTCCTCGCGGTGCTCTCCCTGAACGTCGTCGCGCTCGCGCTCTCGTCGGTCAACAGCCTGCGCGCCCGCCGGCTGACCCGGCGCTCGCACGAAGTGCTCGTCCACGCCTGGAACCCGCCCGAGCTGCCCACCGTCGACCTCTACCTGCCGACCTGCGGGGAACCGCTCGACGTGCTGGAGAACGCCTACCGGGCGGTCGCCGCCCTGGACTGGCCGGACGCGCTGACCGTCTGGGTGCTGGACGACGCCGACAGCCCCGAGGTGGCCGCGCTGGCCGCCGCGTACGGCTTCCGCTACGTCGTCCGGCCCGACCGGGGCCATCTGAAGAAGGCGGGCAACCTCAATCACGCGCTCACCCTGAGCAGCGCCGAGCACATCGCCATCCTGGACGCCGACTTCGCGCCCAGGCCCGACTTCCTGCGCCATCTCGTGCCGTACCTGGCCGACCCCGGCGTCGGCATCGTGCAGAGCCCGCAGTGCTTCGACACCGACGAGACCATGGGGTGGATCCAGCGCGCGGCCGGCTCGGCGCAGGAGTGGTTCTTCCGGTGGATCCAGCCGTCCCGCGACGCGAGCGACGCGGCGATCTGCTGCGGGAGCAACGCGGTCTACCGGCGCAGCGCCGTCGACCGGGCCGGCGGCTTCGCCCGGCTCGACCACAGCGAGGACATGTACACCGGGCTCGCCCTGCACGCCGAGGGGTTCCGGACCCTGTACGTGCCGGTCCTGGTCGCCAAGGGCACCTCGCCCGACAACCTCGCCTCCTACCTCAACCAGCAGTACCGCTGGGCGATGGGCAACCTGCACCTGCTGAGCACGCCGGTGCTGAGGAGGATGAACGCCCCCCGCCGGATGCGGCTGTGCTTCTACGAGGGGATCGTCGGCTACCTGACGACCGTGGTGAACACCTTCGCCGCCCCGCTGCCGCCGCTCGTGATGATGATCTGGTACCCGGACCACATCCGGCCCTGGCACGTCCTGCCGCTCCTCGCCCCGCTGTGGCTGTGGCACGTGCTGCTGCCCCGGATCAGCCGCACCCGCTGGCGCGTCGAGGTCATCCGGGCCAACGTCCTGATGAGCGTCGCCGCCGGAGCCGCCGTCTGGCACACCCTGCGCGGGCGCAGCGCGGCCTGGGTGCCGACCGGGGCCGGCGGCGGGAAGTCCGGCGCGCTGGCCCGCCGGGTGGTGCTCGTCTCGCTCGGCTGGCTGGTGGCCTCCACCGCGGCGGCCACCGGCGGGCTCGCCCTGGCCGTCGCCCGCAACGGCTGGGAGCCCAACTG
>NZ_JAKRGC010000144.1 GCF_022347745.1 Streptomyces sp. OfavH-34-F
CCGAGGCGCGCGCCGAGTCCGACGCCGAACCGGAGACGGCGCCGGAGGCACCCGCAGGGGCCACCAGCACGACCACGGCGGCACAGCTCGGCGCCCCGCCCCGGCCCCTGCCCGTCCGGAGCGCGGCCACCCCCGTGCCCCCGCACGGCGCCGGGGCGCCGGTCCACCCGGGCCACCACGACCCACTCGCAGCCCACCCCATCAAGGAGTAGATGCACCATGTCGACCGATATGCCGTCCGGTCAGGTCTCGGACCTCGACTGGCTGCTGAGCGGCCTGGTACAGCGCGTGCCGTACACCCGCAGCGCCGTGCTGCTCTCCGCCGACGGACTGGTCAAGTCCCTCCACGGCATGGACGCCGACAGCGCCGACCACATGGCGGCGCTGGCGGCGGGCCTCTACTCGCTCGGCCGCAGCGCCGGAGCGCGGTTCGGTGACAACGGGGAGGTCCGCCAGGTGGTCGTGGAACTCGACTCGACGCTCCTCTTCGTCGCCACCGCCGGCTCCGGGACGTGCCTCGCGGTGCTCGCCGGCCGCAACGCCGACGCCGCCGTCCTCGGCTACGAGATGACCATGCTGGTCAAGAGCGTGCGGCCGTATCTGATGACCCCGGTGAGACAGGCGGCCGGAGTGCCGGGCGCCGCGGGGCTGTGAGCATGGCGGTCACCCAGGACGGGCCGCTGCTCGACGACGCGGCGGGCCGCCTCATCCGCCCCTACACGGTGAGCAACGGCCGTACCCGTCCCACGGCCGTGCTCGACCTGCTCTCCCTGGTGATGGCCACCGGGTCCGTACCGCAGAGCCATCTCGGCCCCGAGCACTCGGTGGCGCTGGAGCTGTGCGAGGGCCCCACGTCGGTGGCCGAGATCGCCGCCCATCTGCGGCTGCCCGCCGTCGTGACCAAGGTGCTCCTGTCCGACCTGGTCGACTGCGGAGCCGTCACCGCCCACGCGCCCGCCTTCCAAGACACGCCCACCGACCGACATCTGCTGGAGGCAGTGCTCGATGGCTTACGACGAACGCTCTGACGGCTACGGCCACCCGGACGGCCCCGGCCCCGGCTACGGCTTCGCGGACCACGGCTCCGGCGGCGGGTACGGGCAGGAGACCGCCACTGCCGCGTACCAGACGCAGCCCGCCGCCACCGCGGGCTTCCCCGTCGCGCTGAAGGTGCTGGTGGCGGGCGGCTTCGGGGTCGGCAAGACGACGTTCGTCGGGGCGGTCAGCGAGATCGCGCCGCTGAGCACGGAGGAGCTGCTGACCCAGGCGAGCGCCGCCACCGACAGCCTGGAGGGCGTCGAGTCGAAGACCTCCACCACGGTGGCGATGGACTTCGGCCGCATCACGCTGGACGACCAGCATGTGCTGTACCTGTTCGGCACACCGGGCCAGGAACGCTTCTGGTTCATGTGGGACGAGCTGTCGCAGGGCGCGCTGGGCGCGGTGGTGATCGCGGACACCCGCAGGCTGGAGGAGTGCTTCGCGGCCGTCGACTTCTTCGAGCGGCGCGGCATCGGGTTCGTCGTCGCGGTCAACGAGTTCGACGGCGCCTACCGCTACGGTCCCGAGGAGGTGCGCGCCGCGCTCGACCTGGCCCCCGAGGTGCCGGTCGTCCTCTGCGACGCCCGGATCGCAAGCTCCGGCACCGGCACGCTGGTGACGCTGGTCCAGCACCTGATCAACGCCACCGACGACCCGGTTCCGGTGGCCGGCCACGCCGGGTACGGGGCCCGGTCGTGATGCCGCGTGCCGTCGGGCGGCTGCTGGTGACGCCCGTGGACGGCGACGCGCCGGTGCGCTCCCGGCGGCTGCGCGTCCTCGGCCTGGGTGAGCGGGACGACGCCTCGTTCGACGACTTCGACGCCTTCGCCGACCGGGTGGCCGAAGTCACGGACGTGCCGTTCTCGATGGTCAATTTCATCGACGGCAACCGGCAGTTCTACGCCGGGCTGCACACCCCCGCCGGCACCCGCAGGGGCGCGGACCTCGGCGCCACGGCGGCCGGCAGCGGCCGCAGCGGCCGCTATGTGGCCCTCGACCACGGCTACTGCCCGCATGTGGTGGTGCGGCGCAAGGCGCTGGTGCTGGACGACGTCTGCGACTACCCCCGGTTCGCCGGGAACCCCGTCGTGGACGACATAGGCATCCGCTCCTACCTGGGGGCTCCGCTCATCGACCGCACCGGGATCGCGCTGGGCGCCGTCTGCGCCGTGGACACCGTGCCCCGGCCGTGGGGGCGGGCGGGCCTCGACACGATCAAGTCCCTGGCACGGGAACTCGTGGGCCATCTCCGCAGCCGTGAGGAGAACGCCCTGGGACTCTGACCGGGAAGGCGTTCGTGACCACCCGGTGAAGTGCGGTATTGTTCTCTTGCGCGTTCAGCCAGGGGGAAACCCCAGGTCAGACGGGCATCGGGACGTGGCGCAGCTTGGTAGCGCACTTGACTGGGGGTCAAGGGGTCGCAGGTTCAAATCCTGTCGTCCCGACTGGTGACAGTCGTAGATCGAGGGCCGGTTTCGGAGACATCCGAAACCGGCCCTCGATCATTTTTGAGGACCAGTTGCGGACCAACCGGAGGTCCGGTGTCCCTGAGACGGGTCAGCGGGTCATGACAATGGGGCTCGGCAGCGAGCGTGCTGCGCGCAGCGCGCTGAAGTGGGCCGAGAGCGCCGCTCCAGCGGATGTCCGGGTGAAGGTAGTGCTGGGTGGTGGTCAGCGAACCGTGGCCGGCGATCCTGCGGAGCACGTGTACCGGGACTCCGGCGTCGGCGAACCAGGTCAGCTCACGCGAATGGCCGCCAGGTCTCCTGCCGTCACAAGGCTCTCGCGAGTCGGCCGCTTGGCCTGCTCACAGTCGGTGAGTATGCCCAGGTCGACCCGCCTCGGCGCGGCGGGCTGGGCGACGGCCTGACCGAAGCGGGTGTGGCGGGGTCGGTCTGGGGCGTCGCCCGACTCCAGGTGCGGGTCACACCGTGTGCCCGGCGCTTCGCAGCAGTGGCGGGTTGAGCAGCCAGGCGTCACCGCGGCGGTAGAGGGCAGCCGGGCGGCCGGTGGGGGGGAGGCGCTGATCGCCGGTGGGCTTGACGAAGCCCGTGGTGTTGAGCACCTTGCGGCGGAAGTTGCTCGGGTCCAGTTGTTGGCCCCAGATCACTTCGTAGACCGTGCGCAACTCGCTCAGCGTGAGGAGTTCCCCGCAGAAGGCCGTGGCGACGGCCGTGTACTCGAGCTTGCTCCGGACCTGCTCCAGGGCTTCGGCGAGGATCGCCGGATGATCGAATGCCAACGCCGACTGCTTCCCTTCCAGCTGGGAGACAGGAGCCCAGTAGGCGCGTCGGGCGTCGGTGCCGCCCACGGGGGCGGGCAGGTCCGGTCCCAACGCGAGATAGGCGATGGTGACCACTCGCCCCCTCGGGTCTCGTTGAGGGTCTCCGTAGGCGCCGAGTTGTTCGAGGTGCAACTTGTTCCCGTCGATTCCGGCCTCCTCGCGGAGTTCACGGAGCGCGCCCTCACGCAGGGTCTCGTTCTTCTGCACGTAACCCCCGGGCAGCGCAGGCCGACCGAGGAAGGGCTCCACCCCGCGCTCGATCAACAGCACCATCAACTGCCCGGACCTGATCGTGAAGATCGCCAGGTCGACGGTCACCCATGACGCCTCCACCTCGGTGGAGTCTTTCAGCCAGTCATCCACGCTGAACCCCTAAAGGTCATATTGACTTAAACGCTTGCGCGACTTATGGTCTCACAGACCAAAACACAGCTAGGGCAGGGGTAGGGCATGTTCACTTCCCATGCGCCATCAGCCAAGGTGGTGGGGGACGAGCCTTCCGCCGCCACCCGTCACTTATGCAGTGGCGTATACGTGGACGAGCGCTTCCGGGATCTCGTGATCGACGAGGTGTGCACCGCCCCGTACCGCAGGGTCGCCCCGTCCTACGGGTTCGACATCGTCCCAGTCATGCGCCACGCGTGGCGGGCCGCCGCGCTGACCGCGCTGCTGCGGGGGACGGTGGCCGGCGCGGTGGGTGTCCCGGTCCTGGTTGGCGCCCTGCCCGCCGCCGTCATGGTCTCCTGCGGTCTCGCTCTCCTGTGCCTGATTCCGCTCGCCGTCGAGCTGAGAAAGCTGGACCGGGAGCCGGAGTTCGACCGGATAGGCCGGACCAGGCGCAACAGACGGAAGGCGCGGGGATCCAAGCGCCGGGGGCTGGGACCGGTGCCGGGTTCTCGGGCTCTGTTGAGGTGGCTGTTCCCACGTAGGTACTCGGAGAGCGCACGCGCCCTCAAACGCGTCGGCCGGGCTGCGCTGTCCCTCACGCTGGTCGGCCTGCTGCTTGCGCTCACCCATCCGCGCCAGGCGATTACCGCCGTCCACATAGGCGCGGGTATCACGTTCGTATGTCTCGGCGTCGGAGCCGTAAGGCAGTTGCTACTCCACCGCATCATGCGGGCACCGACTCTGCGGCCCCGGTACCTGTCCCGCCGGGAGCAGGCGGCGGACGCGGAGCAGCGCCATCCCTGTGCGGTCTACCGCCGCGCTCGTCACAGCGAGGACGATGACGAGGACGACTTCGCTGTCTTCACGCTGTTCGGCGACGAGTCACCCTTCATCGGAGCGGGTGAGCTGGTCTACCAGTGGAACCCGCCCATGAGCATCCAACTGCTCCGACCCTCTGACGACGACGGCGCACCGCTGCATGAACGGGAGCACCCCGTTCCTCCGTTCCGAGCGCATGAACTGGTCGACTATCTGCGCGAGGCGGTCCAGCTGCTCGACACCGACAGCCAGGACGTCCGCCTTCCCGCACGAGTCACCGACCGCGTGTACGTCGCCGAGACCGATGTGGCGATTGACCGTTCGCTTCTGACCCGCGAGTTCGACGCAACGCGGCTGCGGAAGATCATCAACACACCCGGATCGAAGGAGTACCACTTCCTTGAGGTGACCACGCCCGCTGAAGGAGCCGAGTTCGTCGCGACGGTCCTGCTGCACATCAGCGTTCAAGGGCGCACGCTGAGCATCTCTACCGCCGCGTGCGTCCTCGCCCACACGCCGAGATCTTTCCAGCGCACTGCGGAGTTCGGGCACCATGGTGTCCTGGCAGTCGCCTGGGCGGCTTTGCGTGAGCTCGCCGAACTACCTTCGGAGATCCGACACTCCTGGCGACTCGTGCGCTATCTCTATTCCCTGACAAAAGCGGTCATATTTCCCCGCGATCTCACCTCCACGCCAATCCGAAACGTTCTGATCGGCAGCCGCGTGAGCATACGCGAGAAGGCGGCGCAGGAATGGTCCAAGATCCAGCTGGAGAAGACCGACATTCTCGGTCGGATGAAGACGATCGAGCGCCGGCTGCTCCGGGCTGCCGGTGACTTCCTGGCCGATCACGACGTGGACGCGTCCGAGTTCAATGACCGTGCGACCAAAATCATCAACAGTGGCATCTTCAACTTCGGCGACAACAACAACTTCAGCAACAATGCCGTGGGCGACGCCGCGCAGGTTGGCGCGTCCGCACATGAAACGTCAGGCCCCAATCCCAGCGGTGGAGGAAATAAGTGAACACCAATCGCGGAATCGTCAGCCGCGGCGACCACAACAATTTCAACAACAACGCCATCGGGAAGCACGCTCGCGTCTCCCCGGCCGATCCCTCCCGCCACTCCGCGCGCCCCGCCGAGGTCGGCCCGGACGGCGAGCCGGCCGCCGGATGGGATATCGGTGTGGTCACAATCCTGAGTGAGGAACTGCGCTCCGTAGTGGACGAGTTGAAACTCGAACGGCACAAGGTGGGCGGCGGGCTGTATTTTTACCAGGGCGAACACACCACTCCAGAGGCAACGGTACGCATCGTGGCCACCCAGAGTCAGAGCCAGGGGCAGCGCTCGGCGATGGCCGCCCTGGAGAACCTGCGTCGCCACTACAACCCGCGGCTGTGGGCACTCGTGGGCGTGGGTGGTGGAATCCACGACCAACACGCGCGTATCGGCAACGTCATCGTCTCCACCGAGATCGTGTACTACGAGAACCGCAAGATCAACCCGCTGGGGGACGTCCGCCGGCGCGGCGAACACCGCCAGGCCCCCGCGCCGGTCGTGCACGCAGTGAACGCCTTCTTCACCGAACACGGAACCCCGGCACGGATCCACGGCCAACTCCCCACGCACGCATCTGAGGCATTCGAAGTCTACCCAGGCTTGATCGGATCCGGTGAAGCCGTCATCGCCGATCGGGAGAGCGACATCCGTGAATGGCTCAAGACATACCATGAGAAGGTTCTGGCGGTGGACATGGAAGCCGGCGGACTGAGCCAGTACTGGCAGGAGAACTCAGTTCACGACGCCACCAATCCCGGCTGGATTGTCATCCGGGGCGTCTCCGACAATGCCGACCAGGAAAAGGGGCATGGCTTTCACGAACTGGCGGCACGGAACGCCGCGTACATCCTACGAGAACTCCTGACCTATCTTTGCTGACTCTCCTCCGAACGCCAGATCCGCTCGCCCGAGAACAGCCATACACAGGGAGATGGCTCGCATGACTGGTTTTGTGTTCGGAATACTCAGCTCGCTTGCAGCCAGCGCGATCATCCTCGTCCTCGGCCTCGTACGGGGCTCTCGCCCTCTGTGGTGGCTGTTCGCAATCTGCTCGCGCTTCAACGGCACTGGGCTCGCCCGTGTGTACCGTCACCAGTCGTCCGCCGAAGGCGCCATCGCCCGCGACCTCGGCCAAGCCGGTTGGATCAAGGTCATGGCGGGACGAGGAAACGTACTCACCCGCGAGGTCTTCTCACCCCTGTGGTCAGGGCAGCTCACCCCGGGATCCGTCCAGGTATTGCTGCCCGACACGCTCGCGCCGGGCGACTCCTGGCTGGACCGACGCTCACAGGATCTACGCCTCTTCGATCCCGGCTTCACGCCGGACCTGCTCAAGAACCAGGTCCGGGCGAACACGGACTACATCGCCCAGGTGACCCGCGCGCAACCCCACGTGGAACTGCGCACCTTCAACCTGCCCAACACCTGCCGCGTGATCGCCACGGACCGGGCGGCCTACCTCACCTTCTACAGCAGCACCAGCCACGGCAGGAACTCCCCCTGCCTATACGCCCGGGCCCCCGGACTCCTGTACTCGATAGCCCTCCAGCAGTTCGACGTGGCGTGGACGAACAGTTCCCCAGCCCGCCCTACTTCCTGACGTGTACGGTCACTGCGGAGGTTTATGAGTGTCCTGGCCATCTGTGATCATCCTTGTCTCCGCGGCTCGACGTCCGTTACTTGAGGGACGAATCCGTGGTTTCCCGCTCGTGCCGGATCCTGTGACGGGTGACGACAGGTTGCACTGGCGCGGGTACTCCTACTCCATCGACCTCTCGGGTGGGATCCTGGCCGACTACGAGCGTGAAGAGCTCGATCAAGTGGCGGCTCGGATCGGCGAACCGTACGCCGCGTACGCTTCGTGCCAGTCCATGGACGCGGCACGGGCCTTCCTCCGAGACGTCCTCCCTGGTGTCGATGGTCTTGTAGACACCAACCATGACGAAATTCTTCAGGCGAGTGAGTTCCTCACGCTGGTAGACCGACACCCCGGGTGGGACTGGCGTCGCCAGCCGAGCACGGACCTCAAGTAGACCGGCTCACCTAGTACTCCAGTGCGACTTCGTGACCTTGCATGGACGTGGGGTAGTTATCACGTCCACTCTGGCCAGGCCAGCGTCGAAAATCGTGTCGCGAGGCGCGGAGCCGATCACTACGGTTTGACGCCACACGAGTGCCGAGCCCGCAGCACGATGGCTGTCACGGAGTTGCCATGCCCTTCCAGATGAAGTTGACCGCGATAACACTCGACTGCGCCGATCCCGAGGCGATGGCCGCGTTCTATCAGCAAGCCACCGGGTTCGAACTTCACCCCAAGTCCGACGGTGACTTCGCCGGCCTCACCCGAGAGGATGGGCTCTTCATCGGCTTCCAGCGCGTTGAGGGCTACCAGGCTCCGCAGTGGCCCGAGCAGACCGCGCCGCAGCAAGTACACCTCGACTTCGCGGTTGAGGACCTCGACCAGGCCGAGGTCCTGCTGCTGGAGCTGGGCGCCGTCAAGCCGGAGTACCAACCGGGCGGCGGCAGGTGGCGGGTTCTTACCGACCCGGCTGGGCATCCCTTCTGCCTGACCAGAAGCCGAGCTGTGCCGCAGCCCACGCTCGATGAGTCCCGCACCCCGGGGTGACCCGCGATCTTCGGTCGGACCCAGGCGAGCACTGGAACGGCCACCGCGTGATCATCGGGGGTTGTGTGGACTCCTGGAGCTCGTGCGGTGGCCGCGGGTCACAGCATGGACGCGGCCCGTTGGCGGGCGATGTTCGACCAGGCCATGGCCCGGATCGCGGGCCAGTTCCGCCGGGTGGAGCCGCGGGCGACGGCCCGCGCCTTCGTGCTCGCTCTGTTGTCCGGCGTCGAGCGGAAGAACTGCTGGTGGCTGGCCGAGCAGGCAGGCCACGCCCACCCCGGGCCGATGCAGCGGCTGCTCCGAAGCACCCGCTGGGACGCCGACGCGGTCCGCGACGATGTACGCGCCTACGTTCCTTGAACACCTCGGCGCCGAAGACGGTGTCCTGATCGTGGACGAGACAGGCTTCCTGAAGAAGGGCACCGCCTCGGCGGGCGTGCAGCGGCAGTACATCGGCACCGCGGGCCGGATCGAGAACACCCAGGTCGGCGTCTTCCTCGCCTACGCCTCCAGCAGAGGACGGGCGTTGATCGACCGTCGGCTCTACCTGCCCGATGCCTCGTGGTGCCAGAACACCGAGCGCCGCACCCGCGCCGGGGTGCCTGACCACGTGGAGTTCGCGACCAAACCCACACTGGCCGGGCAGATGATCACCGCGGCGCTGGATGCGGGGATCGGCGCCTCCTGGGTCACCGGCGTCGAGGCCTACGGCCAAGGCCCCCACTTGCGCGCCCTGTTGGAGTCCCGTGGCATCGGCTACGTCCTGGCCGTTGCCTGCAGCACGCGGGTGCGGGTCAGCCAGGGGCGGACCGCCGTCCGCGCGGATGCCGTGGCCGACCGCCTGCCGGCCTCGGCCTGGCACCGGCAGAGCGCCGGCGCCGGGGCGAAGGGCCGCGCTCCTACGACTGGGCCTGGATCGAGATCGGCACCGACGGACATCGGCACCTGCTGATCCGCCGCAACCCGACCAGCGGCGAGCTCGCCTTCTACCTGTGCTCGTCCCCGAGGCGAGTGCCGCTGTCCGAATTGGTCCGGGTGGCCGGGATCAGGTGGTGCATCGAGGAGTGCTTCCAGGCTGCGAAGGGGCAGGTCGGACTGGACCACTGCCAGGTCCGCCGCTGGACCGCCTGGCACCGGCACATCACCCTGGCGGTGCTCGCCCTGGCCTTCTTGGCAGCCCTCGCCGCCGATGCGATCCCGGCCAGGACCGCACAGCCGAACCGGGCCGCCCGCAGCACCGACCCGATCGACCTGACCGTTCCCGAGATCCGCCCTCTGCTCAGCGTCCTACTGAGCCCACCCAGCACGTCCCCGCGCAGGCTGCTGCACTGGTCAAACTGGCGCAGACACCACCAGGCCACGGTCCGCCGCAGCCACTACCAACGACGACTCGCTGATCCCGCGACCGGATAGATCTCGAAGTCGCACTGGAGTACTAAATGCTAGGTCACCTGCGCGACCAGATCAGAATGGCAGCGAGGTCCCGGGGCCGGAGGGTGTCAGGTGACGGGTACGCCGGGGTTGACGAGGCGGGCGGCGCCGATCGCCCGGTTGCCCGAGGTGACGGTGGCGGGACAGCCGGTGGCGTAGTTGGTGATGTTGATGGCGTAGCGGGTGGATCCGCCGGCACCGGTCAGGTCGGCGGTGTTGTCCCGGAACACGGTGCCGCAGCCCCAGCCCGGTGCCTGGCTGTGCGTCTGGAAGCCGTCGTTGGTGGTGTGGATGCCGTGGTTGTTCTCCACGGTGTATCCGTTGCCCTTGATGTCCACCCAGGAGTCGTCGTAGTTGGCTCCGGTGAGACCGTCGCCGTCGAAGGTGTTGCCCGAGATCAGGCCGCCCGTGGTGCCTTCCTTGATGTCGATGTTCTCCCCGCCGACGCGGGGACCGATGCGGTTGTCCAGGATGCGCACGTGGTCGCTGGCGTCCGTGAGGGTGTTCGCCGAGCCGACGTAGATCGCCTCGCCCATCCCGTTGCCGGACAGGCCCGTGTCGTGGATGAAGGAGTTCCGCACCACTCCGTAGCTGCTCGACGTGCGGAAGTGGATGCCCTCCATGGTCGTGTGGTGGACCTCGACGGAGTCGATGACGACATGGTCGGACGCGTCGGCCATGATCCCCTTCTGGCCGCCGGTGACGGTGACGCCCTCGATCACCCAGTACGGGGCGTTCGTGAGCTGGATGCCGTTGCCGCCGCCCGTGGGGGTGGTCAGGACCGCGGCCCGCGAGCCGGTCAGGGTGATCGGCGCCTTTGCGGTCCCACCGGTCGTGATCTTGAAGTTGCCCGCGTAGGTGCCGTCCGCCAGCTCGATCGTCTGCCCCGGCGCGGCGGCGGCCAGCGCGGCCTTGAGCTCCCTGGCGTCGGCCACCTTCACCGTGGAGCCGTCGGACGGGCCGGGCGTGGGGGTCGGCGTGGGTGTCGGGGTCGGCGTGGGGGTGGGCGTCGGAGTGGTCGGGGTCGGTGACGGGTCCGGGGCGGGGCCGGTGGCCGTCATGACGACGTCGTCCACCGCGACGGGCCCGGTCCCGTACCAGCCGCTGACCGTCAGGGTCAGCTCGGTGGTGGCCGCACCCGTGGTCACGTCGAGGCGCGACTGCGTCCAGTCCGTCGACCGGGTCCAGGTGGAGCGCCGCACCCCGTCGCCCGCGACGGACACCTGCGCGTAGGGGCCCGTCATCCAGAGGCTCACGGCGTACGCCGTGCCGGGGCGTACGGGCACCGTCTGTGTGCAGGGGGCGGTGTCCCCGGCGCCGGGGGTGGACAGGAGCGCGTGGGTTCCGCCGTGCGGGCTCGCCGGGGTGACGGAGGAGGCCCCCGTACAGGTCCAGCCCGAGGTGTCGCCGGTCTCGAAGTCGCCGTTGCGGACCAGGTTCGCGGGGCCGTCCGCCGACGCGGCGCCGGGCAGCCCCAGCAGGGCGGAGCCGATGAGCGCGGCGGCGGCCACCGCGCCGAGTGCGCCGCGGGCGGCCCGGCGCGCCGGGGGCCTCGGCCGGCCGGGGGGCGTGGGGGTGGGGGACATGCCGGTGCCTCCGAATCGGATCGCGGAGTCCGCTCGCGGCGGCCGCGGTGGGGGGAGAGAGGAGGCTCAGATTGGACTGGACCAGTAACGGGAGTCAAGAGGCGGAACACCTGTGGGGCCGGAGAACGGGCTACCTGCGCAAGGTGAGTTGGGGCAGCGGTGCGGGCCCGGTGGGTTGCCCGCCGGGCCGGGTGAGGGTGCGAACGAGCGTCTGGTTACCATATGAGCGCCGCCTAGCTCGAAAGATAAACCTGTGACTGTCAATGACGACGCGTTCACCAATTGGAAACACCGCGAAGAAATCGCGGAGTCGATGATTCCGATCATCGGGAAGCTGCACCGCGAGCGGGATGTCACCGTCCTGCTGCACAGCCGCTCGCTGGTCAACAAGTCGGTGGTGAGCATCCTCAAGACCCACCGCTTCGCCCGCCAGATCGACGGCGACGAGCTCTCGGTCACCGAGACCCTGCCCTTCCTGCAGGCCCTCACCACCCTGGACCTGGGCCCCTCCCAGATCGACATCGGCATGCTCGCCGCCCTCTACAAGGCCGACGCCCGCGGCCTCGACGAGGCGCGGTTCACCGCCGAGGCCGTCTCCGGGGCCATGGGCGACAACAAGATCGAGCGCCGCGAGTCGCGCGACGTGGTCCTCTACGGCTTCGGCCGCATCGGCCGCCTCCTGGCCCGGCTGCTCATCGAGAAGGCGGGCTCGGGCAACGGCCTGCGGCTGCGCGCCATCGTGGTCCGCAAGGGCGCGGGCCAGGACATCGTCAAGCGCGCCTCGCTGCTGCGGCGCGACTCCATCCACGGCCAGTTCCAGGGCACCATCACCGTGGACGAGGCCAACGACCGCATCGTCGCCAACGGCAACGAGATCCAGGTCATCTACTCGGACGACCCGACCACCGTCGACTACACCGCGTACGGCATCGACGACGCGATCCTCATCGACAACACCGGCAGGTGGCGCGACCGCGAGGGCCTGTCCAAGCACCTGCGGCCCGGCATCGCCAAGGTCGTCCTGACCGCGCCCGGCAAGGGCGACGTCCCCAACATCGTGCACGGCGTCAACCACGAAACGATCAAGCCGGACGAGCAGATCATCTCCTGCGCCTCCTGCACCACCAACGCGATCGTGCCGCCGCTCAAGGCGATGGCGGACGAGTACGGCGTGCTGCGCGGACACGTGGAGACCATCCACTCGTTCACCAACGACCAGAACCTGCTGGACAACTACCACGGCTCCGACCGCCGGGGCCGCTCCGCGCCGCTCAACATGGTCATCACGGAGACCGGCGCCGCCTCCGCCGTCGCCAAGGCGCTGCCCGACCTGAAGGCGACCATCACGGGCAGCTCCATCCGGGTTCCCGTGCCGGACGTCTCGATCGCGATCCTCAGCCTCAAGCTCGGCCGCGAGACCACCCGCACCGAGGTCCTCGACCACCTCCGCGAGGTGTCGCTCACCTCCCCGCTGAAGCGCCAGATCGACTTCACGACCGCCCCGGACGCGGTGTCGAGCGACTTCATCGGCTCCCGCCACGCCTCCATCGTGGACGCGGGCCCCACCCAGGTGGACGGCGACAACGCGATCCTCTACCTCTGGTACGACAACGAGTTCGGCTACTCGTGCCAGGTCATCCGGGTCGTCCAGTACGTCTCCGGCGTGGAGTACCCCACGTTCCCCGTCCCGGTCGCCTGACCCGGCCGGACGGCGGAAGGTCCCGCCCGCCCCCCGTGAGGAGGGCGGGCGGGACCGCTTCGCTCAGGCCGTGCCGCCGGCGACCGCCGCCGGGGCCGGCGCGTACCCGGTGGCGCGGGTGGTGAACGTGCCCCGGCCCTGCGTACGGCTCCGCAGCCGCGTCGCGTAACCGAACAGCTCGGCCAGCGGAACCGTCGCGGTGACCACCGCGGCGCCGCCCCGCGTGGTGGACCCGGACACCCGGCCGCGCCGGGCGGCCAGATCACCGAGCACCCCGCCGACCGCGTCGTCCGGCACGGTGACCGTGACCTCGACCACCGGCTCCAGCAGCACCATCGCGCTCGCCCGCAGCGCCTCCCGCAGCGCGAACCGGCCCGCCGTGCGGAACGCCATCTCCGAGGAGTCCTTCGGATGGGTGGCGCCGTCGGTCAGCGTCACCCGCACCCCGGTCACCGGATGCCCGCCCAGCGGACCCTCCGCCAGCGCGTCCCGGCAGCCCGCCTCGACCGCCCGCGCGTACTCCGCCGGCACCCGGCCGCCGACGACCGCCGAACGGAACGCGAACACCGCGTCCTCGCCGGCGTCCGCCTCCAGCGGCTCGACGTCGATGACGACATGCGCGAACTGCCCGGCCCCGCCGTCCTGCTTGACGTGCCGGTACACCAGCCCGGACACCCCGCGCACCAGGGTCTCCCGGTGCGCGACCTGCGGCCGGCCCACCCGGACGTCCAGGCCCTGGTCGCGGCGGATCTTCTCCGCGGCCACCTCCAGATGCAGCTCGCCCATGCCCGACAGCACCGTCTGGCCCGTCTCGGCGTCCGTCCGCACCACCAGCGACGGGTCCTCCTCGGCCAGCCGGACCAGGGCGGCCATCAGCCGCTCCGTGTCCGTGCTCCGCCGCGCCTCCACCGCCACAGACACGACCGGGTCGGCCACCGAGGGCGGTTCCAGGACCAGCGGGGCGTCCGGGGCGCACAGGGTGGCGCCGGGACGGACGGACTTCGGGCCGATGACCGCGACGATGTCCCCGGCCACCGCCGCGTCCACGTCCACATGGCGGTCCGCCTGCACCCGCAGGATGCGGCCGACGCGTTCCCTGCGCCCGGTGCCCGCGTCCAGCACGGTCTGCCCCTTCTCGAGTGTTCCCGAGTACACGCGCAGGTACGTCAGCCGGCCCGTCGCGGTCGCGTTCACCTTGAACGCCAGCGCGGCGAACGGCCCCGCCGGATCGGCGGCCCGCTCCCGCACCTCGTCGCCGAACGTGCCCCGTACCGGCGGCACATCGGCGGGGGACGGCAGATAGGCCACGACCGCCTCCAGCAACGGCTCCACACCCCGGTTGCGGTACGCCGAACCGCACAGCACCACGACCCCCTCACCGGTCCGCGTCAGATCGCGCAGCGCCCCGGTCAGCGTCGCCTCCGAGAGCGCGGAGCGTACGCAGAACTCCTCCAGCGCCGCGGGATGCAGCTCCGCCACCGCCTCCTCCAGGAGGCGCCTGCGCCGCGCCGCCTCCTCGCGCAGTTCGGCGGGCACCTCGCACTCCTCGCAGGTGTCGGCGCCGTCCGCCCACACCAGGGCGCGCATCCGGAGCAGGTCCACGACGCCGCGGAAGGCGTCCTCGCTGCCGATGGGCAGCTGGACCACCAGCGGGACCGTGCGCAGCCGGTCCCGGATGGAGGCGACGGCCGTGTCCAGGTCGGCGCCCGCCCGGTCCAGCTTGTTGACGAAGGCGATGCGCGGGACGGCGTGCCGGTCCGCCTGGTGCCACACCGACTCGCTCTGCGGCTCCACCCCGGCGACCGCGTCGAACACCGCGATCGCCCCGTCGAGCACCCGCAGCGAGCGTTCGACCTCGTCGGCGAAGTCGACGTGGCCCGGTGTGTCGATGAGGTTGACGCGGTGGCCGGCCCAGGTGCAGCTCACGGCGGCGGCGAAGATGGTGATGCCCCGGTCGCGTTCCTGGGAGTCGAAGTCCGTGATGGTCGTCCCGTCGTGGACCTCACCGCGCTTGTGGGTGGTGCCGGTGGTGTAGAGGATGCGTTCGGTGACGGTCGTCTTGCCGGCGTCGACGTGGGCGAGGATGCCGATGTTGCGGACGGTGTCGAGTGCGGCGTCGAGGGAACGGTGCTGGTGGGTACGCACGGCCGGTGGCCTTTCGGGATGATCCGGAAGCGGACGGCGCGATTACCGGGACGACACGGCCCTCGGCGGGCCCGCGGAACCCGTCACCCCGCCTCTCGGCACGGGGGTGACCCGGGGTCAGAAGACAGCGGGGGTCCGCGTGTTCGTCACGGGGTCCGGGGCCGGCCGCGCAGCCGGCGCCGGGCGGCCCGAGACACCAGGATCACCTCGAACCGCGACGGGGGGACGACGGCGGCGGTGCGCTGGCGCACGGCGGTCTCCCCTCGATGGTCACGGCACGGACGCCGGTGAGCCCGGCGCGGTGTGGGGCGAGTCTAGGGAAGACGGGGCGTGCGGGGGTACCGGTTTTTCGGCCGGGCGAGGGGCCGGCAGGCGCTGCGGC
>NZ_JAKRGC010000145.1 GCF_022347745.1 Streptomyces sp. OfavH-34-F
CGACGTGCCCGCGGCGATCACCATCGACATCGACCCGGAGCCCGAGCCCGCGGCGGCCCCGGCCGCCCCCGCCGCTCCGGCCGCCCCGGCGGGGAAGCCCGCGCTGTCCCTCGCCAAGGTCAAGGCGCGGGCGCCCGAGCTGGCCGGACCGTACAAGGCGGCGCAGGCCGGACTGAAGGCGCACGGGCTGACCGGGCTGCGGGCCACCGTCTACCTGGTCCTGGACCGCTCCGGCTCCATGCGGCCCTTCTACAAGGACGGCAGCGCCCAGCACCTCGGCGACCGCACCCTCGCGCTCGCCGCGCACCTCGACGAGAACGCCACCGTGCAGGTCGTGTTCTTCTCGACGGAGATCGACGGCACCGGCACGGTCGGCCTCGACGGCCACGAGGGCCGGGTCGACGAGCTGAACGCGGGTCTCGGCCGGCTCGGCCGGACCAACTACCACCGCGCGGTCGAGGAGGTCGTCGCGCACTACAAGGCGTCCGGCTCGACCGGCCCCGCCCTGGTCGTGTTCCAGACGGACGGCCCGCCTGACGCCCGTCAGGCCGCCCGCCAGGCGCTGGACGAGGCGGCCGGGCTGCCGCTGTTCTTCCAGTTCGTCGCGTTCGGCGAGAAGGACGCCAAGGGCTTCGACTTCCTGCGCAAGCTGGACGCCCCGAACACCGGCTTCTTCCACGCCGGCCCCGCCCCCCGCGAGGTCGCGGACACCGTGTTCTACCGCGAACTGCTCGCGGCACTCCCCGCCTGGATCGCCGGGCGCGGCACGGCCGACGGTTCCTGACCGGCCGGCAGACGTACGGTCACGGCGAGCCCGCCCTCCGGGCCCGGCACCGCCGTGACCGTACCGTCGTGGGCCATCGCGATCGACCGCACGATCGACAGGCCGAGGCCCGAACCCGGCCCCATCCGGTCCCGGCCCTCGCCCCGGCGGAACGGCTCGAAGAGGCCGGGGATGTCCGCCGCCTCCACCACGGGCCCCGTGTTGCGGACCTCCAGGAGCACCCCGCCGCCGACCGGGACCGCCGACACCGACACGCTCCCGTCCGGCACGTTGTACGTCACCGCGTTGGCCAGCAGGTTCGCCACCAGCTGGGCCAGCAACTGCCGGTTGCCGCGCACCGGGCAGGGCCGGGTGTCCAGCCGCACCCCCGGATGGGGGGCCGCTTCCTCGGCCACCACCCGCGCCAGATCCACCGGCTCCCGCTCACCCTTGTCGAGCCCTCGCTCGCTGCGCGCCAGGACGAGCAGCCCGTCGATGAGCCGTTCACTGCGCCGGTTGTTGTCCAGGAGCGTCTGCCGGGTGCGGACGAGATCCTCCGGCGTCGGGTCCTCCAGGCCGATCTGGATCGCCGCGCGCTGGGTGGCCAGCGGGGTGCGCAGTTCGTGGGAGGCGTTGGCGATGAACCGCCGCTGGCTGTCGAACGCCTTCTCCAGCCGGGCCAGCAGCGCGTCCAGCGTGTCGCCCAGCTCCTTCAGCTCGTCGTCGGGCCCGGTGGAGGCGATCCGCTCGTGGAGGGTGTGCGCGGAGAGCTTGCGCGCCTTGGCGGTCATGGCGTGCACGGGCCGCAGCACCCGGCCGGCCGTCCACCAGCCGACGCCCACCGCGCAGCCCGTCATCACGAGCAGGGCCGCCGCCGACCAGATGAGCAGTTGGTGGCCGGCCGCGTCGCTGACGTGGTCGGTGAGGTCGTAGACGGTCGGCGGACCGAGCCGGTGGCGGCTGACGAGCGGGCCGTTCACGGCGTAACCGGGCTGGACCACGGCGGCGGTCTCGGCGATGGCCCGGGCCTGCGAGTCGGTGCCGGCCCGGGAGGCCAGGTTGACGGTGGCGAGCAGGGCCGTGCCCAGGATGAGGAAGACCCCGCCGTAGACGAGGGCGATGCGGGTCCGGATCGTGGAGTGCGCCAGCCTGGCCGGCCGCTTCACAGCGCGTACCCCACGCCCTGGACGGTGCGGATCACGGCCGGCTCGCCGAGCTTCTCGCACAGCGTGCCCACGCAGTCCACGACCACCCCGGAATAGGGCATCTCCCTGGTCGGACGGAGCGGAGCGCCCGGCGAGGGGGCGGCGTTGGCGTCCCAGGCCCGCTCCAGCAGCTCCTCGACGCCGACCGTCCCGCCGTCCGCCTCCAGGAGCAGCTGGAGCACGGTGAACTCCTTGGGCGACAGGTCCAGTTCCCGCCCGTCCCGGCTCGCCGACCGCCGCACGGTGTCGAGCCGGATGCCGTACCGCTCCAGCTGCGGCGGCACGGGCCGGGCGGTGCGCCGCCGCAGGGCCCGGACGCGCGAGACCAGTTCGGGGAACTCGAACGGCTTGCTGAGATAGTCGTCGGCGCCCAGGTCGAGCCCGGCGACCCGGTCCTCCGTGGAAGCGGCGGCCGTGAGCATCAGAATCCTGGTCCGGGAACCGGAGGCGACCAGCTCACGGGCCACGTCGTCGCCGTGCACCCGGGGCAGGTCGCGGTCGAGAACGACCACGTCGTAGTCGTGCAGCCCGAGGTACGCCTGGGCGGCGTCGCCGCTGTAGACGGTGTCGACGGCGAAGCCGGCCCGCCGCAGCCCGGTGGCGACCAGCTCCGCGAGGATTTCCTCGTCCTCGGCGACCAGTACCCGCATCGTGATGTCCCCTGCCCTCGTGGCACGCGTGTCAGCTCCCTCCCAGGATGCCTGCTCGGTGCGGCAGGGGCGGAGTTCGCGCACCCCGGATTCCGGGCGCGGCCGGAGCAGCTCAGCGGCTCAGCGACTCCGCGTCCCCCATCACGACGACGGGTGCCAGAGCCGGGTCCAGCGCGCCGAGGAGCTGCCGCATCCGCTCCTCGGTGACCGATACGCAGCCCTGGGTCGGGCCCCCGTGGTCCACATGAATCCAGATGCCCCCGCCGCGCTCCGGGCCGAGGGGACGGGTGGGGTCGAGCGGGGAGGTGCCCGGGACGCGGTTGTAGTCGATGGCGACGACGTAGTCGAAGGAGCCCTCCAGCGGTTCGCCGTGGAAGCCGTCGCCCGTCACGGCGAAGGCAGGGCTCAGGTCGTACGGAAGCGCCGTCGGCGGGGGTGCGAGGCGGCCCCCGGCGGCGGTGAGGGTGAAGACGCCCACCGGGGAGCGCAGATCGCCCTCCAGGTGCTCGTCGGTCCAGCCGTTCAGGGCGTTGTGCGCCGGCCAGGGCCCCAGCGAGGGCCGCCAGCCCGGACCCGTGGGGCCGTCGCGGGTGTAGAGCACGGCGGTCGAACGGTTGGAGTCCGGGGAGTCCCCGGTCACGACGAACGCCTGCCGCGCACCGGCCGGGATCGCCGCCCGGGTCCGGGGCCCCAGGCCGGGGATCTCCGTGGGCTGCGGCGAGGCCGCGAGGGCTCCGGGCGGCCCCGGTACGCCGCTGGCCGGCACCCTATCCGGGGCAGCACCGTCCGTCCCCGTGCCGGCGGGGCCGGCCACCCCGCAGCCGGCGACCAGCGCCAGCAGGACCAGTGAGCAGACGGCGTGCGGCAGTCGCAGGGGTGCGCGCGAAGGGGGCACGGGCACGGCGGGCTCCTCAGCGGGTCGGTGCTCCGGTGTCGGCCCACCCAGTCATTGCCGCCCGCGAAGCCGCCCAATCCGGGGAGCGGTCCATCCGGACGTAGCTGTTCAGGTGATTCATGTGCTTAATCGGAACCGATCGCGGCCCGTCACACGAACAGCCCCCGACCGCTGGCGGGCCGGGGGCTGTTTCACGTGAAACAGCGTCCGGAGAAACGTGGTGCCGTTCCTCCGGGTGTGCTGCTACTTCTGGGCGTCCTTCGCGGGCGCGGCCGGCTTGCGGAGCTGGATGTTCAGTTCGCGCAGCCGGGTCTCCTCCAGAACGGTGGGCGCGCCCATCATCAGGTCCTGGGCGTTGCCGTTCAGCGGGAAGGCGATGGTCTCGCGGATGTTCGGCTCGTCGGCCAGCAGCATCACGATGCGGTCGACACCCGGCGCGATGCCGCCGTGCGGCGGGGCGCCGAGGCGGAACGCCCTGAGCATGCCCGCGAACTCGCGCTCCACCGTCTCGCGGTCGTAGCCCGCGATCTCGAACGCCTTGATCATCAGCTCGGGCTCGTGGTTCCGGATGGCGCCGGAGGACAGCTCGATGCCGTTGCAGACGATGTCGTACTGCCAGGCGAGGATGTCCAGCGGGTCCTTCTCCTCCAGGTCCTTGAGACCGCCCTGGGGCATCGAGAAGGGGTTGTGCGAGAAGTCGATCCGGCCGGTCTCCTCGTCCTTCTCGTACATCGGGAAGTCCACGACCCAGCAGAACCGGAAGACGCCCTCCTCGAAGTGGCCGGCGCGCTTGGCGGCCTCGACGCGGACGGCGGACATGATCTTGGAGACCTCGTCGAACTCGCCGGCGCCGAAGAAAACGGCGTGGCCGGGGACCAGCGACAGCCGCTCGGTGAGCGTCTTGACGTCGGTCTCGGTGAGGAACTTGGCGATCGGACCGGCCAGCGTGCCGTCCTCGCCGACGCGGACCCAGGCCAGGCCCTTGGCGCCGTGCTCCACGGCGTACTCGCCGAGGCCGTCGAAGAACTTGCGGGACTGGCCCGCCGTGTCCGGCACCGGAAGGGCACGGACGTGCTTGCCGGCGAACGCCTTGAACTCCGAGTCCGCGAAGACGTCGGAGATGTCGACCAGCTCCAGCTTGGCACGCAGGTCGGGCTTGTCGTTGCCGTACTTGAGCATCGACTCGCGGAACGGGATGCGCGGGAACGGCGAGGTGACGTGGCGGCCGTTGCCGAACTCCTCGAACAGCTCGGTCATGAGCTTCTCGATCGGCTGGAAGACGTCCTCCTGCTCGACGAAGGACATCTCGACGTCGAGCTGGTAGAACTCGCCGGGCGACCGGTCGGCGCGGGCGTCCTCGTCGCGGAAGCAGGGCGCGATCTGGAAGTAGCGGTCGAAGCCCGAGATCATCAGCAGCTGCTTGAACTGCTGCGGGGCCTGCGGCAGCGCGTAGAACTTGCCAGGGTTCAGCCGGGACGGGACGACGAAGTCGCGGGCGCCCTCGGGCGAAGTCGCGGTGAGGATCGGCGTCGCCATCTCGTTGAAGCCGAGGGCCACCATCTTGGAGCGGATCGAGGCGATCACGGCGGAGCGCAGCATGATGTTGCGGTGCATGCGCTCGCGGCGCAGGTCCAGGAAGCGGTACTCCAGGCGCCGCTCCTCGTTCACGCCGTCCTCGGCGTTGATCGTGAAGGGCAGCGGGCCGGCCTCGCCCAGCACCTCGACCTCGGAGACCTCGATCTCGATCTCGCCGGTCGGCAGCTCGGGGTTGACGTTCTCCTCGCCGCGCGCGGAGACCTTGCCGTCGATGCGGACGACGGTCTCCTTGGTCAGCTTCGCCAGCGCCTCGTTGCCCGGGGTGCCGGGCCGGGCGACGAGCTGGACCAGGCCGTAGTGGTCGCGGAGATCGATGAAGAGGATGCCGCCCAGGTCTCGGCGATTGTGCAGCCAGCCGCTCAGCCGGACGTCGGTGCCGACGTCAGAGGCGCGGAGCTCGCCGCAGGTGTGGGACCTGTACCGATGCATCGTCGTTCATCCAGTCTTCGCGGTTGGGGAGAATTCAGCCCTCCCAGGCTACCGCCCGCGACCGCGGCGTTTCATTGTCATTGTCCGGGTCAAGATCGTCCCCGGGGCCGCACCGCTGCCCTTGACCCCCATGCCGGTTTAAAGTGGGGCAATGCGCACCGAGGATGTGCTGGCCGCAACCGGGACCGGGCTGTGGTGCTGGGACAACGCAGCGGGGACGGTCACGCTCGACGCGGCGGCCGCCCGTCTGCTGGAGCTGCCCCCGGAGCCCGGTGTCTTCCGCGAGTCCGAGGTCCGCGCCCGCTTCCATCCGGTCGACTGGAACGAGATCTCCGGGGTGATCGGCCTCGCCGTGGCGGAAGGCACCCTCGCCGAGGCCCAACTGCGGATCGTGGACGGCAGCGGCCGGGTCCTGCGGACCGTGCGCAGCCGCTCCAAGCCGGTCCCGAGCGGCGCGGCGGCGCAGAGCGGCAAGACCTACTACGTCTTCATCGGCACCCTCCAGGAGGTCGCCGAGCCCTCGCCCGGCACCGAGGGGGCGCACACCGCGATCACCGGCGACTGGCGGCGCTCCCGCGAGGCGTTCCTGCTGGACGCGGGGCGGGCCCTGGCCGAGGCGGGGTCCACCACGGAGGTGCTGCGGGTCGTCTACTCGCTCTCCATGCCCGGCTTCTCCCCGGACGGCCTGGCGGTCTTCGGCGTCGAGGGCGAGCGGCTGACCATCGTCGGCCAGCACGGGCACAGCCTGGGTGACGAGAGCCCCTTCACGGACATGTCGCTGGACACGGACTACCCGGCGGCCGAGGTCGTCCGGACCGGCCGGGCGATCTATCTGCCCACCCCGGACGACTACCGCGAGCGCTACCCCGCCACCTGGCCGCTCGCCCGGCGGTTCGGCCGCCGTTCCTGGGCCTTTCTGCCGCTGATCGTGTCCGGGCGCACGATGGGCACCTGGATGGCCGGGTTCCGGCACCCGGTGTCGTTCACGCCGGACGAGCGGTCGGTGCTGACGACCGTGGCCCGGATGCTCGCCCAGGCGCTGGCCAGGGCGGGCGCCGCCGACACCGAGCGGGAGCTGTCGCTGGGCCTCCAGCGCACGATGATGCCCTCGCTCGGCCCCGACATCCCGGGCATGACCGTGGCGGCGCGCTATGTGCCGACCGGCGGCGGCCTCCAGATCGGCGGCGACTGGTACGACCTGATCCCGTTGCCCAACGGCCGCATCGCCCTCGTCATCGGCGACGTCCAGGGGCACGACGTACGGGCGGCCGGGCTGATGGGCCAGCTCCGGATCGCGCTGCGCGCGTACGCCTCCGAGGGGCACCGTCCCGACGCGGTGCTGGCCCGCGCCTCGCGCTTCCTGTCCGGGCTCACCACCCCCGGCGACGACGACGAAGCTTCGGCCGCCCGGTTCGCGACCTGCCTGTACGCGGAGGCCGACCCGGAGACCGGCGCGCTGGAGATCGCCCGGGCCGGCCACCCGGACCCCGTGGTGATGACGGCGGACGGCACCGCCGTGATCCGGCAGACCGAGGGCGGGCTGCCGCTGGGCGTGGAGGCGGACGCGGACTACCCGACGACCCGGGTCGTGCTGGAGGCCGGGGAGACGATCATGCTGTGCACGGACGGGCTGATCGAGACCGGCGGCCACGACCTCGCGACCGGCTGGGTCCGGCTGCGGCCGATCCTGGAGCGGCACACCGGCGACCTGGAGAAACTGGCGGACGCGCTGGTGCAGGCCGTGCACGGGCCGGGTTCGCACTACACGACGGGCCCGCTCGCCGACCGGCGCGAGGACGACGTGGCGGTCCTGCTGCTGCGCCGGGACGCGACCCTCACGCCGCCGTCCGTGTCCCGGCGGACCGCGCTCACCATCGCCCAGGCGGAACCGGAGCGGATCTCGGCGGCCCGCCGGCTCCTGCGGGAGCTGCTGCACGACTGGGCGGACCCCGATCAGGTGGACGCGGCGGTGCTGCTGCTCTCCGAGGTGGCCACGAATGTGCTGGTCCACACGGACGGGGACGCGCTGATGGTCGCCCAGGCGACCGGGACGCCCGGCGAGCGGTGCCTGCGGGTGGACGTGGCCGACGGCAGCGACGAGCTGCCGCACAAGCGCCGGCCGGGCGAGCTGGCGTCCAGCGGCCGGGGCCTGGTCCTGATGGAGATGCTGGCGCACAAGTGGGGCGTCGATCCGCAGGGCGCGGGCAAGTCGATCTGGTTCGAGCTGAACGAGGGCGAGCAGTCGGAGCCGGCCGTCCCGGACCTGGACGCCTTCGAGGAGCCGGACGGCGTCTAGGGCGTGTCCCCGTCCTGCGGCGCGGCGCCGGCCCTGCGGAGTTCGCCGATGATGCCGAAGGCCGCCGCGCACAGCGGGACCGCGAGCAGCATGCCGAGGATGCCCGCCACGCTCGCGCCCGCCGTCAGCGCGATGAGGATCATCGCGGGGTGCATCTGGACCGTACGGCTCTGAATCATCGGCTGGAGGATGTGACCCTCCAGCACCTGCACGGCGAGGACGACGCCGAGCGCCCAGAGCGCGATCACGAAACCCCGGTCCGCGAGGGCCACCAGCACGGCGACCGCCCCGGAGATGAACGCGCCGAGGTACGGGATGTAGGCGCCGACGAGCACCAGCGCACCGAGCCCCACCGCGCCGGGCACCCGCAGGATCAGCAGCCCGATCGTGATGCAGACGGCGTCGATCAGGGCGATGAGCGTCGTCCCGCGCATGAAGCCCTCGACGGCCTCGAAGGCCCGCCGCCCCATCGCCTCGACCATGTCACCCGTGCCGCGCGGGGCGACGGAGTGGGCGAGGCGGGCGGCCCGGTCGGAGTCGCGCAGGAAGAAGAAGGTCAGCAGCAGCGCGAGGACGCTGGTGGCGATGAGCGAGCCGATGAGGCTGATCCCGGTGAGCAGGCCGCCCGCCGCGCTCGCGCCGAACTTCCCGACGAGCTTCCGGCCGTTGGCCTCCAGATCGTTGACGTCCATGCCGTCGGCGACGTCGAAGTGGTCGACGACCCACTGCCCGGCCTCCTTGAGCGACGCCACGATCTGGTCGCCGGTATCGATGAGCGCGGAGACCACGATGTATCCGGCGCCGCCGACCACGGCGAGCAGGAGCGCGCAGGTGACCCCGGCGGCCGCCGAGCGGTTGACGCCGTGGGCGGTCATCCGGCGGTGGACGGGACCGAGCAGCGCCGTACCGAGCAGGGCGAGCAGCACCGGGGTGACGGCGGTCTTGAAGATGACGCACAGCCAGACGGCGACGGCGGCGACGCCGGTGACCAGCAGGACGACGCCGCACCAGGCGGCGGTCCGCCGGGCGCCGTCCGGCAGGAGGGGCTTGGGGGTCTGCACCCTGCCAGCCGATCACGCCCCGGCAGCGCTGTCCCGCCCGCGCCGCCGTCCGGGTGACGGGGTGTCACACCGCGAAACCGGAGCGAATCAAACCGGAGCGGACGGAGCCGGGCCCGGGCCGCGCGGTGGCGGCTCGGGCCCGGTCGCGGGTCACATGCCGTGGACGGCGGGCACGGTGCCGAGGCGGCCGGCCTGGAAGTCCTCGAAGGCCTGCTTCAGTTCGGCCTGGCTGTTCATCACGAACGGCCCGTAGTGCGCCATCGGCTCGCGGATGGGACGGCCGCCGAGGAGGACGACCTCCAGGTCCGGGGTGTGTCCGTCCTGCTTCTCGTCCGCGCGCACGGTCAGCGAGGAGCCGGTGCCGAAGACGGCGGTCTGCCCCATGTGGACCGGCCGGCGCTCCGCGCCGACGGAGCCGCGCCCGGCGAGCACGTACGCGAGGCCGTTGAAGTCCTCGCGCCAGGGCAGCGTCACCTCGGCACCGGGGCGGACGGTGGCGTGGATCATCGTGATGGGGGTGTGCGTGATGCCGGGGCCCTCGTGGCCGTCCAGCTCACCGGCGATGACCCGGAGCAGCGCGCCGCCGTCCGGGGAGGCGAGGAGCTGGACCTGGCCGCCGCGGATGTCCTGGTAGCGCGGGGCCATCATCTTGTCGGCCTTCGGCAGGTTCACCCACAGCTGGAGGCCGTGGAAGAGGCCGCCCGACATGACGAGGGACTCCGGCGGCGCCTCGATGTGGAGCAGCCCGCTGCCCGCGGTCATCCACTGGGTGTCGCCGTTCTGGATGGTGCCGCCGCCCCCGTTGGAGTCGCGGTGCACGAAGGTCCCGTCGATCAGGTACGTGACGGTCTCGAAGCCGCGGTGCGGGTGCCAGGGGGTCCCCTTCGGCTCGCCGGCCGCGTACTCCACCTCACCCATCTGGTCCATCATGATGAACGGGTCGAGGTACTTGTAGTTGATCCCCGCGAAGGCGCGGCGGACCGGGAAGCCCTCGCCCTCGAAGCCGCTCGGCGCCGTGGTCACGGCGAGCACGGGACGGGCCGCGGCGTCGCCGGAAGCGGCCACCTTGGGCAGGGTCAGCGGGTTCTCGACGGTCACTGCGGGCATGGAAGCCACCTCCGGGGGAGTGTTCTGCGGCCAATTTAGTTGAATGGTGAACATCCCGCAAGGGGTCACCCATTCCCGCGCCGCTCCCGGACCCCCCAAACGGGCCCTCCCAAGGGCCCGGACAGCCGGAAGGGGTCCGTACCGGCAGTGGTACGGACCCCTACGAAAGGTCTTCGGGAGGCTGCCGCCCCGCGGCGGTCAGCCGTACATGCGACGCATCGCGAAATCGACCATCTGTTCGACGGCCTTGGCGTCGAACACGATCCGGTGCTCGCCCTCCATGTCCAGGACGAAGCCGTAGCCGGTGGGCAGCAGGTCGATCACCTCGGCGCCGGTGATCACGAAGTACTTGGACTCCTTGCCCGCGTACAGCCGCAGCTCCTTGAGCGTGGTGAACATCGGGATCACGGGCTGCTGGGTGTTGTGCAGCGCCAGGAACCCGGGGTTGTCGCCGCGCGGGCAGTAGACCTTCGACGTGGCGAAGATCTGCTGGAAGTCCTCGGCGGACAGCGAGCCGGTCGTGAAGGCCCGTACCGCGTCGCCCAGCGAGGGCGGCGAGGGCTCCGGGTACAGCGGCTGCTCGCCGTAGCCGCCCCCCATCGGCTGCTGCATAGGCTGCTGCGCACCCTGGTTCTGGTCGTAGCCGTACATGGGACAAAGAGTAATCGGCCACATGTAGGGCTTGAGGGGTTGCGCCTTATTACTGACGGGTAGCATCATCGTAGAGGTCAGCTGATACGTCCGGGCCACCCCTCCACGGGGCGCTGCGCGCCACTGCTATTGATTACGGAGCCTTCCCATGGGGCACTACAAGTCGAATCTCCGCGACATCGAGTTCAACCTGTTCGAGGTGCTCGGGCGGGACAAGCTGTACGGCACCGGACCGTTCGCGGAGATGGACGTCGACACGGCGAAGAGCATCCTCGAGGAGATCGCCCGTCTCGCCGAGAACGAGCTCGCCGACTCCTACGCCGACGCCGACCGCAACCCGCCGGTCTTCGACCCGGAGACCAACACCGCGCCGGTCCCCGACTCCTTCAAGAAGTCGTACCAGGCGTTCATGGACTCCGAGTACTGGCGTCTGGGCCTGCCCGAGGAGATCGGCGGCACCACCTCGCCCCGCTCCCTGATCTGGGGCTACGCGGAGCTGCTGCTCGGCGCCAACCCGGCCGTGTGGATGTACTCCTCCGGTCCCGCGTTCGCCGGCATCCTCTTCGAGGAGGGCAACGAGGCGCAGAAGAAGATCGCCGAGATCGCCGTCGAGAAGCAGTGGGGCTCCACGATGGTGCTGACCGAGCCGGACGCCGGCTCCGACGTCGGCGCGGGCCGCACGAAGGCCGTCGAGCAGGAGGACGGCTCCTGGCACATCGAGGGCGTGAAGCGCTTCATCACCTCGGGTGAGCACGACATGTCGGAGAACATCCTCCACTACGTGCTGGCCCGCCCCGAGGGCGCCGGACCGGGCACCAAGGGCCTCTCCCTCTTCCTGGTCCCGAAGTACCACTTCGACTGGACCACCGGCGAGCTGGGCGAGCGCAACGGCGTCTACGCGACGAACGTCGAGCACAAGATGGGTCTCAAGGCCTCCAACACCTGCGAGATGACGTTCGGCGACCGCCACCCGGCCAAGGGCTGGCTCGTCGGCGACAAGCACGACGGCATCCGCCAGATGTTCCGCATCATCGAGTTCGCCCGCATGATGGTCGGCACGAAGGCCATCGCCACGCTCTCCACGGGCTACCTCAACGCGCTGGAGTACGCCAAGGAGCGCGTCCAGGGCACGGACCTGTCCGAGTTCATGAACAAGACGGCGCCCAAGGTCACCATCACGCACCACCCCGACGTGCGCCGCTCGCTCATGACGCAGAAGGCGTACGCCGAGGGCATGCGCGCCCTCGTCCTCTACACCGCCTCCGTCCAGGACGCGATCCAGGAGAAGGAGGCCGCGGGCGAGGACGCCAAGGCGCTGCACGGCCTCAACGACCTGCTCCTGCCGATCGTCAAGGGCTACGGCTCCGAGAAGTCCTACGAGCAGCTGGCGCAGTCGCTCCAGACGTTCGGCGGCTCCGGGTACCTCCAGGAGTACCCGGTCGAGCAGTACATCCGCGACGCCAAGATCGACACCCTGTACGAGGGCACGACGGCGATCCAGGGCCAGGACTTCTTCTTCCGGAAGATCGTCCGCGACCAGGGCGTCTCGCTCAACGCGCTCTCCGAGGAGATCAAGAAGTTCCTCGCGGGTGCCCAGGACCACGAGGAGCTGTCCGGCGCGCTGGACAGCCTCGCCAAGGCCGCGGTGGACCTGGAGGCGATCGTCGGCACGATGATCACCGACCTCACCGCCACCGGCGAGGACGTCAAGAACATCTACAAGGTGGGCCTCAACACCACCCGCCTGCTGCTGGCCTCCGGCGATGTCGTCGTCGGCTACCTGCTGCTCAAGGGCGCCGCGGTGGCCGCCGAGAAGCTGCCCACGGCCTCCGCGAAGGACGTCCCCTTCTACCAGGGCAAGATCGCCGCCGCGAAGTTCTTCGCCGCGAACATCCTGCCCGGCGTTGGTGCCGAGCGCGCGCTCGCCGAGTCCGTCGACAACTCGCTGATGGAGCTCGACGAAGCCGCGTTCTGAGCCCCTTCCGCACACCTCACGGCCGCCGCCGCCCGGACCCCCGTCCGGGCGGCGGCGGCCGGATGATGCCCGGGGCCGGCCAGGGGCGACGGGGAATCCTTTCGGCCACGTCTGGCTACAGTGAAGAACATGAGTTCCTCCCCCCGCTTCGACCGCGGGCACACCGACGATCTGATGGCCTTCCTGATGGCCTCCCCCTCCCCGTACCACGCCGTGGCGACCGCCGCCGCGCGACTGGAGAAGGCCGGATTCCGGCAGGTGGAGGAGACCGCGGCCTGGGACGGAACCACGGGTGGCAAGTACGTTCTGCGCGGTGGCGCGATCGTCGCCTGGTACGTGCCGGAGGGCGCCGGGGCGCACACGCCGTTCCGGATCGTCGGCGCGCACACCGACTCGCCGAACCTCCGGGTCAAGCCACTGCCCGACACCGGAGCGTACGGCTGGCGCCAGATCGCCGTGGAGATCTACGGCGGCACCCTGCTCAACACCTGGCTGGATCGCGACCTCGGTCTCGCCGGCCGGATCTCGCTCCGAGGGGGCACGGACCGGCTGGTCTCCATCGACCGGCCGCTGCTGCGTGTCCCCCAGCTCGCCGTGCACCTGGACCGGTCGGTCAACAGCGACGGGCTCAAGCTGGACCGGCAGAAGCACATGCAGCCCATCTGGGGCCTCGGGGACGTCGAGGAGGGCGACCTCATCCGGTTCGTCGCCGATGAGGTCGGCGTCGACGCCGAGGACATCACCGGCTGGGACCTGATGCCGCACCCCGTCGAGCCGCCGTCCTACCTGGGCCGCGACCGCGAGCTGGTGGCCGGTCCGCGCATGGACAACCTGCTCTCGGTGCACGCGGCGACCGCGGCGCTCGCCGCGGTGGCGGGGGAGTCCGACGCCGACCTGCCGTACATCCCGGTGATGGCCGCCTTCGACCACGAGGAGAACGGCTCGCAGTCGGACACCGGCGCGGACGGCCCGCTGCTCGGCACGGTCCTGGAGCGGTCGGTCTTCGCCCGGGGCGGCGGTTACGAGGACCGCTCCCGCGCCTTCGCCGGCACGGTCTGCCTCTCGTCCGACACCGGCCACGCGGTCCACCCCAACTACGCGGAGCGCCACGACCCCACGCACCACCCGGTGCTCAACGGCGGGCCCATCCTCAAGGTCAACGTCAACATGCGGTACTCGACGGACGGCGCCGGCCGCTCCGTGTTCGCCGCGGCCTGCGAGAAGGCGGGCGTGCCGTGGCAGACGTTCGTCTCCAACAACGCGATGCCCTGCGGCACGACGATCGGCCCCATCACCGCCGCGCGCCACGGCATCAAGACCGTGGACATCGGCGTCGCCATCCTGTCCATGCACAGCGCCCGCGAACTCTGCGGTGCGGACGACCCGTACCTGCTGGCGAACGCCCTGGCGGCATTCCTGAAGGGCTGACGGAAGGCGGCGGATGCCGGGGGCCGGGCCGGGCTCCGGCCCGGCCCGCGCCACCCGCCAACCGGCGTCCCGCGCATGCTCGTTGCCGCGCAGGGTACGCGCTCCGTACACGGCCCGGAGGTGCCGGGCCGCCGAGGAGGCGGGACTCATGGGACTCGGAGGATGCATCATCCTCATCGGCGCGGGGGCGATCCTGGCCTTCGCGACCGACTGGCACATGGACAGCGTCAACGTCGATCTGGTCGGCTGGATCATGATGATCGTCGGCATCATCGGTGTGTGCGTCTACGCGAGCGTGATCCGACGCCGGCGCATGGTCGTACCGCCCACCACGACGGTGGTCTCCGACGACGAACGGCATCTGTGACCGGGTGCGATCCGGCCACACCCCCGGAACACCGCGACGGAATCCCCGATATTCTGGGTCCTTGCCCGTGACCCGGCACCGGGCGCGTCAGACCCGGAAGGGAAGCCGCTCGTGGAGTTCCGGCTGCTCGGCACCGTCTGCGTGGACACGCTGACCGGGCCGCTGCCACTCGGCCCCGCCAAGCGCCGCAGTCTGCTCGCGGCCCTGCTGCTGCACGCCAACACCCCCGTGTCGATGGGCCGGCTGACGGACTGCCTCTGGGACGACGAACCGCCGCTGCACGCGCGGACGGTGATCCAGGGCCACGTCTCCCGGCTGCGCGCCCTGCTGGTCGACGCGGATGCGGAGGCGTACGGGGTCGAGCTGGCGACGCTCGGCGACGCCTACATGCTCCGCGTGCCGGAGACACTGCTGGACTCCCAGCGGTTCGAGGAACTGCTGATGCTGGCCCGCGAGCAGCGGAGCCCCGCGGACACGGTGCTGATGCTGAAGGAGGCCCTGTCCCTGTGGCAGGGCCCCGCCCTCACCGGTACCTACGCCAGCGCCCCCTTGCAGGCGGCGGCCCACGCCCTGGAGGAGTCCCGGCTCTCGACGGTCGAGCAGCTGGCCCGGGCGTACGGGGAGCTGGGCGAGCACCACCGCGCGGCGGCGGTCCTGCGCGCGGAGTCGGTCGCCCACCCGATGCGCGAGTCCCTGGCGGCGGGCCTGATGACGGCCCTGTACCGCTCGGGGCGCCAGTCCGAGGCGCTGGACTGCTTCCACCGCACCCGCCGCCTGCTCGCCGACGAACTGGGCATCGATCCGGGCCGTGAACTGGCCGACGCGTATGCACGCGTCCTGCGGGGCGAAGGGGGCGCGGTACGCCCTGCGGAACCCGCCGATGCGGTGACCGGCGGCCCCGGCCCCTCCGCCGCAGACACCGAGCCGGCCCCCGGTGCGCCCGACGTCCCGGCCGACGGGCCCGGCGCGACCGCGTCGGGAAGCGGCGCCCCTGTACCCGGGGCCGCGCTCCAGGGAGGCGCCGGCGCGCCC
>NZ_JAKRGC010000146.1 GCF_022347745.1 Streptomyces sp. OfavH-34-F
CGCGCCCGCCCACCTGCCGCCGCCCCCGCCCGTGCCCCCGGCGCCCGCCGGGCCGGGGGACGGCGCGTCACCGCGCCCGACCAGGGGCGAGGAACGGCTGCCGCCGGACATGCGCAAGCGGCTGTCCCTGCGCAAGCGGCAGGTGGCCGTCAGCCTCGACAAGCACGGCCTCGGACGGCTGACCGCCCGGGTCGTCCTCGTCCTCGACGCCTCCGGTTCGATGGGCGGCCTCTACACGCGCGGCACCGTCGCCGGCGTCACCGAGCGCATGGCGGCCGTCGCCGCCCAGCTCGACGACGACGGCCAGATGCAGGCGTGGACCTTCGCCTCCCACCCGGCCCGGCTGCCCGACCTCACCATCGGTGACCTGCCCGAGTGGCTGCGGCTGCACGTACGGGTGGGGCAGGTCGCCCTGTTCGGCCGCAGGAAGCCGCAGAAGGGGCTGCTCCCCGGACAGGTGGACATGCGCGCGGTCGGCATCCAGAACGAGGAGCAGAAGGTCATCGCCGAGGTGCGCGACTACGTACGCGCCCACCCGGTGCCCGAGCCGACGCTCGTGCTGTTCTTCTCGGACGGCGGTGTGTACCGCAACGACGAGATCGAACGCGAGCTGCGCGCGGCCGTGGAGGAGCCCGTGTTCTGGCAGTTCATCGGTCTCGGCCGGGCCGGCTACGGGGTCCTGGAGCGATTCGACACCATGCCGGGCCGCCGCGTGGACAACGTCGGCTTCTTCGCCGTGGACGACATCGAGAAGGTCTCCGACGAGGAGCTGTACGACCGGCTGCTCTCGGAGTTCCCGTCCTGGCTGAAGGCCGCCCGGCAGGCAGGCATCCTGCGCTGAGCCGTCCGGGACCTCCGCGTGACGAGGCGCGGCCGGCCTGCCGCTGACGCGGGAGGGCGGCCACCCGGTGCGGGCCGAAGCCCTCACCCGGTGGCCGCCCTCCGTCGGGCCGGCGGCTCAGCGGCCGGTCAGGTGTTGTTGGCCAGCGCCAGCAGGCGGCTGGCGTCGCCGTTGAACCGGTCGCGGTCCACGGCTCCGGAGATGCCGCTCACCGAACCGGAGTCGGTGTACTGCCAGAAGGTCCAGTAGGGGAAGCCCTTCGGGATCGCGGGGCTCGACGCGGTCGTCCAGTGCGCGGTGAACAGCGGGCTGCGCGCGGACATGCCGCTCCAGCCACCCGTGCAGGAGTTCCACCAGCTCGCGCTGGTGTAGATGACGACGTCGCGGCCCGTCTTGGCCTTGTAGGTGTTGTAGAAGTCCAGAATCCACGACTGCATGGCCGAGGCCGACTTGCCGTAGCAGCCGCCCTCCAGGTCGAGCATCCCGGGGAGGGTCAGGTTGTCGCGCGACCAGCCGCCGCCGTGGCTCGCGAAGTACGCGGCCTGGGTGGCGCCGCTGGACAGGTTGGGGCGCGCGAAGTGATAAGCGCCCCGGATGACCTTGGCGTTGTAGGCGTTGAGATAGTTGGTGTTGAAGTTGGGGTCCTTGTAGGAGGTGGCCTCGGTCGCCTTGATGTAGGCGAACCTGATGCCCGCGGCCTTCACCTTCGACCAGTTGATCGAGCCCTGGTAGTGCGAGACGTCGATGCCGGGGAGCGTGGTCGCCAGCGCGGAGGACTCGGTCTCCGGGGTGAGGTCGAGCTGCCGGGTGTCCGGGGCGAACTTCTTGCCGTCGGCGAGATAGCCGGCGCCCATGTATCCGTCACCGAGGGGAATGGCGGTGGCCGACGCGGGGACCGGGTCGGCCACGGCGGGCGTCGTCGCGACGGTGGGGATGAGCACCATGCCCAGACCGGCGGCCCCGAGGGCCGTCAGCTTGCGGAGTGCGGGTCTGCGGCTGCGAATGGATAACAACGGAGCCTCCAGGGAGTGAGCGGGGGTCGTCTACTCGCGTAGCATGTGGGGTGGTTCCGAGCCTAGCGACGGGTTTCGGGGACGGCCTGTCAGAAAGTGCGGCGGAACCACCACTTTGACGGGGACACGTCATGAGTGACGCATGAAACCACTGTGCCGTAAAGGGTTCCGGGCCGGTCCCTGTGGTCCACTCCAGTGAAGAATCCGCCGAGCTGCGGTGATTGCGCCGCGCGGGTGAGAACTTTCAGCTCCCTGAAACCCGCACCCCTCCGGCCGGGCCGGACCACGGCGCCCGAGACCCCCGTCCCTCCCGCACCCGCGCAACCCGGTTGTCACCAAGATCATCACGCGCTACGGTCCCCGAGCACATACGGGGAGACCGACACGGGTGGGGGACATGGCCGTAGCTGACGGGACGTCCGAAAGAGCGCCGGGACCGTGGAGCCAGGCGGTCACCGCCCTGGTGCTCGTGGGCATGCTCGCAGGAGCGTTCTGGCTGGTGGCGAAGAACTCGGCCGCCGAGAGCACGGCGGCACGCGCGCCCGCCACCTGCTCCACCGAGGCACCGTCGAGCCCGCCGCGGACGTCGAAGGACGGCACTGCGCAGGTCACCGGGGCGCGGCTGTGCCAGGCGCTGAACCGGGCGGACCTCGCCGCGCTCCTCGGCACCCCGGACGAGACCGCGAAGAGCGCGAACGGCGACGACGGCTCCTTCGGCCTGCTCGGCGCCGACTTCGCCAGCCCCTCGGCGGAGGTGAAGTTCGACACGTACACCGTGAGCGTGTCGGCCACCTATGACGGGTCGCCGGTGGCGGGGTCCGGCGCGTATCTGCCGGCCGCGGGGAAACGGACGTTCCTCGGCCGCCCCGCCTACCTCTACTCGGACCGGACGATCAGCATCAGGTTCCGCCTCGACGGCAAGGACTCCAGCACCGGGCCGGGCGTCCCGGTACGCGCCCTCACCGTCGCCCTGGACGCCGCGGACAGCGGCGGCTCCTTCGGCGTGGCCCTGTGGCGCTCGGACGGGCGCGTCCCGAACGACGAGGTGCTGCTGCGGGTCGCGGAGACGGTGCTGCCGGCGCTCGACGCGTGGGGCGCCGGCGCCTGAGCACGGCGCCCGGCCGCCGTCAGTCCACCGGGTGACCGGGCGGAATGCCGATCGCCGCGCTGAGGGGGAGGAACGGGAAGTCCCCGTCCGCCGGGTGATGGACCTCCTCGGGGGCGAGCAGGAACCCCACGTGGTCCCCGTGCCCGGGGAACCGTTCCACGACGCGTCCGGTGAACCAGGCGGGCGCCTCCTCCAGCACCGGCACCCCGCCCGGGCCGGCCCGCCAGGCGACCTGCGCGAACTTGTCCGTACGGTCACCGGTCTCGCCGCCGAAGACGTGCGCCAGCTCCTCCTGGTCGCGGCGCAGGAGATGGACGGCGAGCCGGCCGGCCCGCGAGGCGACCCGGCAGGTGCGGTTCAGCTCCGAGAGCCAGACCATGAACCGGACGGGCCGCATCGAGCACTGCGAACCGAAACCGACCAGACAGCCGGCCCGCTCCCCGTCGGCCTCGGCGGTCACCACGTACATCGGGTAGTCCAGCGCGTCGGTGAACCGGTCGAATGCGATCACGGCGTACGGCTCCTGTCCGGGGCTCGGCTGCGGCTCTGACGACACCACCCCGCCGGCCAACGAGCCGGCGGGGTGGTACGGGTCCACGTTATCGGGGGACGGGCGGGGCTCACGCCATCCCGGGCTGCGGCTCCAGCTGGGCGAGCGGCGCCGCCTTCGGCTCCCAGCGCCGCACGATCCGTACGTAGCCGTAGATCACCGAACCCATCGCCAGGAGGAACAGCGGACCGTACAGCCACGGGTAGTGGGCCATCTCCAGCGACAGGTAGCGGTACGCCACCAGCAGCACGGAGAAGACCACCGTGCCGTGGACGACCAGCAGGACGGCCGAGCGGTCCCAGCCGCGGTCGAAGGCGCGCACCCCGACTTCGAGGGTCAGCGTGAAGACCACACCGGCGACGAGGTCCGCGCCGTAGTGGTAGCCGAAGCCCAGGGTCGCGGCGAGCGTGGCGACCAGCCAGAAGGTGCCCGCGTACCGGAGGAACTTCGGGCCCCGGCGGGAGTGGATGTAGATCGCGGTCGCCCAGGCGGTGTGCAGACTCGGCATGCAGTTGCGCGGGGTGATCTCGTCGAACGGCATGTGATGCGGGGTGCCGACCGGCACGGCGGTGTCGGGCCAGAGATCGGCCATCGCCCAGTGCCCGCCGTCCGAGCCGAACGCGAAGATGGGGCCGACCACCGGGAAGATCATGTAGATGGCGGGGCCGACCAGGCCGATCACCAGGAAGGTGCGCACCAGGTGGTGGCCGGGGAAGACGCGGTCGCGGGCCACGTGGCGCAGCTGGTACACCGCGACGCAGACGGCGGCGACGGGCAGCTGCGTATAGATGGAGTCGAGGAAGAAGTCGCCGGCCGGTCCGGTCGCCTCGACGAGGCGGCCCACCGCCCAGGACGGGTTGCCGAACGCCCGGTCGGCGTTGGCCAGGTACTGGTCGAGCACCAGCGGGCGGGTCTTCGACGTGATGAGCAGCCAGGTGTCCCCGGTCTTGCGGCCCGCCACCAGCAGCAGCCCCAGGCCGACCCCCTTGAGCAGCAGCATCCGCTCCGGGCCCGTGCGGCGGGTGAGGGCGATCACCGTGACCCCCACGATCACCCACAGCGCGCCGGTGCCGAAGGGGTGGCCGTCGGTGACGGGGGCGTCGGCCACCAGCCGGATCAGTGCGATGACGGCGTCGATGCCGAGCGCGACACCGAGCGCGATGAGCCGCTGCCGCCAGGTGAGCACCACCATCATCAGCCCCATGCTGGCGTACAGCAGGAACCCGGACTGGGGGGCGACGACCAGCTCCTGGACCTGCGTGGTCACCGGGCCCGGCAGGCCGTAGTGGCGGGCGGCGATCTCCAGGGCGACGAGGAAGGCGAGGGTCACCGCTCCTGCCGCCGACCACAGGAGAACCCGCGGTCGGCGCAGGGCGGCGAACGGTATTCGGCGGTCCGCGGGCGCGTCCCGCGATGCTTTAGGTATCAATTCTCTGGCCGATGTCCTGGGTTCTGGTCAACTGGGTCGCTCTTCATGCCGTACGGCACGGGGTGCGGGGCGATGAGGGTCGTCGCCGGGGTGGGATCATGCTAGCCGAGCGGTTTCGGGCGGTATCCGCTGGTCGAGGATGCGCCGGGAGGGGTGTCCCGAATGGGGTGCAGCCCGCCACGGGGGCGGGCTGCGGTGCTCCTGTCATGGAGCGGATCGTGCGCGGGGCCGGTCAGGAGAGGGTGCAGCTGACGGCCGGGACGGCACCGGCCGCGGGCGTCCCCTGGAAACCGAAGCTGGTGTGTGCGCCGGCCGCGAGGCTCCCGTTGTAGTCGGTGCTGGTGACGGTGACCGATGCGCCGGTCTGGGTGTAGGCGGCGTTCCACATGTTGGTGATCTTCTGGTCGCCGCCGTAGGTCCAGGTCAGCTTCCATGAGGTGGCGGCCGAGGTGCCCGTGTTGGTGACGGTGACGTCCACCCCGAAGCCGCTGCCCCAGTCGCCGTTCACCGTGTACGTGGCCTTGCAGTCGGTGTTCCCGCTGGCTGCGGTGGTGGTGGCGGTGACGGACGCCGAGGGCGCCGAGGTGTGGCCGGCGGCGTCGCGGGCCCGGACGGCGTAGGTGTACGAGGTGCCGGCCGCCAGTCCGGTGTCCGTGTACGTGGTGCCGGTGGTGGTGCCGACCTTGGTGGCCCCCCGGTACACGTCGTAGCCGGTGACTCCGGTGTCGTCGGACGCGGCCCGCCAGGACAGGGAGACGGAGGACGCGGTGGTTCCGGTGACGGTGAGGCCGGCCGGGGCGGTGGGTGCCTCGGTGTCGTCGCCGCCGCCGTTGCCCGTGCCGTTGCCGAAGCCGGGCGCCTTGATGCTCGCCAGGTAGCCGTCCTTCACGGTGTCGACCGAGGTCCAGTCGTCCTTGAGGATGCCCCCGGTGTCGCCGGAGTTCGGGTTCCAGGACCAGAAGGTCCAGGAGAAGCTGTCGCCCCCGTACTCGCTGGTGGGCCGCAGGTAGTCGGCCAGGGCCTTGAGCCACTTCTGGTCGGTGGCGGACTGGAGCGTGGTGCCGAACTCGCCGACCCACACCGGGGCGATGTTCTGCTTGAAGATGTAGCCCCAGTACTTGTCCCAGACGCCGGGCATGTTGTCGGGGAAGGAGGCGTCGGTGAACCACGGCTGCTGGGCGACGCTGGTCGCGTAGTCGTGCGCCGAGTACACCACGCGGTGCGGCACGCTCAGCTCCACCGGGTACTGGGCGACCCCCATCAGGTTGCCGCCCCACCAGCCGGAGACCCCGTCGAACGTCTGCACGCCCTCGACGAAGATCAGCAGGTCCGGGTTGGCCGACAGCACGGCCTCACCGCCGCGCTGTGCCGCCAGGCGCCAGTCCTTCGTGGTGTCGCCGCAGCCCCAGCACGCGGGGTCGTGGGGTTCGTTGTGCAGGTCGATGCCGACCACCGCGTCGTTGCCCGCGTACCGCGCGGCGATCTTCTTGAGGTTGGCCAGCCAGGTGGACTCGGGGACGGCAGCGGTGTACCAGAGCGCCGACTGACCCGCCGAGTCCGGCCGGTGCCGGTCCAGGATGACCTTCATGCCGACGCTGCCGGCGTGGTCCACGATCCGGTCCATGACCTGGAGCGAGTCGAGGCCCTGGAGATCGCTGTTCATGCCGCCGGAGAAGTTGACGCTCGCGGGGTCGGTGCCGGTGAAGATGTCGTCGCTGTACGGCAGCCTGATCGTGTTGTAGCCGAGCGACCGCATCTGGTCGATCATGCTCTTGTAGTCGCGTGACCACAGTCCGTGGGCCACGTAGTTGGCGGTCTCGAAGCCGAACCAGTTGATGCCGGCGATCCGGACCGGCTGGTCGCCGGAGTCCAGGATCTGCCGTCCGCTGGTGTGCCAGTAGCCGGCCCCGGCGGTGGCCTCGGCGGCCTGGTCGGCGGAGGCCGTCGCGGCACCGGCGAGGGGCAGGAGCAGGGCCACCGCGCCGGCGGCGACCGTTCTCGCGGCTCTTCGGAGGGTGTGGAGAGGGTGAGGCACGGTGCTGTTTCCTCTCTCGGAGGCACGGCACCGGCGCGCGAGCTGCGATGGGAGCGCTCCCATTTCGCGTCGTGCGCCGCGCCTCCTGTGGCGTGGGGGACGGGGATGCGGAGGTCGCCGCGCCCGCTCGTTCGCCCGTGGCGGGGCGGGCCGCGACCCGGCGCCATAAAAGCGATAGAGCAATGGGCATGTCAATGGCGCGCACCGCGTTCATGTGTTGAACGCGGCAAGGTGTGCCTTCTTCGGCGGCCGGGTGGACCGTCGGGGAATCCGGTGGACAGCGCGGTGCCCGCCCTGCAAAAGTATGCCTCATGACGCATGATCATGCAGTGACCCGGGGTGCTGACCCCGGAGCCCCGACCTGGCCCACGGGCTTCCTCGCGTACACCGGACACGGTGGGCTGCGCGAGCACGGGGACGACATCTCGATCGTCGCCTCGGACCGGCCGGCGGTGAGCGCCGCCGTGTTCACGCGGAGCCTCTTCGCGGGCCCGGCCGTGGTGCTCAGCCGCCGGAACGCCGCCGGGCGGCGGCTGCGCGCCGTGACCACACTGGCGCAGAACGCCAATGTCGCCACCGGGCGCGAGGGGGAGCGGAACGCCGCCGAGGTCGTCCGCCGGGTCGCCGGAATCCTCGGCGTCCCCGAGGGCGAGGTGCTCATCGGGTCCACCGGGGTCATCGGCCGCCCCCTGCCGATGTCCACCATCCTCCCGCACTTCGACCGCACCGCCGGGCGCGGCGTGGCGGCGTTCACAGCCGGGCCGCTGGACGTGGCCCGCGCGATGATGACCACCGACACCCGCCCCAAGACCGCCACCCGCACCGTGGGAGGGGCCCGCCTCGTGGGCGTCGCCAAGGGGGTCGGCATGCTGGAGCCCGACATGGCCACGATGCTGGCCTACGTGTTCACCGACGCCGAGCTGTCACCGGACGACCTGGACGCGGCGCTGCGCGGGGCGGTGGACCGCACGTTCAACTGTCTGAGCGTCGACACCGACACCTCCACCTCCGACACCGTGGCCCTCATCGCCAACGGAGCCGCCGGGGCGGTCGATCCGGCCCTGTTCGCCGATGCGCTGGCCGACCTGTGCCTGGATCTCACCCTGCAACTGGCGGGCGACGGCGAGGGGGCCACCAAGCTCCTCAGGGTCACCGTGGGTGGTGCCCGCGACCGGGCCCAGGCCAAGCGGGTCGCCAAGAGCGTGGTCAACTCGCCGCTGGTCAAGACCGCCGTGCACGGCGCCGACCCCAACTGGGGGCGCGTCCTCATGGCCATCGGCAAGAACACCGGGGACACCGACATCGTGCCCGGCGCCGTCACCGTCAGGTTCGGCGACATCGCCGTGTACCCGGACGAGCCCGAGGCCGACACCCTCGACCGCCTGGCGGACCTCATGCGCCGGGACGAGGTGGACATCGCCGTCACACTCGGGACCGGCACGGCGGAGGCGACGGTGTACGGCTGCGACCTGTCCGCCGGCTACATCCGCGTCAACGCCGACTACACGACCTGATCACCGGGCCGCCGCCGTTTCCCGGGCCGGGCGGCGGCGGCCCGCCGCACACTTCCCCGAGCCGGGGCGGCGGCCCGCCTCACGCCTACCCGAGCCGGGGCGGCGGCCCGCCTCACACCCGTACGAAACTGCCCACCAGGACCGCAAGCGACACCGTCAGCAGTCCGAGGCAGTTCACCCAGAACGTCCTGCCCAGCGCCCGGGCGCGGATGTGCGCGGCGGCGGCCGCGAGGAAGTACACCACCACGGCCGCGGTCGTCGTCATGGCGACACCGGGTATCCAGAAACCCGCCACCAGGCCCGCCACCGACGCCGTCTTCGCGGTGGTCAGCAGCCACCACCAGTCGCGCGGCAGCCGGACGCCGTCCAGGCAGTCGGCGACGAACCGGGGCGGGCGCAGCATCATCGCCGCGTCACCGGCCTGGATGACCAGCAGGACCACCACCGGCCAGACGGGGGAGGGGAGTTCGGAGAGAGTCATCGGTCGCGTCCTTCCTGGGCGGCGATGAAGCGGGCGGTGGACGCGAGTCGCGCCGCCGTCTGCTCGGGGTCGGTCGTCCGGGTGGCGAGCAGCATCAACTCGCCCAGGTAGCCCGCGAACATCACCTGCGCGCCGAGCCGGGCGCGCACCTCGGGCATCCCCGCGTTCACCAGCGCGGCCTTCAGGTTGTCCTCGGTGAGGGTGCGCAGCGTGCCCAGAGCCGCGTTCTCCGGCCTGCCGCGCGCCAGCGTCCGGAAGTACGCGCGAGCCAGCTCGTCGTTCTCCGCGAACAGCGCCAGGAACGGGTCGAAGTAGTGGGCCAGGTACTCGGCGGCGTCCGGCGCCCGCCCTCCCTCCACGGGCGCGGGCGGGGCCGGGATGCGGTCCGCGATGGCCTGGTCGTACACCAAACCCAGCAGCGACTCCTTGTCGCCGACCGCCATCACCGCGCCGACCGACACCCCCGCCCGGGCGGCGATCCGGCGCACCGTCGTGTCCTGGAAGCCGTGCTCCGTGAAGAGCTGGGCGGCGGCCTCCACGACGCGGGCGGCGGTCCGCCGTTTCTGCGTCGCACGCGTTGGCTGAACAGGTTCACTGAACATGTTCATAATGTACGAGCGGGGCACCGCCCACGCAAGAGCCCCGGTCCGCACAGGGGACGGACCGGGGCTCGGCTACGCGGCGCGGACGGCCGCGGCTACAGCTCGTCGGCGAACGCGTCGGCGAGCGCGCGGTACTCGGCCAGCGGCAGGGTCATCGCGCTCCGCTCCGCCGTGACCACCTGGAGCGCGACGTGGTCGGCGCCCGCCGCGAAGTACTCGGCCGCCCGCGCCTTCACGCGCCCGGCGTCACCGAGCGCGAAGAGGGCGTCCAGCAGGCGCTCGCTGCCGCCGCCCGCGAAGTCACCCTCCGTGAAGCCGAGGCGCAGCAGGTTGCCGGTGTAGTTGGGCAACTGGAGGTACATCGCCAGCATGGCGCGCGCCGTGGCGCGGGCCCGGTCGAGGTCCGTGTCGAGCACGACGGTCAGCTCGGGGGCGAGCAGGGCGTCCGGGCCCAGCGCCTCGCGCGCCTCGGCCGTGTGGGCCGCGGTGACGAGGTAGGGGTGGGCGCCCAGCGCCCGGTCCGAGGCGAGCCGCAGCATCTTGGGGCCGAGCGCCGCCAGCACCCGGCGGCCGGGCCCCACGGACGGGTCGGCGGCGTCCAGCGCGTCGAGGTACTCCACCATCGCGCTGTACGGCTTCGCGTACTGCGGGGCGAGGGCGCCGTGGCTGACGCCCAGGCCGAGCACGAAGCGGTCCCGGGCCGCCGGGTCGAGCGACGCGATCCGGGCCGCCACCTCCTCGGCGGTGTGGTTCCAGATGCTCAGGATGCCGGTCGCGACGGTGAGGGTGCGGGTCGCCTCCAGGACCGTGGCGGCGTCGTCGGGGGAGGGGCTGGCGCCGATCCACAGCGCTCCGAAGCCCAGTGCCTCGATCTCCGCGGCCGCCGCCGCGATCGCCTTCTTCCCGTCGTCATCGGCCTGCGACGCGTTCAGCGCGCCGTTCCAGATGCCGACCCGGCCGAACGTCTCACGTGTCTGCGTAGTCATGCCGGAGACAACAGCCCCCGGCCCCCGCTATTCCCGAACGCGGCCGAACGGGTGGCGCGGGCCGACACACCGTCACCCGCCCGGCTGCGCAACCCGTGTGGACCAGTCACCGCGTGTGCGGCGGCGGTGGCGGGGGCAACCGGCGGATATTGAATGCCCTGCGGCCCCGCAGGGACGCACCCGCCCCGACGAGGAGGAGCTGCCTTGACGACCCCCGCCGCATCGGAGGGCCCCGGCGACCGGGAACGGCGCCCGCGCGGAAGAGGTGACCGGGAGCGCGAGCGGCGCGAGGAGGCGGCGGCGCCGGGCGACTCCGGACTCGGCACCATCACCACCGCCGTCCCGGCCCGGCTGGACCGGCTGCCGTGGTCCCGCTGGCACTGGATGATCGTCATCGGCCTCGGCACCGTGTGGATTCTCGACGGCCTCGAAGTCACCACGGTCGGCAACATCGCCAGCCGGCTCTCGGAGGACGGCTCCGGCCTGGACATCACCTCCGCCCAGGTCACCGGGCTCGCCGCCGCCCTCTACGTGGCGGGCGCCTGTACCGGCGCGCTGTTCTTCGGCTGGCTCACCGACCGCTACGGCCGCAAGAAGCTGTTCATGGTGACGCTGGCCGTCTACCTGGGCGCGACCGCCATGACCGGTCTCTCGTTCAGCGCCTGGTGGTTCTTCCTCTTCCGCTTCCTCACCGGCTTCGGCATCGGCGGCGAGTACGCGGCGATCAACTCGGCCATCGACGAACTCATCCCGTCGAAGTACCGGGGCCGGGTGGACCTCATCATCAACGGCAGCTACTGGCTCGGCGCGGTCGGCGGCGCCCTGCTGTCGATCGTCATGCTGAACACCGACTACTTCCCCAAGGACCTCGGCTGGCGGCTCACCTTCGCCCTCGGCGTCGTCCTCGGCCTGGTGATCCTGCTCGTGCGCCGGCACGTGCCGGAGAGCCCGCGCTGGCAGTTCATCCACGGCCACGGCGAGCAGGCGGACGAACTGGTCGACTCCGTCGAGCGGGAGATCCAGGAGGAGAAGGGCGAGAAACTGCCGCCCCCGGCCGGCGAAATCACCATCCACGAACGCAAGAGCATCGGCTTCGGGCTCATCGCCAAGACCGTCTTCCACAGCTACCCCAAGCGCGCGGTGCTCGGCCTCTCCCTCTTCATCGGGCAGGCGTTCCTCTACAACGCCATCACCTTCGGCTTCGGCGCGATCCTCACCACCTTCTACGACGTCGAGAGCGGCCACACCGGCTACTACTTCGCGGTGATCGCGGCGGGCAACTTCATCGGCCCGCTGGTGCTGGGCAAGCTGTTCGACACCATCGGACGGCGCGTCATGATCGCCACCACCTACATCCTGCCGGGCATCCTGCTGTTCATCACGGCCTGGCTGTTCGACCGGGGCTCGCTGACCGCCAACACCCTGACCGCCTGCTGGTGCGTGGTCCTGTTCTTCGCCTCGGCCGGCGCCAGCAGCGCCTACCTCACGGTCTCCGAGGTGTTCCCGATGGAGACCCGGGCCATGGCCATCGCCTTCTTCTACGCGATCGGTACGGCGGCCGGCGGGATCAGCGGCCCCCTGATCTTCGCCGACCTCACCGAGTCGGGCGTCCCCGGCGACACCGCCCTCGCGTTCTCCATCGGCGCCGGGCTCATGTGCGCGGCCGGTCTCGTCGCGGCCTTCCTCGCGGTGGACGCCGAACAGCGCTCCCTGGAGGACATCGCCAAGCCGCTCTCCCAGACCACGTAGAGCGCCCGCACCCGACCCCGGGCCGGACCCGCGCGCACGGCAGCGGGTCCGGCCCTTCCGTGCCCCGGCGAGACGACCACGGCCCGGCGCCCCGGCCGATCATGGACGGGCGCAATCGGGGCACACGACGGGCGATGACGTCCGCGACCCGCCGAGGAGACCCCGTGCCGATACGCAGACCGAGAAGCGCCGCACCCGACCCCGCCACCCGGGGGCCGCTGCTCACCCTCGCCCTGGCCGGTGCCCTGATCGGCGGGGCGGCCCTCCTCTTCGTCCGGTTCGCGCATTGGGCGGGGGCCCACCCCGTCCTCGCCGTCCTGCTGGCGCTCCTCGCCCTGCCCGTGCTCTACGTCCTCTTCCGCGCCATGCCGCGCGCCCGCGAACTGCGCCGGGCCGCCCGCGCGGGCATGGCCCCGCCCCCGGCGGAGGAGACCGTGCCCGCCCCGGCTCCTGTGACCCTGCCGTCGCCCGCCGGCGCGCGCGACGGGCTCACCGAAGTGCTGCCGCCGCCGGTCCCCGACTTCGCCGCCCTCGACCCCGACGGCTTCGAGGCCGCCGTGGCCGCCCTGTGCGAGCGGGACGGCTGCCGGGACGTCGAGGTGGTCGGCGGGGCCGGCGACCTGGGCGCCGACGTCCTCGCCACCGCGCCCGACGGGCGGCGCGTCGTCCTCCAGTGCAAGCAGTACGGCCCCGCGCACAAGGTGGGCTCCCAGGACCTCCAGCGCTTCGGCGGCACCTGCTGGACGGTGCACGGCGCCCAGCTCGCCGCCGTCGTGACCACCAGTGAGTTCACCGCACCGGCCCTCGAGTACGCGGAGGCGTGCGGCATCCAGTGCGTCGACGGCGCCACGCTCACCGCCTGGGCCGAGGGAGCGGGCCCGGCACCCTGGGGTCCGGCGATGGTGGACACCGCCTGAGCGCGGCACCCCGCCGGAAGCCCCGCACACGCGCAGGGGCGCGGCCCCCTTACGGGAGCCGCGCCCCTGCGCCGGGCGGGGAGCCTCACACCGGGACGGCGCCCGAGTGGTCCGCGTGCCCCGGCTCCTCGGCGACGTTCCGGTTGAGCAGGGCGTCCGCCGTGCTCAGAGCCTCTCGCACCTCGCTGACGCCCGTCATCACGCACAGGGTGTACGCCGTGTCCTCGCGCCGCCGTACCGACTCCGGGGTGGAATGGCGCTCGTCCTCGATCACGGCATCGGCGTAACGGGACAGCGCGGCACGCAGGTCTGCGGGCGTGGGAAGCAGCACAGCCAACTCCTCCTCAACTGAACTGACCCTCCCGAGCCGCTACGAGGGCTGGGGCAGGGGTCGTCGCTCACGACGATCTTCGATCATCGGATTCCCCGTCGCACGCAGACCATTCCCCCCACTTTCGGCCGAACCTGCGAACTCTGTCCGGTTATCCATGCGTCATGGCCGCCTCGCCCGGCTCCGCCGCCACCGTTCCGGGCCCCTCCCAGGGGTGGCCGAAGCGGGCAAGGCAGTGCCACACCTTCTTGACGGCCTGCGGGTCGAAGCGGTCGTCGCGGGCCGCCTCGGCCACCGCCGACGGGTCCAGCACCCCGTCCACGGCGATCGCCGCTCCCAGGTCCACGTACTCCTGCCCGCGATAGCCGGAATGCCGGCGCAACTCGTCCACGCCGAGCCGGAATCCCGAGTGGTACTCGACCGGACAGCCCAGGCGCCGCGCGGCGGCCTCCACCGCCGTGTCCCGGTGGCACGGGTCGAGCACCAGCGCCTCCACATGGCGGTCCGGGCGGACCGGCCCGTGCACCTGCGCCTCGATGTAGTCGTCGAGCACGTCCTGCTCGTCGGCCAGTGCCAGGGCGACCAGGCCCATCCGTTCGGCGACGCCGAAGTCGGTGGGCTCGCAGAAGCTGTCCGGATAGCAGAACGTCGTCCGCTCCAGCGCCTCGGCGCGCAGCCGGAAGTGCGCGGAACCGAACCGGGGCGCCCCGCCCACCTCGTAGCGGCGGAAGTTCCACGCCCCGTACACCGGCCGCTCGTGGGCCGGGGCCTCGTCGTACGCGCCGTCGAAGATGCGGCTCTCCCAGCGCCACCGGTCCCCGCCCGGGAACGCGGTCATCCCGCCGTTGCTGGTGCCGGTGACGAATTGCGAGGCGTAGACCCCCGTCTCCGCCATCACCTCCAGCATCGGCCTGCCGTCCAGCAGGCGGTCCGGATGGAAGTTCAGGGTCACCCGCAGCGACGGGTCGGCGGGCGGGCCGGAGGCGAGCGTCGCGACATGGGCGAGCGCCCGCCGCTGGGACGTACGGAAGGAGAGGTGACTCATGGACCGCATTGTTCCTCCGGAAGGTCCCCGGCGCAGACGGATTTCCGCCCGGGCGCCGCGCGCCGCAACGGGGGCGGTGTTGCGCCGGGCGGTCCGGCGGAACGTATGGTCTCCTCGCCGAGCTACTTGGACCGGGGGGTCTTCGTGAGTCTGACCAGCCAGATACTTCCGCTCGCGGGCGTCGTCCTGGGGGCCCTCACCTCATTCGTGGTGACCAGCACCAACGAGCGGACGCGATGGCGCCGGCAACAGGCCGCCCGCTGGGACGACCGCCGTCTGACCGCGTACGCCGACTACGCCCACGTCGTCAAGGAACTGGCGGCCCACTACCAGCGGCTCGCCGCGGGCCGGGGCCTCACCAGCGGACCCGTCCCGGCGGAGGCGACCCCCGAACTGCTCGCCGAGGTCGCCCAGCTGGAATCCCGCCGCTCCGCGCTCTCCGAGAGCCTCGGCCTGCTCGGCGACACCGAGGCGAACACCGCGTCGAAGTCCGTCGACCGGAGCCTGTGGCGGCTGGAGGCACTGGCCAGGGGCGTCGACACCCCGGACGAACAGGACTGGGGGCACGCCTACCTCCAGTTCCGGCAGGCCCGCGACCGCTACGTCGAGCAGGCCCGCGCCAGCCTCGGCGTACCGGGACCGGCCGGCCGCCCCGTGCCCTGGCGGCCGGACGGCCGAGGCCCGGCGGGGCCGCCCGCA
>NZ_JAKRGC010000147.1 GCF_022347745.1 Streptomyces sp. OfavH-34-F
GCCCGCGCGGCCCGGTCGGTGCGCTCGCCGGGTCCGTCGCCGGCCGCGCGGGCCATGAGCTGCCGGGTCACCGCGGGCGACAGGACGGGGTCGCCGGCCGCGACGCGGCGCACCGATTCGACGATCCGGGCGGGCGGGGTGTCCTTGAGGACGAAGCCGGCGGCCCCGGCCCGGATGGCGCGCAGGACCTGCTCGTCGGCGTGGAAGGTGGTGAGGAGGACGATCTCGGGTGCGTCGGGCCGGGCGCGCAGCAGTTCGGTGGCGCTGAGCCCGTCCATGACCGGCATCCGGATGTCCATCAGCACCACGTCGGGCCGCAGCCGTTCGACGAGCGCGGCGGCCTCGCTGCCGTCGGCGCCCTCGCCCACGATGTCGATGTCGTCGGCGCCGCCCAGCATGAGGGCCAGTCCGGCCCGCACGAGCGGGTCGTCGTCGATGATGAGGAGGCGGACGGGCGCGGTGGTCATGGTGCCCACGGTAGCCAGGCCCGGACGGCGAACCCGCCGCCGGGTTCGGGTCCGTGGTCGAGCCGTCCGCCGGCGAGGGTGGCCCGTTCGGTGAGGCCGATGAGCCCCTGGCCGGAGCCGGGGACGGGGGCGAAGGGTTCGGTGGGGGCCGGGTTGGACACCTCGACGGTGATGCCGCGGCCGGGTCCGCCGTCGAGGGAGACGGTGACCTCGGTGCCGGGGGCGTGCTTGCGGGCGTTGGTCAGCGCCTCCTGGGCGATCCGGTAGACGGTGCGTCCGGAGGCCGCGGGCACGGCGTCGGGGTCGGCGATGCGGTGGTCGAGGACGACCTCCATGCCGGCCTGCCGGGATTCGGTGATCAGCGCGTCGAGGGTGGCGAGGGTGGGCTGGGGGCGGTTGCCGTCGGTGTCGCCGTCGCGGGGGCCGCGCAGGACGCCGATGATCTCGCGGAGGTCCTGGAGGGCCTCGTGCGCGCTGTCCCGGATGACCCCGGCGGCGCGGGCGACTTCGGGCGCGGGCGCGTCGGGCCGGAACTCCAGGGCGCCGGCGTGGACGCTGAGCAGGGTGAGCCGGTGGGCGAGCACGTCGTGCATCTCGCGGGCGATCTCCTCCCGGGCGAGCCGCTGTGCCTGTTCGGCGCGCAGGGCGGCCTCGGACTCGGCGCGGCGGGCGCGTTCCCTGAGGGAGACGACGAGTTGGCGGCGGGAGCGCACGATCATGCCCCAGCTGAGGGTGAGCAGGATCAGCAGGACGCCGATGACGGTGGACGCGAGGAACGAGGTGCCGGGGTCGGGGCGCAGGTAGGGCTGGACGGGGGCGCTGGCCAGGGCCAGGGCGCCGACGAGGGCGACGGGGCGGAACGGCCGGTGGACGGCCACGCTGAACAGCGCGACGAGCAGGGCGCCCGCCGCGACGGGTTCCACGGTGGCCAGCAGCGTCAGGGTGACGGCGAGCGCGACCGGCCAGCGGCGCCGGACCCACAGGGCGCAGCAGGCGGCGGCGCCGACGAGGGAGTCGACCATGACGAAGGCGTCCGGGGTGGTGGGGTCGGCCTCGATCGTGGCGATGGTGCCCAGGCCGACGCCGGCGGCGCACAGGAAGGCCGTGATGTCGACGACCCAGTCCCGCACGGTGCGGCGGGTCCGGTCGCGGTCGCCCGGCAGTTCGGGGCCGGCCATCGCCGAGGGCAGCAGCCAGGGGTACTCCGTACGCGTCATGCCGTCCACGCTACGCAGCCGGGCGGCGGGTTCCGGGCGTTCGGGGCGCTGCAGCGACCGAAGTCGCGCGGGGAGAGACTTTCGGACCCGGCGGGCAGACCTTCGGCCGACGCGGGGGCGGCGCGGGGGCGGCCAGGCTGGCGGCCATGAAGAAACTCTGCGAGACGGTCGGCTTCCTGATCTTCGTCCAGGGAGTCACGGGGCTGCTCCATGAATGGCTGGACTGGTTCCACTTCTTCAACGTGGTCCTGCGGATACCGTTCGTCGCCGAGCACTCCCTGTTCGTGTCCATCGTGCTGGTGGTGACGGGGACGGCGGTGATGATCGCGTCCGACTCGATCAAGGAGTGAGGGGGTCAGGGGCGGGCGGGGCCGGTGACGGCGCGCCTGCCCCAGGCGGTGCCGGCCAGGACCAGGACGGCGCCGGCCACCCCGGCGGCCCCCAGGCGCTCGCCGCCGATCGCGATGCCGACGGCGGCGGCCCACAGCGGTTCCGTGCCGAGCAGCAGGCTGACCCGGGACGGCGAGGTGCGGCGTACGGACCACATCTGGACGAAGAACGCGAAGAGCGTGCAGAACACGGACAGGAAGAGCAGTCCGGCCCATTCCCGCGGCCCGAACCCGGCGGCGACCGTCCAGGGCGCCCGGCCGGTGCCCGGCGCGGCGGCCAGCAAGGCGAAGACGGCGACGGCGCTGCCGAGCTGGACGGTGGTCAGGGACAGCGAGTCGGCCGACCGCACCGCCTCGACGCGGGCCATGAGCAGGACGTGCAGGGTGCGGGCGAGGGCGGCGAGGAGCATCAGGAGGTCGCCGGCCGAGGGGGTGGTGAAGCCGCCGCCCTGGGTCAGCAGCACCACCCCGGCGACGGAGAGCCCGGCGGCGCCGAGGAAGGCCCCGGTCGGCCGGGTCCGGGTCACGGCGGCCTCGGCGAGCGGCGTGAAGATCATGGTGAGGCTGATGATGAGCCCGGCGTTCGTCGCCGAGGTGTGCACGATGCCGTACGTCTCCAGCAGGAAGATCCCGCTCAGGACCAGGCCCAGCAGCGCGGCGCCGCGCCACTGCGGCGCGCGGAGCGCGCGCAGCCGGCGCCTTCCGGCGACGACCAGGACGGGCAGCACCACGGCGAACCGCAGCACGAGGACCGCGACGACGGTCTGGGCCGTGGTGATGCCCTTGGCGGCGAGGTAGCTGGAGCCCCAGACCACGGCGACCAGCAGGACGGGCAGATCGGTGAGCCAGGCCCGGCGCGGCGGGGCGAGGGCGGGGACGGCGACGGACGACACCTCGGTACTCCGGATTCTCCGCAGGGGTGGATGTGGAGACGGCACCGGCTCGCACGTGGGGGCGGTCACGCTACCCGGTGGCCGCGCGCGGTGGCGAGCCCCCGCCGGTCCGCGCTGCCGGGCCTGGCCGGCCCGCCTACGCTGGGCGGGGAGGCATGCCCGCGGCAGGACGACGAGAAGGGACGATCATGTCCGGTATCCCGGCGCACACCCTGAACGACGGCCGTACGATCCCGGCGGTGGGCCTCGGCACCTATCCGCTCGACGACGACGCGGCGGAGCGGGCCGTCGCCGGAGCCCTCGGTCTCGGCTACCGGCTGGTGGACACCGCGCTGAACTACGGCAACGAGACCGGTGTGGGGCGCGGCGTCGCGCACTCCGGGGTGGACCGCGAGGAGGTCTTCGTCACGACCAAGGTGCCCGGCCGGCACCACGGTTACGAGAAGACGCTGGCCTCGTTCGAGGAGTCGCGGAGCAACCTCGGCCTGGACTACGTGGACCTCTATCTCATCCACTGGCCGCTGCCGAAGGTGGGGCTGTACGTGGACACCTGGCGGGCGCTGGTCAAGCTGCGCGAGGACGGTCTCGTCCGGTCGGTCGGGGTCTCCAACTTCACCGCGGAGCATCTGGCGCGGCTGGAGGAGGAGACGGGGGTGGTGCCCGCCGTCAACCAGGTCGAGCTGCATCCCCGGCTGCCGCAGGAGGAGTTGCGGGCGGTGCACGCGGCGAAGGGGATCGTCACCCAGAGCTGGAGCCCGCTGGGGCGCGGGCGCGACCTGCTGGCCGACCCGGAGGTGGTGGCGGTCGCGGAGGCGCACGGGGTGACGCCGGGGCAGGCGGTGCTGCGCTGGCACACCCAGCTCGGTGCCGTACCGGTCCCGAAGTCGGCCGATCCGGGGCGGCAGCGGGAGAACCTGGACCTGTTCGGCTTCGAGCTGACGCCCGAGGAGCTGGGCCGGATCTCCAACGGCCGCCGGGAGCGGTTCGGCGGCGACCCCGAGGAGCACGAGGAGTTCTGACGGGCCCGGGGCCTGGCGCCTGGGGCCTCTCGTCAAAGCGCCGTCGGCCGGGGGGTCTGCGACGGGGTCATGCGCGGTCCTCCCTGGTCTGGAGGCGGCCGGTGGGTTCGGTGAGGACGCCGTCGTGGGCGATGCGCGTGCCGCGCAGCCAGGTGGAGCGCACCACGCCGTGCAGGGTGCGTCCGGCGTACGCGGTGACCCGGTTGCGGTGGAACAGCTCGGCCGGGTCGACGGTGAAGGCGGCTTCGGGGGCCAGGACCGCGAAGTCGGCGTCGCGGCCGGCCTCGATGGCGCCCTTGTGGTGCAGTCCGGCGAGGGCGGCGGGGGCGGTGGACATCCAGCGGGCGACGTCGTCCAGGGTGTGGCCCCGGCGGCGGGCCTCGGTCCAGATGGCGGGGAGCCCGAGCTGGAGGGAGGAGATGCCGCCCCAGGCGGAGGCGAAGTCCGGGGTCTTGAGGTCGGTGGTGCAGGGCGAGTGGTCGGAGACGACGCAGTCGATGGTGCCGTCGGCGAGGCCCTGCCAGAGCGCGTCCTGGTTGGCGGCCTCCCGGATCGGCGGGCAGCACTTGAACTCGGTGGCGCCGTCCGGGACTTCCTCGGCGGTAAGGGTGAGGAAGTGCGGGCAGGTCTCGACGGTGAGCCGGACGCCCTCGCGCCGGGCGGCGGCGATCATCGGCAGCGCGTCGCTCGACGACAGGTGCAGGACGTGCACGCGGGCGTCGAGCCGGCTGGCGTGCGCGATCAGGCCCTGGATGGCGGTGTTCTCGGCGTCGCGGGGGCGGGAGGCGAGGAAGTCGGCGTAGGCGGGGCCGGCCTGCTGCGGGGCGGCGGCCAGGTGGTGGGGGTCCTCGGCGTGCACGATGAGCAGTCCGCCGAAACCGGTGATCTCGGCCATGGACCGGGCCAGTTGTTCCTGGTCCAGCTCGGGGAACTCCTCGACGCCGGAGGGCGACAGGAAGCACTTGAAGCCGTACACGCCGGCCTCGTGGAGCGGGCGCAGGTCCTTGACGTTGGTGGGGACGGCGCCGCCCCAGAAGCCGGTGTCCACGTGCACCTTGGGTGCGGCGACCTGCTGCTTGACGCGCAGGTGCTCGACGGTGGTGGTGGGCGGCAGGGAGTTGAGGGGCATGTCGAGCAGGGTGGTGATGCCGCCGGCCGCGGCGGCGCGGGTGGCGGTCCAGAAGCCCTCCCACTCGGTGCGGCCGGGGTCGTTCACATGGACATGGGTGTCCACCAGGCCGGGCAGCAGGGCGTCGTCGCCGAAGTCCTCGACGCGGGCGCCGGCGGGCGCCTCGGCGTCGTGGGGGAGGACGGCGTCGATGGTTCCGCCGGTGACGGCGACCGACGCGGGCCGGGTTCCCCCGGGGGTGACGACGCGCGTCGAGCGCAGCAGCAGCTTCACGTCCGGACCGGGCACCCGTGCTCCTCACTTCGCAATTTCAACGAACTGTTGAAGGAGTCTTCACTCGGCGGGGCGGCCCGTCAAGACCTCTCCCCCGCGCCATGGGCGCCCGGAGGGCCCCTCTGGACGTTTCCACGAAGTAAAAGGTCAATTTCGGTGGGCGGAACGTAGAATGGCCCAGGCGAGGTGTCTCCGGGCCCCCGCACGACCTGCGGACACCCGGACGAACGGGCGCTGACCGGCTACGACGGCCCACGGGCGGCACGGGCCCGTCCGACAGGGCCCGGTAGGCTGCAGCCTTGCTCCTCCGCTTCGAAAGGACCGTTGACGTGCCGCCGTCCCACGCCAGCACTTCCGACTCCAAGCCCGCCGCTCCCAGCGGGGGTGTGCAGTCCCTTGAGCGCGCCTTCGACCTGCTGGAGCGGATGGCCGACGCGGGGGGCGAGGTCGGCCTGAGCGAGCTGTCGGCGAGCAGCGGACTCCCCCTGCCCACGATCCACCGCCTGATGCGCACGCTGGTGCTGTGCGGCTACGTACGCCAGCAGCCCAACCGGCGTTACGCGCTCGGCCCCCGGCTGATCCGCCTCGGCGAGTCCGCCTCTCGGCTGCTCGGCACCTGGGCCCGCCCCTATCTGGCCCGGCTGGTCGAGGAGACCGGCGAGACGGCCAACATGGCGCTGCTCGACGGCGACGAGATCGTGTACGTGGCGCAGGTGCCGTCCAAGCACTCGATGCGCATGTTCACCGAGGTCGGCCGCCGGGTCCTGCCGCACTCCACCGGGGTCGGCAAGGCGCTGCTGGCGCACACCCCGCCGGACGAGGTGCGCGCGCTGCTCGCCCGTACCGGCATGCCGGCCGCCACCGAGAAGACGATCACCACCCCGGACGGCTTCCTGGAGGCGCTGGACCAGGTCCGCAGGCTGGGCTACGCCATCGACGACAACGAGCAGGAGATAGGGGTGCGCTGCCTGGCGGTCTCGGTGCCCAACTCCCCCACCTCCGCCGCGATCTCGATCTCCGGCCCGGCCGGCCGGGTCACCGAGGCGGCCACCGAACGGATCGTGCCCATCCTCCAGCAGGCGGCCAGGGACCTGTCCGAGGCGCTGACCGGCAGCGGCACGGCCGGCTGACCGGCGCACGGCGAGCGGGCCCGGACCCTTCGGGGGGTCCGGGCCCGCTCGCGTCCCCCGGGGCCGGGCGGGGCGTCCGGGTCACACGGGGGCCGGAGCCGTGAGCCGGCCGTCGGTCATGGTGACCGTGCGGTCCGCGCGGTCCAGGTGCGCGCGGTCGTGCGTGACCAGGACCGTCGCCGTGGACCGCTCCCGGGTCAGCGTGACCAGCAGGTCGAGGACCGCCGCGCCGCGCTCGTGGTCCAGCGCGCTGGTCGGCTCGTCCACCAGCAGCAGGGCCGGGTCGTTCATCAGGGCGCGGGCGATGTTGACCCGCTGGCGCTGCCCGCCGGAGAGCTGGTGCGGCCTGCGGCCCGCCTGACCGGCGAGACCGACCGCGTCCAGCAGGCCCAGCGCGCGGGCCCGGACCGCCCCGGCCCGGCCGCCCGAGAGGTGCGTCATGACCTGGAGCTGTTCGACGGCGGTCAGCGAGGGCAGCAGATTGGGCTGCTGGAAGACGATCCCGACGCGTTCCCGGCGCAGCGCCGCCTTCTCGGCGCGTCCCAGCCCCGTGGTGTCCGTGCCCGCGACGACGACCGCGCCCGAGTCCGGGGTGACCAGGGTGGCGGCCACCGCGAGCAGGCTGGACTTGCCGGAGCCGGACGGACCGACGACGGCGGTGAGGGTGCCGGCGGGCACGTCGAGCGCGACGCGGTCCAGGGCGGTGAGGCGGCCGTCGCCGTCCGGGTAGGTGAGGGTGACATCGGTGAGCGTGAGGGTCATCGGGCACTCCCGAGCGCGGTGAGCGGGTCGACGGCGGTGATCCGCCGGATGGACAGGGCCGCCCCGGCGGCGCCGAGGGCGATGGTCACGGCGGCCGGGACGAGGACCGTCGCCGCGTCCAGGACGAACGGCACGCTGCCGCCGGAGACCAGGGCGCCGGTGCCGGCGGCGAGGGCGGTGCCCAGACCGGTCCCGAGGACGAGCATCGCGACCGCCTGTCCGAGCGCGTCCCGGAGCAGGTACGGGGTGGAGGCGCCCAGCGCCTTGAGCACGGCGACGTCGCCGCTGCGCTGGATCGTCCAGACGGTGAAGAACGCGCCGATGACCAGGGCGGAGATGGCGAAGAGGAAGGCGCGCATCAGCTGGAGCGAGCCGTTCTCGGCCTGGTAGGAGCCGATCGCGGTGAGCGAGTCCGCCAGGGTGAGCGTCCGGGTGCCCGCCGCCCGGTCCCCGGCGGCGGTGTCGGCGGCGCCGGTGAGGGTCAGGGCGATCACGGTGGCACGGTCGTCGCCGTTCCCGGAGCGCCGCCAGTCGGTGAGGTCGGTCCAGACGACCGGGGTGTGGCTGTACGAGGCGTCCCCGGCGACGGCGGCCACGGTCACCTCCCGCCCGCCGAGCCGCAGCCGGTCCCCGGCGCCCACCGCCAGCTCGTCCGCCGCGCCGTGCGAGAGGACGGCCCGGCCGGGGGCGACCCGGGTGCCGGGCGGGGCGAGTCCACCGCCGGGCTCGACGCCGAACGCGGAGACGGCGGCGGTGCACTCCCCCGTACCGGCGGTGCCCTCCCCCGTACCGGTGGCGGCGTTCAGGGTGCGGATGCCGAGCGGCTGCGCGGACGTCACGCCCGGCTGCCGGGCCCAGGCCCGTACCGCGTCCTCGCCGACCGAGGAGTCGGTGAAGGAGACCGACCGGCCGTCCGGCGGGGCGGCGAACGCCAGCCGGTCGGCGTTCAGCCCGGTGACGGCCGAGGTGTTCTCCCGGGCCAGCCCCGCGGTGAGGCCGGACAGCAGGCCGACCAGCAGGGTGATCAGCACGACGACCGTGCCCATGAGGGCGAAGCGGCCCTTGGCGAACCGTAGATCTCTCCATGCGACGAACATGGCTCCAGCCTTGTTCTCCGGAGCCCGCCGGGCATCGCCCCCGCGCTGGTGCCGACATCAACCTTTCGATTGACCGGCTCCGGGCGGGGCGCGCCTACGCTGGATTCATCATGGAAACGCGTGTCCATCCCCCGGTCGCCGCCGCGCTGCGGCTGTGTCTGCACGGTCTGATGCTGGGCCTGCTGGTGCTCACGGCCGTCAAGGCCGCCGGGGACGGCGTCCCGCGCGCCGGCGCCGTGATCGCGACCGCCGGGGTGCTGGGCGCGGTGTACGCGGCCGGCGCGGCGGCCCGGTCCGTGCAGCCGGGCACCCGGGCGGGCACGGGCTGGCTGGCGGTGCTGGGGCTGCTGTGGGCGGCGCTGCTGGTGCTGTCGCCGGACGCGCTGTGGGTGGCCTTCCCGCTCTACTTCCTCCAGCTGCACCTGCTGCCGACGCGCTGGAGCCTGCCGGCCGTCGCCGTGACGGCGGCGGCGGCCATCGCGGGCTTCCTGCTGCACGGACAGGCGGTCACCCCGGGCACGTTCGTCGGGCCGCTGCTCGGCGCGGCCGTCGCCGTGGCCACGGTCCTCGGGTACGAGGCGCTGTTCCGGGAGAGCGAGCGGCGGCGCCGGCTCATCGAGGAGCTGATCGCCACCCGTGCGGAGCTGGCCGCGGCGGAGCGCACGGCCGGCACGCTGGCGGAGCGGGAGCGGCTGGCCCGCGAGATCCACGACACCCTGGCCCAGGGCCTGTCCAGCATCCAGCTCCTGCTGCGCGCCGCCGAGCGGGCCCTGCCCGAGGACGCCCCGGCCGCCGCCCATGTGCACCGGGCGCGCGAGGCGGCGCAGGACAACCTCGCCGAGGCCCGCCGCTTCGTCCGCGCGCTTACCCCGCCGGACCTGGAGCACGGCTCGCTGGCCGCCGCCCTGGAACGGCTCACCGCCCGGGCCGGCGCCCCGGGGCTGACCGTGCGGTTCGCGGTGAGCGGCACCCCGGTCGAACTGCCCACGCCGTACGAGGTGGCGCTGCTGCGGACGGCACAGTCGGCGCTCGCCAACACCGTGCGGCACGCCGGGGCGCGGCGGGCGGAGATCACGCTGAGCTTCATGGACACCTCGGTGTCGCTGGACGTGGTGGACGACGGGTGCGGCTTCGCGCAGGACGCGCCGGCCCGGCCGTCCCCGGAGTCCGGCGGCTTCGGGCTGCCGGCGATGCGGTCGCGGGCCCGGTCGCTGGGCGGCACGCTGAGCGTGGAGTCCGCGCCCGGCCAGGGCACCGCGGTCGCGCTGACGCTGCCGCTGCCGGCGGACCGGGCCGGGCGGGAGGCGGCATGAGCGCCCCGGTCAGGCTGCTGCTCGCCGACGACCATCCGGTGGTGCGGGCCGGGCTGCGGGCGGTCCTGGACACCGAGCCGGACTTCCGGGTCGTGGCGGAGGCCGCCACCGCCGAGGAGGCCGTCGCCCGTGCCGCCGCGGGCGGGCTCGACGTGGTGCTGATGGACCTGCAGTTCGGGTCCGGGATGCACGGTGCGCAGGCCACCGCCGCGATCACGGCCGCGCCGGACGCGCCGCGCGTGCTGATCCTGACCACGTACGACAGCGACGCGGACATCCTGGCGGCGGTGGAGGCGGGGGCGGCGGGCTATCTGCTGAAGGACGCGCCGCCGGAGGAGCTGGCCGCCGCGGTCCGTACGGCGGCGGCCGGCCGCTCCGCGCTGGCCCCGGCCGTCGCGCACCGGCTGATGGACCGCATGCGCACGCCCGCACAGGCGCTCACCAAGCGCGAACTGGAGGTGCTGCGCCTGGTCGGCGAGGGCCTGTCCAACGCGGAGATCAGCAAGCGGCTGTTCCTGAGCCAGGCGACCGTCAAGTCCCATCTGGTGCACATCTACGCCAAGCTCGGCGTGGACTCGCGCACGGCGGCGGTCGCGGCGGCGACGGCCCGCAGGCTCATCCGCCGCTGACCCCGGGTCAGCGGAGCGGCGGCTCGCCGAAGAGATCGACGGCGACGCGCACGTCCCGCAGCGCCGACGCCAGCGCGCTCACCGAGCCGATCGCCCCCGCGACCAGCAGCAGCGAGCGGCGCAGCCGGGGGATCTCGGGCACTCCACTGAGCGCCATGGCGTCCAGCGCGGCCAGTTCGTCCTCGGCGATGGCACGGTCGGGGAACTGCCCGGGATGCCCGGCCAGCGCCCGCCGGAGCCGGGAGACCGCCGTACGCAGCTCCGTGACCCTGGGGTCCTCACCGCTGCCGGTCACCCGCTCCTGTCCGACGCTCTTCAACAAAGCTCCCCCTCGCACGTCCTCGTGCCGGTGCTGATCCCACCCCTTCCCGGACCTGGTCAAGTGTCCGGGGGTGCGGGCAAGTTAACGCCATAAAAGGTACCGGACGCCACCTCGCGCACCCGATGCCCGCCGTACGGGCGGGCGGCGCGGGCGTGAACGGCGGGCGTGCGGTATCCAGAGCGGTATGACAAGTGAACCCGTCTCCCCCGTCGTCGCCGGACTGCTGCTCGCCGCCGGGGGCGGCCGGAGGCTGGGCGGACGCCCGAAAGCCCTGCTGGGACACCGTGGACGGCCGCTCGTGGAGCACGCGGTGCGCGTGCTGCGGGAGGGTGGCTGCGGTCCGGTGCACGTCGTGCTGGGCGCGGCGGCCGAGGAGGTGCGGGCGCGGGCGGATCTGGCCGGCTGCTCGGTGGGCGTCAACCCGGAGTGGACGTCCGGGATGGGATCGTCGCTGCGGGCGGGGCTCGGCGCGCTCGCGGGGACGGGCGCGGACGCGGCGCTGGTGCTGCTGGTCGACCAGCCGGGGATCGGCGGGCGGGCGGTGGCGCGGGTGCGGGCGGCGTACCGGGACCGGACGAGTCTGGTGGCGGCCTCGTACGCGGGCGAGCGCGGCCATCCGGTGCTGTTCGGGGCGGACCGGTGGGCGGACGTCGCGGCGGGGGCGGTGGGTGACCAGGGGGCGCGGGGGTATCTGCGGGCGCACCGGGACGCGCTGGCGCTCGTGGAGTGCGGCGATGTGGCACAGGCGTACGACATCGACACTCCGGCGGACCTCTCGCACCTGGAGTGAGAGCCCTGGGAGGCTGCGCCGACGCCGCCCCGGCCGTTCTGTCGAGCCGGAGAATCTCGACATCAACAAACCATTGAACTTCCACCATGAGGAAACTACTATCCACTGACCAGAAGCCCTCTGCACCTCAGGCGGCGACCGCAGCCGTATCCCGGAGCCCCGGCACCCGTGCCGCATCGGGCGGCCCGGCGGCAGCGGACCCGCCGCACGCACCGCCCGCTGAAGGAGTGACCGCTCATGTCCGCACCAGCGCCGTCCCCGCTGGCCATCGTCGATGCCGAGCCCCTGCCCCGGCAGGACGAGGTCCTCACCCCCGCGGCCCTCGCGTTCGTGGCCGAGCTGCACCGCCGGTTCACGCCCCGGCGCGACGAGCTGCTCGCGCGCCGCGCCGAGCGCCGGGCGGAGATCGCCCGCACGTCCACGCTGGACTTCCTCCCGGAGACGGCGGCGATCCGTGCGGACGACTCCTGGAAGGTCGCCCCGGCCCCGGCCGCGCTGAACGACCGCCGGGTGGAGATCACCGGTCCCACGGACCGCAAGATGACCATCAACGCCCTGAACTCGGGCGCGCGGGTCTGGCTCGCCGACTTCGAGGACGCCTCCGCCCCCACCTGGGAGAACGTCGTCCTCGGCCAGCTCAACCTGATGGACGCCTACAACCGCTCCATCGACTTCACCGACCCCCGGTCCGGCAAGGCGTACGCGCTCAGGCCGGCCGGTGAACTGGCGACCGTCGTCACCCGCCCGCGCGGCTGGCACCTGGACGAGCGCCACCTCCGCCTCGACGGCACCCCGGTGCCCGGCGCCCTCGTCGACTTCGGCCTCTACTTCTTCCACAATGCCCAGCGCCTCATCGACCTCGGCAAGGGCCCGTACTTCTACCTGCCGAAGACCGAGTCGCACCTGGAGGCACGCCTCTGGAACGACATCTTCGTCTTCGCGCAGGACGAGCTGGGCATCCCGCAGGGCACCGTCCGGGCCACGGTCCTGATCGAGACCATCACCGCCGCGTACGAGATGGAGGAGATCCTCTACGAGCTGCGCGACCACGCCTCCGGGCTGAACGCGGGCCGCTGGGACTACCTGTTCTCCATCGTGAAGAACTTCCGCGACGGCGGGGCCAAGTTCGTCCTGCCGGACCGCAACGCGGTCACGATGACCGCCCCGTTCATGCGGGCGTACACCGAACTCCTCGTCCGCACCTGCCACAAGCGCGGCGCCCACGCCATCGGCGGCATGGCGGCGTTCATCCCGTCCCGCCGGGACGCCGAGGTCAACAAGGTCGCCTTCGAGAAGGTCAAGGCCGACAAGGACCGCGAGGCCGGCGACGGCTTCGACGGTTCCTGGGTCGCCCACCCCGACCTGGTCCCGATCGCCATGGCCTCCTTCGACGCGGTCCTCGGCGACAAGCCGAACCAGAAGGACCGGCTGCGCGAGGACGTCTCGGTGGCGGCCGGCGACCTCATCGCCATCGACACGCTGGACGCCAGGCCCACCTACGAGGGCCTGCGCAACGCGGTCGCCGTCGGCATCCGCTACATCGAGGCGTGGCTGCGCGGCATGGGCGCGGTCGCCATCTTCAACCTGATGGAGGACGCGGCCACCGCCGAGATCTCCCGCTCGCAGATCTGGCAGTGGATCAACGCCGGCGTGGTCTTCGAGAACGGCGAGCACGCCACGGCCGAGCTGGCCCGCGCGGTCGCCGCCGAGGAACTGGCCGCGATCCGCGCCGAGATCGGTGACGAGGCGTTCGCCGCCGGCCAGTGGCAGCAGGCCCACGACCTGCTCCTCCAGGTCTCGCTGGACGAGGACTACGCGGACTTCCTCACCCTCCCCGCGTACGAACGCCTGCGCTGACCCCCCGGTGCACCCCCGCCCCGGTGCCGCGTGGCGCCGGGGCGGGGGTGCGTCGAGGCCCAGGACGTCGTGCGTCTCAGGCCGCCGGGCACTTCCCTACCGCGACGGACAGTTCGACGTTTTCCGACGCGTCGTACAGTTCGCCGGGTTTCGGGCTCTGGCTACAGATTTCTCCGTGCACCCGGGAGATGTCCTGCTGATCGACGATGCCGGGGCCTCCGTAGAACACATTGATGAACCGGCTGTTGTAGCCCTTCGCCAGCAGCCGGTCGTAGGATTTCTCGAAATCCTTCCCCACGAGATCAGGCGTCCTGGGGGTGGGGACATGGGCGTTCCAATGCGTGGGACACGCTTCCCCGCGCGGGACGGCACCGAAATCCACGGAGTCCGGATCGGCTCCTTCTCTCGTCAGGCACGCCCGCCACAGTTCCGCATGCTGCAGATCCACTGTTCGGCCGAGGTCCGTCGCGTCTCGGACGGAGTAGCCGAGGTCCTTGTCGGAGGCTTCCTTCATTTTGACGGGCAGGCTGTCCGGAGGCAGAGGCGCGGACGCGGGTGTACTCCGTGCGGCTGAGGCTGTGGCGTCGGACGTATCGTTCGAGCAGCCTGCGCTCAAGGCGACAACGGCCAATATCGCAGGTATGCCCCTACCGAGCGATTTCAGTTTCATGACCCGCTTTCCCGTTACCGTGCGCCGCGCAGCAGCCGCACCGACGATTCCTCGGTGGATGCAGAACGTACCGCCTGGCATGGACGGGCTCAACGCCGCGCTTCTCGGCGGGAAGTGACGGGCGTTCACCGGGCCTGCGACGGACCGGAGGGTCAGAGGGTACGGATCGAGACGACCTCGTGGACCATGGCCGCGCTCGCCGCCGGGCCGTTGCAGGTCAGGCGGTGCGGTGGGGCCCGATGGGCGGTGACCTCGATGTCGTACGCCGTCGCGCGCGGCGCGGGCCCGGTGACGCGGATCAGCCAGTGCGGGCCCGCCCGCGAGGTGCCGGTGACCGCGTAGGCGTGCCGGCCCGCCGGGCCGTGGCGGGCGAGCAGCGCGGCGACGGCCGCCTGCTGGGCCGGGTAGAGGTCGGTGTAGCCGCGCAGGTGCCCGGCGTGGACGCGGTCCGCGAGGTGCTCCTCGACGACGGCGACGGACGAAGCGGCGTCCAGGGCGCCGTAGTAGACGCCGTCGGGCGCGACGAGCACATTGGCGGCGAACCGGTCGCCGCCCACGTGCGTGCACTCCCACACCGGATCGGACCACCGCGCGCTCAGGGCCGCGGCGACCGGGCGCCCGCGCAGCGCGCAGCAGGTGTCGTGCCGTCCGTGGGCGCAGACGAGGACGAGGGGCGGGTGGCCCGGCTCCCCCGGCTCGTCGAGCGCTTCGGCGGTGCGGGCCAGGTCCTCGTCGCGCTCCCAGGTCCCCCACCGCTGGCGGTGCGCTCCGGTGGCGTCGTACCGCAGGACCGCCCAGCGCCGGGGCCCCGGGCGGGGCGTGCGGCGGCCGTGGCGCCGGATCAGGAGGATGCGGGCCCGTACGGCGCTCGCCGCGTCGTAGAGCACGGCCTTGGCCACGGGGTCGAGCGGGAGGCCGTCGTAGCCGTTGGCCGGCCAGGGCCCGGCATGCTCGATCAGCACCCAGACGAGCCCGTACGGGGCGGTGCCCGGCAGCGCGTCGCCCCGGGTGCGGGCGGCGTCGGCGCAGAAGAAGCGTTCGGCCGTCACTGAGCCGCCGGTACGAGGACGCCCGCCCGCAGCAGCCTCCCCGCACAGGCGAGACCGAGGTCGCCGGCGGTGCGCACCTCGCCGGCGAGCAGGCGGCGCAGGGCGGGCAGGTCGGTCTCCGGGAAGTCCAGCCACCCCACCCGGGTGATCAGGCGCCGGCCGTCGAGGCGGGCTTCGAGCGCGCCCCGGAGCCGGACCGGGGTGCGGGGGCCGAGCCGCTGGACGGCGGCGAGCTGGGCGAGGGGGCCCAGCGGTGCGGGCCGGGCCTCGGCGCGCCGGGTGCG
>NZ_JAKRGC010000148.1 GCF_022347745.1 Streptomyces sp. OfavH-34-F
GGACGACGCCGAGGCCGCGCGCCCGCTCGCTCACCGCGAGCCGGCCCAGCGAGCCGACCGCCGGGTCGCCGCCGGTGTGCGAGGCGGCGGGGCCGTGCAGCAGCCGGCCGGTGCCGAGCGTGGTGCCGTCCGCCGCGACGGCGATGACGTGCACCGCGTCCGCGTCGTGGGCGTCGTACTCGATCTCCTCGGGCACGTTCTGCTCGACGACGAAGACCTCCTTGCGCAGCTGGAAGCACGCGGCGCGGTCCCGCTCGTCGGTGACGGTGCGGGTGGTGTACGCGAGCGGCGCCGGGGTGGTCACCGGCTCTCCTCCGCGATCCGGTCCAGGGCCTGCTGGAGGTCCTGCGGGTAGGAACTGGTGAACTCGACCCAGCGCCCGTCCGAGGGGTGCTCGAAGCCCAGCTTCACCGCGTGCAGCCACTGCCGGGTCAGGCCGAGGCGCTTGGCCATGGTGGGGTCGGCGCCGTAGGTGAGGTCGCCGACGCAGGGGTGGCGGTGGGCGGACATGTGCACCCGGATCTGGTGGGTGCGGCCGGTCTCCAGCTTGATGTCCAGGAGGCTGGCGGCCCGGTACGCCTCGATGAGGTCGTAGTGCGTCACGGAGGGCTTGCCGTCCGCGACGACCGCCCACTTGTAGTCGTGGTTGGGGTGGCGGCCGATGGGCGCGTCGATGGTGCCGCTCATCGGGTCCGGGTGGCCCTGGACCAGCGCGTTGTACTTCTTCTCGACGACCCGGTCGCGGAACTGGGCCTTGAGCAGGGTGTAGGCGCGCTCGGACTTGGCGACGACCATCAGTCCGGAGGTGCCGACGTCGAGGCGGTGGACGATGCCCTGGCGCTCGGCGGCGCCGGAGGTGGAGATGCGGTACCCGGCGGCGGCGAGGCCGCCGATGACGGTGGTGCCGGTCCAGCCGGGGCTGGGGTGGGCGGCGACGCCGACCGGCTTCACGATGACCACGATGTCGTCGTCGTCGTGGACGATCTCCATGCCCTCGACGGGCTCGGCGACGACCTGGACCGGGGCGGGTGCCTGCGGCATCTCCACCTCCAGCCAGGCACCGCCGTGCACCCGCTCGGACTTGCCGACCACGGCGCCGTCCACCTGGACCTTGCCCGCGGCGGCCAGATCGGCGGCCTTGGTGCGGGAGAAGCCGAACATCCGGGAGATGGCGGCGTCGACGCGCTCGCCCTCCAGGCCATCGGGGACGGGCAGGGTGCGGACCTCGGGATGCGTACTCACCAGTCGAGTATGCCTTGCAGACCCCAGGGTCTGTCCGGCGGATCAGGGTCGGGTGGGTCGCGGCGTCTGGTGCGGTGCATCGCAAGGCGCCGGAATGACCTGATAGCGGAGCTATCCGGGCGTTTCGGCAACGCGGCGAGGTGCCGTGCCAGGCGTCGCGACCCCGGCCATGATCCGCCGGACAGACCCTAGTCCTTGTGCACGGTGCCGTCCGGGTCCAGGCCCTTGAAGGAGAGGAGGACGATCAGGATGCCGCCGCAGACGATCGCGGAGTCGGCCAGGTTGAAGATGGCGAAGTGCGCGGGGGCGATGAAATCCACCACCGCGCCCTCGAACACGCCCGGCGCGCGGAAGATGCGGTCGGTGAGGTTGCCGAGCGCCCCGCCGAGCAGCAGGCCGAGGGCGATGGCCCAGGGCAGGCTGTAGAGCTTGCGCGCGAGCCGGGCGATCACCACGATGACGGTGGCGGCGATGACCGTGAAGATGATCGTGAACGCCTCGCCGAAGCCGAACGCGGCGCCCGAGTTGCGGATGGCGTCGAGCTTGAGCCAGTCGCCGATCAGCTCGATCGGCTCCTGGTGCTCCAGCTTCGCCACGACGAGCATCTTGCTGCCGAGGTCGACGAGATAGGCGACGAGGGCCACGCAGAAGAGCACGATGACCCGGCGCCGGCGCGTGGCCGGCGACCGGTCGACCTCCGGCTCGGCCCCGGCGGTGGCACCGGTGTCCTGGCCGTCCGGCGCGGCCTCGCCGCCCTCGGCTCCGGTGATGTCCGGCGTGTCGATGATGCGCTCCGCCTCAGCCACGTGAGTCCCTCAACCTAGTTCCCGACTGATAGACGAGGGTACGGCACAGGTGTGCGGGTCAGCCCCTTCGCTCCTGCTTCTGCTTGTCCTCGACGCAGAGAGTGGCCCGCGGGAACGCCTGCATCCGCGCCTTGCCGATCGGCTTGCCGCAGACCTCGCACAGCCCGTACGTGCCGGCCTCCAGCCGGGCCAGGGCGCGCTCGGTCTGGTCCAGCATCTCCTGCGCGTTGGCGGCGAGCTGCATCTCGTGCTCGCGGGTGATGTTCTTGGTGCCGGTGTCGGCCTCGTCGTCGCCCGCCCCGTCGCCGGAGTCCCGCATCAGTCCGGCGAGCGCCAGACCGGACGCCTCCAGCTCGTTGCGGAGCCGGGTCATCTCGCCGGTCAGCTCCTCGCGCGCGGAGGCCACCTCCCCGGCCGTCCAGGGGTCCTCGCCCGGCCGTACGGCCAGCTCGCCGGGTTCCGTGGCGGCGCGGGCGGTCGGCACGGCTGCCGTGTCCTGGTCGGCGGTCCGCGTACTGGCCGGGCTCTTCTTGGCTGCCACCCTGTGGGCTCCCGTCTGCTCGGCGGCCTCGGCCGCCCCCGTGGTCGCCGGGGCCGTTTCGGCCCCGGTCTGCTTCGGCGCGGGTCCGCGGTCCTCCGCCGGTGCGGCGGAGGTCTTCTTCCCCGCGGACCCCGTCTTCTTCGCCGCCGTCCTCTTCGCCGCGGCCTTCTTGGCCGGCGCCTTCTTCGCGGGCGCCTTCTTCTCCACCATGGCCGCGGCCCCTTCACGGATTGTGATCTTGCACGCGAGTCGTGCTGGGACGATAAGTCGACCCCGCCCGCGCGGCAACGGGGCACGCCGCCGCACCGCCCCTCCCCGTGTCCGGATCACCGCCCGTCTGCATCCGTTGTGCCCCGCTGCCCGCCGGGTAATCCGGCCTTCGCGCCGTGCGCCCCGTCGCGCTCCCGTCCGGTCCGGCCGGGTGGCCATTCGGGTCACGCCCGGCCCCCTCGCAAACCGGTCGGCCGGGGACCGCCGGGGCCCGTACACTGGCCTCAGCGAGAGGCGTGGATGGGACGAGTAGCGTCGTACGCGGCCAGCAGCGATCCGGGGACGGTGGGAGCCCGGAGGCGAGCGCGATGTGAAGATCACCCCGGAGCCGCCGGAAGAACGCCCCGTCGGGGCCAGTAGAACCGGCATCGCACCCCAATGAGGGGGTCCGGGGCGCAGGCCCGGGGCCAAGGAGGGTGGTACCGCGGGGACCGGCTCGGTTCTCGTCCCTCCGACGGAAGAGGAAGCATCCGCCGGAGGAAGCCCGCACATGACATCGCCGCAGTACCGCCAGGTACCCGCCCAGGTCGACCTGCCCGCCCTCGAGCACGCCGTGCTCGACTTCTGGCGCGAGAGCAAGGTCTTCCGCAAGAGCCTCGACCAGTCCGAGGGCCGCCCCGAGTGGGTGTTCTACGAGGGCCCGCCGACCGCCAACGGCATGCCCGGCGCCCACCACATCGAGGCCCGGGTCTTCAAGGACGTCTTCCCCCGCTTCCGGACCATGCAGGGCTACCACGTGGGCCGCAAGGCCGGCTGGGACTGCCACGGCCTGCCGGTCGAACTGGCGGTCGAGAAGGAGCTGGGCTTCAACGGCAAGAAGGACATCGAGGCGTACGGCATCGCCGAGTTCAACGCCAAGTGCCGCGAGTCGGTGACCCGGCACACCGACGCCTTCGCCGAGCTGACGACCCGCATGGGCTACTGGGTCGACCTCGACGACGCGTACCGCACGATGGACCCCGAGTACGTCGAGTCCGTGTGGTGGTCGCTGAAGGAGATCTTCAACAAGGGCCTGCTGGTCCAGGACCACCGCGTAGCCCCCTGGTGCCCCCGCTGCGGCACCGGCCTGTCCGACCACGAGCTGGCGCAGGGCTACGAGACGGTCGTCGACCCCTCGGTCTTCGTGCGCTTCCCGCTCACCTCCGGCCCGCTGGCCGGCGAGGCGGCGCTGCTGGTCTGGACGACGACCCCGTGGACGCTGGTGTCCAACACCGCCGTCGCCGCCCACCCGGACGTCACCTACGTCGTCGCGACGAACGGCGAGGAGCGGCTCGTCGTCGCCCGGCCGCTGGTCGAGAAGGCGCTCGGCGAGGGCTGGGAGCTGACCGGGCAGACGTTCACCGGCCGCGAGATGGAGCGGTGGACGTACGAGCGCCCGTTCGCGCTGGTCGACTTCCCGGCCGAGGCGCACTACGTCGTCAACGCCGAGTACGTGACGACCGAGGACGGTACGGGTCTGGTCCACCAGTCCCCCGCCTTCGGCGCCGACGACCTCCTGGTCTGCAAGGCGTACGGCCTGCCGGTGGTCAACCCGGTCCGCCCCGACGGCACCTTCGAGGAGGACCTGCCGCTGGTCGGCGGGGTCTTCTTCAAGAAGGCCGACGAGGCGCTGACCGAGGACCTCAAGGACCGCGGCCTGCTCTTCCGCCACGTCCCGTACGAGCACAGCTACCCGCACTGCTGGCGCTGCCACACCGCGCTGCTGTACTACGCGCAGCCGTCCTGGTACATCCGCACCACGGCGGTCAAGGAGCGGCTGCTCCAGGAGAACGAGAAGACCAACTGGTTCCCGGACTCGGTCAAGCACGGCCGCTTCGGCGACTGGCTGACCAACAACGTCGACTGGGCGCTCTCCCGCAACCGCTACTGGGGCACCCCGCTGCCGATCTGGCGCTGCGAGGAGGGCCACCTCACCTGCGTGGGCTCGCGCGCCGAGCTGGGCGAGCTGGCCGGCTCCGACCTCTCCCGCCTCGACCCGCACCGCCCGTTCATCGACGACGTGACCTTCGCCTGTACGCACGAGGGCTGCGGCCTGGAGGCGCGCCGGGTGCCGGAGGTCATCGACGCCTGGTACGACTCGGGCTCGATGCCGTTCGCGCAGTGGGGCTACCCGTACAAGAACAAGGAGGTCTTCGAGAGCCGCTACCCCGCGCAGTTCATCTCGGAGGCCATCGACCAGACCCGCGGCTGGTTCTACACGCTGATGGCCGTCGGCACGCTGGTCTTCGACAAGTCGTCCTACGAGAACGTGGTCTGCCTGGGCCACATCCTGGCCGAGGACGGCCGCAAGATGTCCAAGCACCTGGGCAACATCCTGCAGCCGATCCCGCTCATGGACCAGCACGGCGCCGACGCGGTCCGCTGGTTCATGGCGGCCGGCGGCTCCCCCTGGGCGGCCCGGCGGGTCGGTCACGGCACGATCCAGGAGGTCGTCCGCAAGACGCTCCTCACCTACTGGAACACGGTCGCCTTCCAGGCCCTGTACGCCCGCACCTCGAACTGGGCGCCCTCGGCCGCGGACCCGGCGCCCGCCGACCGCACGGTGCTGGACCGCTGGCTGCTGGGTGAGCTGAACACCCTGGTCGAGCAGGTCACCCAGGCCCTTGAGGGCTACGACACGCAGCGCGCCGGCAAGCTGCTCTCCGCGTTCGTCGACGACCTGTCCAACTGGTACGTGCGCCGCTCCCGCCGCCGCTTCTGGCAGGGCGACAAGGCGGCCCTGCGCACCCTGCACGAGGTCGTCGAGACCGTGACCCGGCTGATGGCCCCGCTCACCCCGTTCATCACCGAGCGGGTCTGGCAGGACCTGGTGGTGCCGGTCACGCCGGACGCGCCGGAGTCGGTCCACCTCTCGTCCTGGCCGAAGGCGGACCCGGCGGCCGTCGACCCCGCCCTGTCGGCGCAGATGGCGCTCGTGCGCCGGCTGGTCGAGCTGGGCCGGGCCACCCGCGCCGAGTCCGGCGTCAAGACCCGTCAGCCGCTCTCCCGCGCCCTGGTGGCGGCCTCGGGGTTCGAGGCCCTCTCCGCCGAGCTGCGCGCCCAGATCACGGAGGAGCTGAACGTCTCCTCGCTGGCCTCGCTGTCCGAGGTGGGCGGCTCGCTGGTCGACACCACGGCCAAGGCCAACTTCCGGGCGCTCGGCAAGCGCTTCGGCAAGGGCGTCCAGGCGGTGGCCAAGGCCGTGGCGAACGCGGACGCGGCGGCCCTGTCGCTGGCCCTGCGCGAGTCGGGCACCGCTTCCGTGGAGGTGGACGGCGAGCAGGTCGCCCTCGCCCCGGACGAGGTGATCATCACGGAGACCCCGCGCGAGGGCTGGTCGGTCGCCTCCGACTCGGGCGCCACGGTCGCGCTGGACCTGGAGATCACCCCCGAGCTGCGGCGGGCGGGGCTGGCGCGTGACGCGATCCGCCTGATCCAGGAGGCCCGCAAGAACAGCGGGCTGGACGTCGCGGACCGCATCGCCGTCCGCTGGACCTCCACCTCCCCGGCGACGGCGGAGGCGCTCACCGAGCACGCGACGCTGATCGCGGACGAGGTGCTCGCGGTGGACTACGCCCAGGGCGAGGCGGACGCCGCGTACGGCACGCCCTTCGAGGACGAGACGCTGTCCCTGGCGTTCCGCCTCCGCAAGGCGCAGGCGTAACCGCCGGACGCCGGCGAGGCCGCCTCCGGCCCCGCCGGCGTCCGCACCCGCCCCCGCCGCGCGGGCGGGCATGCGAAAGGGCCGGGCCCCGGGGAGATCCCCGGGGCCCGGCCCTTTGCCTGCCGACGGCTACGCGCTCGACGAGCGCGTCCCGCTCAGTTGTCGTCCTCGTCGATCAGGAAGCCCCGCATCGGCGACGGAGCCTGCATCGGCTGCGGCGCCTGCGGCCGCACCGGCGCCATCGGCTGCGTCATCGCCGGGGACATCTGCTGCTGGCCGCCGTACGACGGGCCACCGCCCATGGACGGGTTGCCGCCACCCATCGGCGGGTTGCCGTGACCGCCGTGGCTGCCGCTCATGGAGTGCCCCATGGCACCCGCGCCGGCCGGGGCCAGCGAGGGCGACGGCGGCAGCGAGGCGGCGGCCGGCGTGCGCGGCGGAGCCAGCGAGTCGTCCGACTGGGTCTCCAGCTGACGCAGCTGGCTCTCCAGGTAGGACTTCAGACGCGTGCGGTACTCGCGCTCGAAGCCCCGCAGGTCCTCGACCTTGCGCTCCAGCGTCGCGCGGGCCGACTCCAGCGAGCCCATCGCCACGCGGTGCTTCTCCTGGGCGTCCCGCTCCAGCGCGTCCGCCTTGGCACGGGCATCCCGCTCCAGACCCTCGGCACGGCTGCGCGCCTCGCCGACGATCTTGTTGGCCTCGGAACGGGCCTCGGCGATCGCCTGGTCGGCGGTCTGCTGGGCCAGGGACAGGACACGGGCGGCGCTGTCGCCACCGGGGCCCTGCTGCTGCTGCATCTGCGGCGGCTGCTGCATCTGCTGCATCTGCTGCTGCGGGTTGTGACCGCCCATGGGGCCGCCCATCGGTCCGCCCATGGGACCACCCTGCATCGGGCCGGGGCCGTGGGGGCCCTGCGGTCCGGGACCGTGCGGGCCCTGGGGGCCGTGGCCGCTGGGACCGGCCGGCAGCTGCGGAGCACCACCTGGCAGTTGGGGCGGACCCATCTGCGGGGGCTGCTGCTGAACCGGCGGGCCCGATATGGCGGCGGGCACCGGGGCACCCGGCCGCTCCTGCTGCTCCGGCGGCTTGCGCATGCCCTGCTGCTGGTTCTGCGCGGCGGCACGCGTGGCGGCGGCCAGCTTGGCGCGCAGATCCTCGTTCTCACGGAGCAGGCGGGTCAGCTCCGACTCGACCTCGTCGAGGAAGGCATCGACCTCGTCCTCGTCGTAGCCCTCGCGGAGCCGGACCGTCGTGAACTGCTTGTTCCGCACGTCCTCGGGAGTCAGCGGCATCTCTTCTTCACCTCTACGTAGTCGTCGGCAGTCGGCAAGACGGTATCGCTCACAGCCCGCTCACAATGCTGATCAGGATGGAAACGATGATCATCAGAACGAAGAAGGACAGGTCGAGTGCCACGCCCCCGAGACGCAGCGGCGGGATGAACCGCCGCAGGAGCTTGAGCGGTGGATCGGTGACCGTGTACGTCGTCTCGAGTACGACCACCATCGGCTTGCCCGGCTGCCATGAACGTGCGAACTGGAAGACGTAGTCCATGACGAGCCTGAAGATCAGCACGATGAGGAAACACATCAACGCGATGTAGACAACACTTTGTGCGACGCCCATCCTCGCGCTTCCCTCTCCCCTGGCTCTCGTAGCTCCGGCCTCCCGGCCGGGGTGGTTCCCGGTGTCGTGTTCTCAGCTCTGGTTGAAGAATCCGCCCTCTGCGATACGGGCCTTGTCCTCCGCCGTGACATCGACGTTAGCAGGCGACAACAGGAACACCTTCTGTGTCACTCGCTCAATGCTGCCATGGAGACCGAAGACGAGTCCCGCGGCAAAGTCGACAAGTCGCTTCGCGTCCGTGTCGTCCATCTCCGTGAGATTCATGATCACCGGGGTGCCCTCGCGGAAGTGTTCCCCGATGGTACGGGCCTCGTTGTAGGTCCTGGGGTGCAGCGTCGTGATCCGGTAGGGCTCCCGCTCGGACACGACCTTGGGCATGATCACCGGTGCGTTCTTCTCCAGGTTCGGGCGTTCAGGTGTGATGGATGCCACGGGTGCGATCCGGGCGGGTCGCTCGCGCTCCGCCGGGATCTGAACCGGCTCCCGCTGCGCCGGAGGCTGGACCGCGCGGACCGGTTCGTCACGCTCCCGGTCGCGTTCCACCTGGTGGGCGGGCTGGTGCCGGCGCCGGTCGCGCTCGGGCTCCGGCTCGGGTTCGAATTCGTCGTCGGGGTCGAACCCCGGACCGTCGTACCCATCGTCCTCCACGAGGCCGAGGTAGACCGCCATCTTGCGCATCGCGCCGGCCATGCTCTGAGTCCTCCGCTCTGTGGTGGATCGGCTTCTGTCACCAGGTGGCCGCGATCCACTCCGGCCAGACCGCCATGGGCGGTAATGACCATATTTTCTGCTGTGGTCCGACTTGCTTGGCGACGTTACCCGAGCCCGGCGCGGACTCCGAGTACCGCAGTACCGACGCGCACATGTGTCGCTCCGGCCGCGATCGCGTCCTCGAGGTCCGCACTCATCCCTGCGGAGACCATGTTGGCAGCCGGATGGTTCCCGCGCAGCCGGGATGAGAATTCCATCAGCCGGTCGAACGCGGCCCGTTGCCGCCCGGCGAACGGGCCGGAGAGCGGCGCGACGGTCATCAGTCCGTCCAGCCGCAGACCGGGCGCGCCGGCCACCGCGTCCGCCAACTCCCCGATGCCGTCCGGGGCGACGCCGCCGCGCGCGCCCCGCTCGCCGCTCTCCGCGTCGAGCGCGACCTGGATGAGGCAGCCGATCTCGCGACCGGCTCGCCCGGCCGCCGACGAGAGGGCGGTGACCAGCTTCACGCGGTCCACCGATTGCACAACATCGGCATAACTGACCACAGAACGAACCTTATTGGTCTGCAACTGACCGACAAAATGCCATGAGAGGGACAGATCCGAGCACTCGGCGGCCTTGGGAGCGGCGTCCTGATCGCGGTTCTCCGCGACCTGACGCACACCGAGTTCGTGCAGAATCCGCACATCACTCGCGGGGTAGGTCTTGGTGACGACGAGCAGGGTCACCTCCTCGCGGTCGCGGCCGGCCGCGGCGCAGGCCGAGGCGATCCGTTCCTTCACCCGCGCCAGGTTCGCGGCGAGTTCTTCCTTGCGTTCCGTCATGCCCTATCAGTCCAGCCAGACATATCCGGCGAGCCGCCCGGTGGTGCGGTCGCGTCGGTACGAGAAGTGGTCGCCCGATTCCAGGGTGCAGAAGGGCGAGGCCTGCCGGTCGGTGACGCCGAGGGCCGCCAACTGGGCGTGCACCCCGCCGGTCACGTCGACCGCGGGGGTGCCCCAGCTGGTCTCGGACCACGAGCCGGGCACGCGCGCGGCGACCTCGTCCCGCATCGCGGCCGGCACCTCGTAGCACCGCCCGCAGACGGCCGGTCCGGTCCGCGCGGTGATCCGGGAGACCTCGGCGCCGAGCCCGACCATGGCCTCGACCGCCGCCGGCACGACTCCGGCGACCAGCCCCGGACGGCCCGCGTGCGCCGCGGCGACGACCCCGGCCTCCGGATCGGCCAGCAGGACCGGCGTGCAGTCGGCGGTGAGCACGGCGAGCGCGAGTCCGCGGCGCGCGGTCACCACGGCGTCCACGGCGGGGATCTCGCGCTCCGCGTCCCAGGGCCCGTCGACCACGGCGACGTCCCGGCCGTGGACCTGGTTCATCCAGACCACCCGCGCCGGGTCGAGCCCGCGCGCCCGGGCCGCCCGCTCCCGGTTCGCCAGAACGGCGGCGGGGTCGTCGCCGACCGCGCCGCCGAGATTCAGCTCCGCGTACGGGGCGGCGCTCACTCCACCCCACCGGTCGGTGAAGGAGAAGTGAGCGCCGCCCCGGGAAAAGACGGAAACCTCCGGGTTCACCGCCCTGTTCGGATCTATCACTTCAAGAAGTCCGGTACGTCCAGTTCCTCGGCCTGGGAGTCCGAGTAGGGACGGGCCGGCGGGACGTGCGGCGGGGAGACGACCGGCGGGAGGTGGGTCTCACCCACGACCGGGACCGGCTCCGGCTGCGTCGGCTCCTCGCGCGGCGGGACCGAACCCAGCCCGCTCGACTGGCGGACCGGCTCGGGGGCGGCCCGCACCGGCGCCGGGGCCGGCTCCTCGCGCTTGGCGGTGTTCGCGCCGAGCACGTTCTCCCGGCGGGCCGGCGGCTGGCCGCCGTCGAAGCCCGCCGCGATGACGGTGACCCGGACCTCGTCGCCCAGGGCGTCGTCGATGACCGCGCCGAAGATGATGTTCGCCTCGGGGTGCGCCGCCTCGCTCACCAGCTGGGCGGCCTCGTTGATCTCGAAGAGACCGAGGTCGCTGCCGCCGGAGATGGAGAGCAGGACACCGCGGGCGCCGTCGATGGACGCCTCCAGGAGCGGCGAGGAGATCGCCATCTCCGCGGCGGCCACCGCGCGGTCGTCGCCGCGGGCGGAGCCGATGCCCATGAGCGCCGATCCGGCCTCGGACATGACCGACTTGACGTCGGCGAAGTCGAGGTTGATCAGACCCGGGGTGGTGATGAGGTCGGTGATGCCCTGGACGCCCGAGAGCAGGACCTGGTCGGCCGACTTGAACGCGTCGAGCACGCTGACCTGGCGGTCCGAGATGGACAGCAGCCGGTCGTTGGGGATGACGATGAGGGTGTCGACCTCTTCGCGGAGTTCGGCGATGCCGTCCTCCGCCTGGTTCGCGCGACGCCGGCCCTCGAAGGTGAACGGGCGGGTGACCACACCGATCGTCAGGGCGCCGAGCGAGCGCGCGATGTTGGCGACGACGGGTGCGCCACCGGTGCCGGTGCCGCCGCCTTCGCCTGCGGTGACGAAGACCATGTCGGCCCCCTTGAGGACCTCCTCGATCTCCTCACGGTGGTCCTCTGCCGCCTTGCGACCGACTGCCGGGTTCGCCCCGGCGCCGAGGCCCCGGGTGAGTTCGCGGCCGACGTCGAGCTTGACGTCGGCGTCGCTCATCAACAGGGCTTGCGCATCCGTGTTGATCGCGATGAACTCGACGCCCTTGAGACCGACCTCGATCATTCGGTTGATGGCATTGACACCACCGCCGCCGACACCGATGACCTTGATGACTGCGAGGTAGTTCTGCGGTGCTGCCACGTCGAAGGCCTCTCGCCTCGAGTTATGTGTCGTCGCTGGGCGGTGGTCACGCCGCGACGACGGATGCCGATTGGGACGGTCCGAACGCCGACCCAAACCCTAACGTTCAAGTTTAGGGTTACCAGTGTGTCTGCTTCATGGACTCTTCCGAACAGGACACTAAGTCGACAAGTGGCGCACGTTCAACGAACACGCCGAACCTCCCGTTTTTCTTTTCACCCTATGTGATCACCCGTAGCGCTGACCAACCAGGGTGCCGGCCAGGCCAAATGTGCGTCAACCACCCGACACCGCCGGGGCGGTGGGCGCACTCACGTCGAAGTGTCCCGCTTTGGGGGCGACTTTCATGAGAGCGGTGAGAACTTTCGCTTTCGCCGCACCCGCTTCACCGCTTCCCCACATCACCGTGCGATCCCCGCCGAGTTCCAGCGAGATGGCGTCGTACGAGGCGACCCGCACGAGACGGGTGTCCTCGGCGACGGCGTCCGGAAGGTCGCCCGCCACCCGGACCGCCTCCCGCACCAGCCGGTCCGTGCCGAAACGGCGCAGACTCGGGGAGCGGCCGGCGGCCAGTTCCAGCAGCGGCACCCGCACGGGCGCCTTGTCCACCGTGGCGAAACGGACGCCCTCGTCGTCCACTTCGATGAACTTTCCGCCCTTTTTCACCAAAAGGACCGGCTTTCGTTCGGTCACTTTAAGACCGATGCCGTGCGGCCATGAGCGAACGACATCCACCTCGTCGATACGAGGCAACTTCTGGCGCAACCGCCGCTCGATCGCCCCGGTGTCGACGGAGACCAGCGGCGCCCCCATCGGCACCGCCGCCGCGCGCTCCACCTCGGCCGGGGTCAGCACCCGGAGCCCGGTGATCCGGACGTCCTCGGTGCGCAGCCAGGAGGATCCGTACAGCGCCCAGACGACTCCGGAACCGAGCAGCAGCACGGCGGCGGCAATCAGGATCAGCAGCCTTCGCCGGGGCATCCGGGGCCCGTCGGCGGCCGGGCGCGGCGGCCGGTCGGGGGTGTCCTCCTGCTTCCCTGCGCCGCGCTGGGCGGTCGTCGGTCCGGCCACGCTCGCTCCTTACGCCGGGTCCGGAGGCCATCGCCCCCGGACCCGCCCGCCTCACGCGTTACGGCGTGCGGCAATCGCCTCGTACACCATGCCGACCAGCAGATCGTCGGCGTCCCGGCGGCCGAACTCGGCGGCGGCGCGGGACATTTCATACAACCGGTGCGGATCGGACAGCACCGGAAGGACGTTGACCTGCACCCACTCGGGGGTGAGCGCAGCGTCGTCCACCAGCAGACCGCCTCCGGCGTTCACCACCGGCTGGGCGTTCAGCCGCTGTTCGCCGTTGCCGATGGGCAACGGGACGTAGGCGGCGGGCAGTCCGACGGCGGAGAGTTCGGCGACGGTCATCGCGCCGGCGCGGCAGAGCATCATGTCGGCCGCGGCGTACGCGAGATCCATCCGGTCCACGTACGGTACCGGGATGTAGGGGGGCATCCCCGGCATGTTGTCCACGCGCGGCAATTCGTTCTTCGGCCCGACCACGTGCAGGATCTGGATGCCGGAGCGCTGGAGCAGCGGCGCGACGCGCTGCACCACCTCGTTGAGGTGGCGGGCGCCCTGCGAGCCGCCGGAGACCAGCAGCGTCGGCAGGTTGGGGTCGAGCCCGAACGCCGCGCGCGCCTCGGGTCGGACGCGGGCCCGGTCGAGGGTGGCGATGGTGCGGCGGAGCGGGATGCCGATGTAACGGGCTCCGCGCAGCTTGCTGTCCGGGGTGGAGACGGCGACGCCGTGCGCGTACCGGGAGCCGATCTTGTTGGCCAGGCCGGGCCGGGCGTTGGCCTCGTGGACCACGATCGGGACGCCGGCCCGTTTGGCGGCCAGATAGCCCGGCAGGGCCACGTAACCGCCGAAGCCGACGACGCAGTCGGCCCGGGTGCGCTCCAGGACCTGCTCGGCGGCCTTGATGGTGCCGCGCAGCCGGCCCGGAACGGTGATCAGTTCGGGCGTGGGCTTGCGCGGCAGCGGTACCGCCGGGATCAGGGCGAGTTCGTACCCCCGCTCGGGTACGAGCCTGGTCTCGAGTCCCCGCTCCGTGCCGAGAGCGGTGATCCCCACGCTCGGGTCCTGCCTGCGCAGGGCGTCCGCGAGGGCAAGCGCGGGCTCGATGTGGCCGGCGGTCCCCCCGCCGGCGAGTACGACATGCACCGAAATTCACCGCTCTCCGGACGGACGCTTCTTGACGCGCCGTCTCATCGTCTTCCATCTCACCCCTGGCCTCCGCACGGCCAGGGCCGCCTTCGCGGCGGGCTCGTCCCGCGCGAACGCGATCAGGAGCCCGACGGCGAACATGGTCGGCAGCAGGGCCGACCCCCCGTAGGAGAACAGCGGGAGCGGGACACCGGCGATCGGCAGCAGGCCGAGCACCGCACCGATGTTGATCACGGCCTGCGCCGTGATCCAGGTGGTCACACCTCCCGCTGCGTACCTCACGAAGGGGTCCTCCGTGCGTCCGGCCACGCGGATACCCGCATAGCCTAGAGCCGCGAAGAGGGCGAGCACCGACAGCGTCCCCGCCAGCCCCAGTTCCTCCCCGGTGATGGCGAAGATGAAGTCGGTGTGCGGTTCGGGGAGTTGGCCCCATTTTTCCACACTTGCGCCGAGGCCGGATCCGAACCAGCCGCCCGACGCCAGAGCATAGATGCCGTGTACCGCCTGCCAGCAGGAGCCACCGGGACCGGGCTCGCTGGCCCCCATGCACTCCAGCCGGGACATGCGGTTGGGGCTCGTCCGGATCAGCAGGAAGCCGATGAGCCCGGCGACGGCCAGCACCCCGGCGAACAGCCGGGTGGGCGCGCCGGCCAGCCAGAGGAGCCCGAACAGGATGGCCGTGAGAATGATCGCAGTGCCCATGTCGCCGCCGAGCATGATGAGCCCGAGCAGCATGAAGGCGACCGGCACCAGCGGGACCAGCATGTGCTTCCACTGGGTCAGCAGCCGCTTGTCCTGTTTGCGGGCGAGCAGATCGGCGCCCCACAGCACCAGGGCCAGCTTGCCGAACTCGCTCGGCTGGAGCTGGAAGGGCCCGCCCAGGTAGAGCCAGTTGCGGTTGCCGTTGACCGACATCCCTATCCCCGGCACCTGGACCAGCACCATCAGGAAGACGGTGCCCAGGAGCAGCGGGTAGGACAGCGCGCGGTGCAGTTTGACCGGCATCCGGGCGGCCATCGCCATCAGCCCGGCCCCGATCACCGCGGCCAGGAACTGCTTGCGGAAGAAGTAGGTGCCGGGCTTGCCGAGTTCCAGCGCCTTGATCATCGAGGCGGAGTAGACCATCACCAGGCCCAGCACGGTGATCAGGAGTCCGGCGCCGAGGATGACGTAGTACGCCGTCAGCGGGCGGTCCCAGGCCCGGCGGGCCCGCTCGTACAGCCGCCGCACTCCCCCGCCGCGCGGGCTGCGGGGGCTGCCCGCGCTCCG
>NZ_JAKRGC010000149.1 GCF_022347745.1 Streptomyces sp. OfavH-34-F
CCCGCTCGACGCGTTCGTGCTGTCCTCGTCCGGCGCGGCCGTCGGGGGCCGCCCCGCTCAGCGCCGGGCGCGGGCCTCGGCGATCCGGCGGCGCACGGGCGCGTAGTGCTCGCCGAGCGCCTTGAGGAAGCCGGGGATGTCCCCGGCGCGCGCGGCGTCCACGATGTTCTGGTGGGCGGCGATCGTCTCCGTCTCGTCGGCCTGCGTGAACCCGTCCAGGTGCGGGGCGACGATCGTGTACACGTCCCAGAACGCCATCGAGAGCTGGCCGATCAGCTCGTTGCCGAGCGGCGCCACGAGCTGGGCGTGGAAGGCGCGGTCGGCGTCCACGAAGCCGTGTCCCTCCCGGGCGCCCGTCTCGCGCATCGTGGCCACCAGGGCGTCCAGCGCGTCCAGTTGCTCCGCGCTGAGCAGTGAGACGATCCGGTCGGCCATGCCGCGCTCGAAGAGTTCGCGCACGTCCACCAGGTCGGCCATGACCTGGAAGTCGTCGTCGGGGGAGAGCAGGCCGCGGAAGGTGAGGCTCTCCACCAGGGCGGACAGGCTCAGCCGGCCGACGTAGGTGCCGTGCCCGTGGCGCACCTCGACGATGTCCAGCGCGTTCAGGATCTTGACCGCCTCGCGGACGCTGGAGCGGCTGGCGCCGAGCGCCTCGCACAGGGCGGGCTCGGTGGGCAGCGGGTCACCCGGGCGGAGCCGTTCGTCGAGGATGTACCGCTTGATTCCGTCCACGACTTCCTGCCGCAGCAGCTGCCGGCCGGGCTTCGTACCGGACATATGTGAACTCCCCACCTCTTGACCCCTCTGGATTGTCACGCTACGTTCCCACGCTATCAAGGCATCAGACATCAGACGTCTGATGCTACGGGTTCCGCACCCCCACCGGACCCGCCCCCACACCCCTGCCTTCCGTCCACGACGCCCCACCCCCAAGTCCCTGGAGGACCCGTGCCCGAGCTGATATCAGCCGGTGTCGAGCGCCGCACCTTCCTGCGATACACCAGCGCCGTCGGAGCCGCCGCCGCCCTCACCGCCGGCCTGGCCGCCTGCGGCGGACCGTCCTCGACCGCCGACGGCGCGACGGACGGAAGCGGCCGCGGTGACCTCATCGAGGCCGGCCTGTCCTACGCCCTCTCGACCGGCTTCGACCCGATGATCACCTCCGGCGCCACCCCCTACGCCGCCAACATGCACATCTTCGAGGGCCTGGTGGACCTCGACCCGGCCACCCTGGTCGCCCGGCCCGGCCTCGCCACCGAGATGCCGAAGAAGATCAACGCCACCACCTACCGGGCCACGCTCCGCGAGGGCGCCACCTTCCACGACGGCTCGCCCGTCACCGCCGACGACGTCGTGTACAGCTTCGAACGCATCCTGGACCCGGAGAACGCCTCGCTGATGGCGCAGTTCGTGCCCTTCATCGACACGGTGAAGGCCGTCGACCAGGGCACGGTCGAGTTCAAGCTCAAGTACCCCTTCGCGCTCTTCCCCTCCCGCGTCTCCGTCGCCCGGATCGTGCCGAAGAAGATCGTCGAACCCGACCCCAAGGCGTTCGACGCCAAGCCCGTCGGCTCCGGCCCGTACAAGTTCGTCTCCGCCACCCGCGAGGACAAGATCGTCTTCGAGGCGTACGACAAGTACAACGGCCCCCACCCCGCCAAGGCCAAGAAGATGGTCTGGCGCCTGATGTCCGACCCGTCCGCCCGCGTCAGCGCCATGGAGTCCGGCCGCGTCCAGGCCATCGAGGACGTCCCCTACATCGACGTCAAGCGCCTCTCCGGCTCCGCCAGGACCGAGTCCGTCCAGTCCTTCGGACTGCTCTTCCTCATGTGCAACACCGCCGACAAGCGGTTCGCCGACAAGCGGGTGCGCCAGGCCCTCCACTACGCCCTGGACACCGAGAAGATCATCAAGACCGCCCTGGTCGGCAACGCCACCGCCGCCACCGGCTACGTCCCCGCCACCCACCCCGACTACCACAAGGCCGCCACCGTCTACACCCACGACGTGGCCAAGGCGAAGAAGCTGCTCGCCGAGGCCGGAGTCGGGACACTCAAGTTCACCCTCCTGCTCACCGACACCGGCTGGGTCAAGGACATCGCCCCGCTCGTCAAGGAGAGCTGGGCCGCCGCCGGCATCGAGGCCACGCTCAGCATCGCCCAGTCCGCCGCCCAGTACGCCAAGGTCGACCAGGGCGACTTCGAGGTCCTCGTCGCCCCCGGCGACCCCTCCGTCTTCGGCAACGACGCCGACCTGCTCATGCGCTGGTTCTACTACGGCTTCTGGCCCGAGAAGCGCTACGGATGGTCCAGGTCCGCCGCCTACAAGAAGGTCAGGCAGACCCTCGACAAGGCCGCCCAGGCCCCCGACGAGGCCACCCGCAGAAAGCTGTGGGGCGAGGTCACCGACCTCGTCGCCGACGAGGCCGCCCTCTACCCCGTCCTCCACCGCAAGCTGCCCACCGCCTGGAACGACAAGGCGCTCCCCGGCTTCCGGCCGCTGCCCACCACGGGCCTGTCCTTCCTCGACGTCAGCCGCGCCTGAGGACCGCCGGCCGCCGACCGAAAGCCCCGGTCCGGGACCGCCGCTCCCCCCGGCGTCCCGGACCGGACCGCCCAACCGCTAGGAACCCGACGATGGTTGCTTTTCTCCGGCTCGCGCTGCGCCGCGTCGCGATGATGCCGGTGATGATCCTCGGCATCGCGCTGCTCGTCTTCGTGGTGCTGCAGTTCTCGCCGGTCGACCCGGCCTTCAACGCGCTCGGGGAGAGCGCCACCCCCGAAGCCCGCGCCGCCTTCGCCGAGGCCAACGGCCTCAACGACCCCCTGCCCGTGCGCTACATCGACTTCCTGGGCCGGCTGCTCCACCTCGACCTCGGCATGACGGTCCCGCCCAGCCAGCCCGTCGCCGACCGCATCACCGCCGCGTTCCCGCTCACCCTCCAGCTGACGGTCCTCGGCCTGATCCTCGCCGTCGTCCTCGCGGTCACCGCCGGCGTCCTCGGCGCCGTCCACCGCGACCGCTGGCCCGACCAGCTGTTCCGGGTGCTGTCCATGGCCGGCGTCGCCATCCCCTCGTTCTGGCTCGGCGTCCTGCTCATCCAGCAATTCGCCCTGAACACCCCGCTCTTCCCGACCGGCGGCTACATCAACCCGGCCGACTCCCTCGGCGGCTGGCTGCGCACCATGGCCCTGCCCGCGATCTCGCTGGCCGTCCCCGTCGCCGCCTCCCTCGCCCGCCTCGTCCGCACCGCGATGGTCGCCGAACTCGACCGCGACTACGTCCGCACCGCACGCGGCAACGGCCTGCCCGGCTTCCTGGTCATCCGCTCCGTGCTGCGCAACGCGCTCGTCACCCCGCTCACCGTCCTCGGCGTCAAGGTCGGCTACCTGCTCAGCGGCGCCGTCGTCATCGAAGCGATCTTCGACCTGCCCGGCATGGGCAAGCTCATCCTCGAAGGTGTCACGGGCGGCGACGTCGCCCTCGTCCAGGGCACCGTACTGACCATCGCCATCGCGTTCCTGGTGGTCAACGTCATCGTCGACCTGCTCTACCTGCTGGTCAACCCGCGCATCAGGACGGTCTGACATGTTTGCCACCAGCCGGCTGACCACCCGCCTCTCCCGCCCCGGCATCGCCCTCCGCGCGCTCCCGGCCACCTCCCGCGTCGCACTCGGCGTGCTCGTCGTCGTCCTGCTCGGCGCGGTCCTCGCCCCCCTGCTCACCCAGGACCCCCTCACCACCGGAACCCCCGTCCAGGCACCGGGCGCCGACCACTGGTTCGGCACCGACCGGGCCGGCCGCGACGTCTTCGCCCGCGTCGTCCACGGCGCCCGCTACTCGCTGGTCATCGGCCTCGGCGCGACCGCGCTCGCCCTCGCCGCCGGCTCCCTGCTCGGCGCGCTCGCCGCCACCTCGCGCAAACTCGGCGACGAATCCGTGATGCGCACCCTCGACGTCGTGATGTCGTTCCCGCCGATCGCCCTGGCCGCCGTCCTCGTCGCGGTCTTCGGCACCAGCGTCCCCGTCATCATCTTCACCATCGCCTTCGTCTACACCCCCTCGCTCGCCCGCGTCGTCCGCGCCAACGTGCTGTCCCAGTACGGGGAGGACTACGTCGCCGCCGAGAAGGTCATCGGTGCCCGGCGCGGCCACATCGTGCTCCGGCACGTCGCCGTCAACTGCATGGCACCCGTCCTGGTGTTCGCCACCGTCATGGTCGCCGAGGCCATCATCTTCGAGGCCAGCCTCTCCTTCATCGGCGCCGGAGTGCAGGACCCCGACCCCAGCTGGGGCAGCGTCCTCGCCTACGGCCGGCAGATCCTCCTCGCCGGCGGCTGGTGGGCCACCTTCTTCCCCGGCCTGGCCATCCTCGTCACCGTCCTCGCCCTCAACATCCTCTCCGAGGGCCTCACCGACGCCTCCGCCGCGCCCCGGGCCGCCCGCCCCGCCGTCCCCAGCGACGCCGTCGCCACCCCCGACCCCGTCGAGGCCCGCTCCACCGCCGACATCGACGCCGCCCTCACCACCCTCGCCCGGCGCATCGACGCCCAGGAACCCGCCCTCACCCCCGTCCCCGAGGACGCCGCCGAACTCCTCGTCGTACGCGACCTCGCCATCCGCTTCCCCGACCGCTACGGCACCACCCCGGTCGTCGACTCCCTCACCTTCACCGTCCACGAGGGCGAAACCCTCGGCCTCGTCGGCGAATCCGGCTGCGGCAAGTCCATCACCAGCCTCGCCGTCATGGGCCTCCTCGCCCGCAACGCCGAGGTCACCGGCGAGATCCTGTACCGGGGCCGCGACCTCCTGGCCCTCCCGCCCAAGGAGCGCCGCGCCCTCATGGGCCCCGAGATCGCGATGGTCTACCAGGACGCGCTCTCCTCCCTCAACCCCTCCGTCCTCGTCGGCACCCAGCTCAAGCAGCTCACCTCGCGCGGCGGCACCAAGACCCCCGCCGAACTCCTCGAACTCGTCGGCCTCTCGCCCGAACGCACCCTGCGCAGCTACCCCCACGAACTCTCCGGCGGCCAGCGCCAGCGCGTCCTGATCGCCATGGCCCTCTCCCGCAGCCCCCGCCTGCTCATCGCCGACGAACCCACCACCGCCCTCGACGTCACCGTCCAGGCCCAGGTCGTCGAACTCCTCGTACGCCTCCGCGAGGAACTCGGCTTCGCCATGGTCCTCGTCTCCCACGACCTCGCCCTCGTCGGCGACCTCTCGCACCGCGTCGCCGTCATGTACGCCGGCCGGCTCGCCGAGATCGGCGCCACCCGCTCCGTCCTCACCGCCCCCACCCACCACTACAGCCGCGGCCTGCTCGGCTCCGTCGTCTCGCTGGAGGCCGGCGCCGACCGGCTCCACCAGATCCCCGGCGTCGTCCCCGCCCCCCAGGGCTTCGGACCCGGCTGCCGCTTCGCCTCCCGCTGCGCCGCCGCCACCGACCTCTGCCGCACCACCACCCCGCGACTCACCGCGTCCGCCACCGCGCCGGACCACGGCTTCGCCTGCCACCACCCGGCCAAGACCGCCCCACTGGAAGGGAGCGCCCTGTGATCAGGCTCGACGGCGTCCACGTACGCCACAAGGCACGCAGCGGAGGCGTCTTCCGCCGCGACGCCGTCCACGCCCTCACCGACGCGAACCTGGAAGTCCGGCGCGGCGAGATCGTCGGCCTCGTCGGCGAGTCCGGCTGCGGCAAGTCCACCCTCGCGCGGGTGCTCACCGGCCTCCAGAGGCCCACCGAGGGCACCGTCACCTTCCACGGCCGCGACCTGTGGGAGATGACCGGCACCCAGCGCCGCCGGGACTTCGGCTCCGCCGTCGGTGTCGTCTTCCAGGACCCCGCCACCGCCCTCAACCCGCGCCTCACCGTCGAGCAGATCCTGCGCGACCCGCTCGACGTCCACCACCGGGGCGCCCGCGAGGCACGCACCGCCCGGGTCCGCGAACTCCTCGACCTCGTCGGCCTGCCCGGCCACACCCGGGCCGCCCTGCCCGGCCAGCTCTCCGGCGGCCAGCGCCAGCGCGTCGCCATCGCCCGCGCCCTGGCCCTGGAACCCGAACTGATCGTCGCCGACGAACCCACCTCCGCGCTCGACGTGTCGGTCCGCGCCCAGGTCCTCAACCTCCTGGTGGACCTGCGCGAACGCCTCGGTCTCGGCATGGTGTTCATCTCGCACGACATCCAGACCGTGCGCTACCTCGCCGACCGCATCGCCGTCCTCTACCTCGGCCGCGTCGTCGAGGAGGGCCGCGCCGCCGACGTCGCCGGCACCCCCGCCCACCCGTACACCGAGGCACTGCTCTCCGCCACCCCCAGCCTGCTGGAGAGCACCGAGCGCATCGTGCTCACCGGCCCCGTCCCCTCGGCGACCAACCCGCCCACCGGCTGCCCCTTCCGCACCCGCTGCTGGAAGGCCGACGACGCCTGCGCCACCGCCTTCCCGGCCCGCACCGAGGGCCCCGGCGGCCACCGCCACCACTGCGTCCACCCCCAGACCCCCGCCGTACCGTCCGCAAGGAGCACCGCATGACCGCCCGAACCCCGCGCCACACCGGAGTGATCCCGCCCGTCGTCACCCCGCTCACCGAGGACGGCGAACTGGACATCCCCTCCCTGGAACGGGTCGTGGACCACCTGGTGGCCGGCGGCGTCAGCGGCCTCTTCGCCCTCGGCAGCTCCGGCGAGACCGCCTACCTCACCCCGGGACGCCAGGACCGGGTCATCGAGACGGTCGTCGCCGCGGCGGCCGGCCGGGTGCCCGTCCTCGCCGGCGCCATCGAGACCACCACCGACCGGGCGGTCGAACGCGCCCGGCGCGCCGCCGCACTGGGCGCCGCCGCCGTCGTCGTCACCGCGCCGTTCTACACCCGCACCCATCCTGCGGAGATCGACCGCCACTTCCGGGACGTCGCCGCCGCGCTCGACCTGCCGGTGCTGGCGTACGACGTGCCGGTCTGCGTGCACACCAAGCTCGACCCGGACATGCTGCTGGAACTGGCCGCCGACGGGGTGCTGGCCGGGGTGAAGGACTCCAGCGGCGACGACGGCGCGTTCCGCAGGCTGGCCATCGGCGCCCGCGACCTGCCCGGCTTCTCCGTGCTCACCGGCCACGAGCTGGTGGTCGACGCGATGATGCTGGGCGGCGCCGACGGCTCGGTGCCGGGGCTCGGCAACGTGGACCCGCACGGCTACGTACGGCTGCACGAGGCGGCGGTGCGCGGCGACTGGGCCGCCGCCAGGGCCGAACAGGACCGGCTGGTCGCGCTCTTCGACATCGTGCGCGCCGCCCGGCCCGGCACGGCGTCCGCCACGGCGGCCGGTCTCGGCGCGTTCAAGACGGCCCTGACGCTGCGCGGGGTCATCGCCACCAACCAGGTCAGCCGGCCGATGCGCCGGCTGGACGCCGGGGAGACGGCGGCGGTCGCCGCCTGCCTGGAGCGGGCGGGCCTCGGAACGGTCTGACGGGCACTCACCTCCCGGTACGCAAGAGGTCCGGCCGGACAGCGGAAGGCTGTCGGGCCGGACCTCGTCGTGCTCGGGAGGGTCAGGTCACTTCTTGGCGGCGCGGGCGCGGCCCATCAGGAGACCGCCGCCGAGGACCATCGCGGCGGCGGCGCCACCGGCGATCCCCAGGTTCTCGTTGGCACCGGTGTGCGCCATCTGCGGCGGCTTGTGGTGCTTGGGCGGCGTGTGGTGCCAGCCGGTGTGGGTCGGCGGGTTCTCCGGGGTGGTCGGAGGCTCCGGCGGGGTGGGCGGGGTGTGGTGGTGGCTGGGCGGGCAGTCGTCGTCGTGGTGGTGCACCGGCGGCTTCGGAGGCTTCGGGGGCTCCGGCGGGGTGTGGTGGTGGCTCGGCGGGCAGTCGTCGTCGTGGTGGTGCACCGGGGGCTTCGGGGGCTCCGGCGGGGTGGGCGGGTTGTCGCACTTGCAGTCGTGGTCGTGGTGACCCTTCGGCGGCTTGTGGTGCGGCGGCTTGTGGTGCGGGGGCTTCGGCGGCTCGACGGGCGGGGTGACCTCGTCGCCGCCGCCGTTCTCGCACTCGTTGCCGGCGGCCGGGTTCAGCAGGCCCACCACGTTGATGCTGTTGCCGCACACGTTGACCGGGATGTCGACGGGGGCCTGGACCACGTTGCCCGAGAGGACGCCGGGGGAGTTGGCGGCGACGCCGCTGGCGCTCGCCCCCTGGGAGGTGCCGGAGCCCGCGTCGCCGCCCTCGTTCTCGCACTCGTTGCCGAAGGCGGGGTTCAGGGCGCCGATCACGTTGACCGTGTTGCCGCACACGTTGACGGGCACGTGCACCGGAACCTGCACGACGTTGCCCGAAGCGACGCCGGGCGAACCGACGGCGGCGCCGTCTGCCGTGGCATCGGCGAAGGCGTAGCCGCCCGAGGCGGTCAGGATGCCTGACGCCGCCGCCATGACGAGCATGCTTTTACTCAAGGCTTTTCGCATTGGTGCCCTTCCTTGGGACATTTCTCGCGGACGCACGGCCCGCAGTTCTTCATCAGGCGGTGCCGCGGCTGTCGGGCCTGCCCGGTGTTTCGGGTGAGCCTCCCGCCGAGCGGGCTCGACGACAGCCATAACGACGTCCGCGTGCGTGAGAAACGTGAATCCGGTGAATTTCCTGTGATCGCGCGGCGAGGCTACGAGTGAACGTTTCCTCTCTCGATTTCCGTCAGTATGTCTCGATCACTTTCGTACGGACGTCCGTGTCTCCCCGGCATTCGGGTGAATAGTGATAACCAAACGCCGGGCGACGAGTTGGTCAGGGCGCTCCGGTTCGGGGCATCCAGTACGAGAAGGGTTCATCGTGATCAAGAAGGTCCTGGCTACGGGTGCTGTCGCCGCCTCCATCCTCGGGCTCGGCGCCACGCAGGCGATGGCCATCGGCAACGACGGCGGTACGACCACGGTCAACGGCAACGGCGCCACCGAGGTGCTCGGCAACGCCGAGACGTACGGCGACGGCAGCCCGCAGTTCGACCTCGTCCAGGGCTCGCTCAACAAGCCCTGCGTCGGCCTGCCGCTCAAGGCGAACCTCGGTTCGCTCATCGGTCTCGTCCCGATTACGGTCCAGGACGTCAACGTCCTGTCCAACCCGCAGAACCAGCAGTGCACCGAGAACTCCACCCAGGCCAAGGGTGACGAGCCGCTGTCGCACATCCTGGACGGCATCCCGGTCCTCTCGGGCAACGGCGCCGGCAACAGCTGATCCGGCCGTCTCCGGGCCCGGCTCGTCGGCGTTCCTCCTCCGACGGTCCGGGCCCGTTGCTGCCTCTGCTCCATCATTCGGGCGGTATTGATGAAATGTTCCTCTTGGGCAGTTTCGCCCACCGCCCGGCCTCGTTACGAATGACAGCGGCGGAGTCACGAGCGCTCAGTCCGCGCTCGTGCGGGCACGAGATCCGTGGCCGCTCCGGACTCCGCCGAGGAAAGGGTTTGAAGTGAAGTACACCAAGATCGCCGCCGTCGCCGCCGGTACGCTCATGGCCGTCGGTGCCGCCACCCCGGCCTTCGCCGACGCGGGCGCCGACGGTGCCGCCGTGGCCTCGCCGGGTGTCGTCTCGGGCAACACCATTCAGGTCCCGATCAACATCCCGGTCAACCTCTGCGGCAACACCATCGACGTCATCGGCGTGCTGAACCCGGCCTTCGGCAACACCTGCGTCAACGCCTGATCGAGGCGCGCCGGATTTCTTCGGCTCGGAATGCCCCGGACCACTCGAACTGTGGTCCGGGGCATACCCGTTGAAGAAAGCAGGGTTCCCCCAGTTGCCCCGCCGCGGTCGCGTCGTTAGGCAGAGGGAAAGCGGCGGAAGTCACGGCCACGGAGGGTTCGTGCGGCGCGGGGACGCGACCGGAAATTCCGCCGCCGCAGAAGGGAACCCGAAAGTGAAGTACGCGAAGTCCGCCGCGCTCGTCGCCGGTTCCGTGGTCGCGCTCGGCACGGCAGCCCCCGCCTTCGCCGTCGCCACGCCCACGGCCCCCAGCTTCAGCCTCGACGGGGGCGTCAACCAGGTGATCGCGGCCGCTCCGCAGGTGACCGACCCGGTCGTCGGTGCCGTCGACTCGGTCAGCGACACCACCGACCGCCTCCACGAGAACGGCACCGTCGCCAAGGTCGCCGGCCAGGCCACCGGAGCGGTGCAGGACGCGGCGCCCCTCCTCGGTGGCCTCCCGGTCGGCCGCTGATCCGAGCCGACGACGCGCGCATCCGTTCGATCGCGCGCGCATTCCGGCCGTGGACGCACCTTTCGGGTGATGTGCCGGAACCATTCCCGCGCCGCCGAGTTGATCAGTGCGCTCGGCACCGGCGGGCAACCAGAGAAGAACCAGAAGGGCAGTTTCATGATCAAGAAGATGATGGCCTCGGCGGCCGTCGCCGCATCGATCGTCGGCGTCTCCGCCGCGGTCGCCCCGTCGGCCATGGCCATCGGCAACGACCAGGGCACCACCACCCTGAACGGCAACGGCGCCGTGCAGTCCTACGGCAACTCCGCCACCCACGGCGACTGGAGCCCGCAGTTCGCGCTCATCCAGGGCTCGCTCAACAAGCCCTGCATCGCCCTGCCGGCCAAGGTCAACGCCGGTTCGCTGCTCGGCGTCGTGCCGATCTCGGTCCAGGACATCAACGTCCTGTCCTCGCCGCAGAACCAGCAGTGCACCGAGAACTCCACCCAGACCAAGGGTGACGAGGCGCTGTCGCACATCCTGGACGACATCCCGATCCTCTCGGGCAACGGCGTCGCCAACGACTGACGGGCGTCGACACAGCCCTTCCCGCACGGCCCAGTGGTCGCCCGAACGGGCGCCCCGCTGGGCCGTGTGCCGTAGTGGGGGAGGCCGGTGCCCGCCGGAGCGGGTAGGGCCCCCGCATGGACCAGCAGCACAGCCGGCAACCGTCCGGCACCACCCCGATCTACGACCGGCTCCTCGCCGAATGGCAGGCCGCCCATACCGCGCCGGTCCCGGCGCCGGGCGCGCCGTCCGGCCCCGCCCGCGCGGCCGGCTTCGTGCCCGCCGCCCGCACCCCGGACCGGCCGGCCGGCCGCGGTTGACAACGGAACGGTCGAACTCATGCGGGATCGAACCCATTTGGGTGGATCAGCGGAACCGAAACGTCCGCACGGGGTTGATCAGTACGTTCCAGAACGGAACGCTCCGAAAGGTGAAGCGTGATGAAGAAGATGATGGCCGGCGCGGCAGTGGCCGTGTCCCTGGTCGGGCTCTCGGCCGTCGCGGCCCCCTCGGCCATGGCGATCGGCAACGACGGGGGCACCACCACCGTCAACGGCAACGGTGCGGCCAGCGCGGTCGGCAACTCCGCGACCCACGGCGACGGCAGCCCGCAGGCCCAGCTCATCCAGGGCTCGCTCAACGACCTGTGCGTGGGCGCCCCGGTCAAGGTGAACGCGGGCTCGCTCGTCGGTCTGCTCGTGCCGATCACGGCGCAGGACATCGACGTGCTGTCCTCGCCGCAGAACCAGCAGTGCGCCGACAACTCCACCCAGGCCAAGGGTGACGAGGCCCTCTCGCACCTGGTCAACGGCATCCCGGTCCTCTCCGGGAACGGTGTCGGCAACAACTGACTCCGTACGCCCGCGGCGGGCGGCCCGGCCTCCGGGTGGTCCGCCGCGCGTCGTCCGTCCTGTGCGACGTGTGCGTAGCGCATGACCGAGGCCCACCACCCGCCCGGGTGGTGGGCCTCTGGCGTGGGCCGGGTCAGCGCAGGCCGCGCACCGGGAGCACGCAGTGCGCGGAGGTCGCGATGACGTCAGGGTCACCGGCGAAGGCCCGCAACTCCGGCTCACCGACGGGGAGTCCGGGCGCGCCCTGCGGCCACGGGCGGGTGGCGAACATCGCGTGCACCTCGCCCATGTCGTGGGCCGCCGCCAGCCATTCGGACCGGACCGGGTACTGCGCGGTGAAGTGCGGCAGGGTCAGCACGGCCTGTCCGGCCTGGACGAGGAGCTTCACGGAGAGCCCCGGCGTCTCGTCGGCGCGCACCGAGGGGCCGCCGACGGTCAGCCCGGCGCGCTGCAGCGCGATACGCATGGCGTGCTCGCCGACCGCCGGCCCCTCCGCTCCGTCGCCCAGCGAATAGGCGAGGAGGAAGGCGGCGTCGCGTCCGCTCTGCTGGTACTCGCCGTTCCAGCCGATCAGGATGAGGGAGCCCAACTGGGCCGGGGTGAACGAGCCGGAGGCTGTCTGCGGGGAGGTCATGTGCGGCACCCTAACCGTCCGCGACCGGTCCAACTCCATGCGTATCACCCGATCGAGGGACGAGTGTTGACGATCCGGTCCGCGCGCAATAATGCGTTGAGCCGCCGGAGTCCCTGGGGCTATGGTGTGCGACGAGACGGACGGCCGACCGGTCGCCGGCCGAGCACACGGATGAATGCGGAGGTGAGGACATTGACGAAGGTCATTGCGATGGGCGCTGCCCACACGCCGAAGTTCCTCGTTTCCACCTCCGTGGCCACCGGCTGACCTCTCCCAGACTTCTTCGCCGACGCGCGAAACGCCGGGGCCACCCTGTGAAGGGTTTCCCTTGTCTCTCCCGTCTTCTCTCTCCTCCTTCTCCACCTCCGCTTCCTCCGCCGCGCACCCCCTCGCCGCCTACGGCTGGGACGACGACTGGGCGGACGCGTTCGCCCCGTACGCCGCCCAGGGCCTGGTGCCCGGCCGGGTGCTGCGGGTGGACCGCGGGCGCTGCGACCTGATCACCCCCGAGGGCACGGTCCTGGCGGACACCGCCTTCGTGGTGCCCCGCGACCCGATGCGGATCATCTGCACCGGCGACTGGGCCGCCGTGGACGCCGACGGCGATCCGCGGTTCGTCCGGGCGCTGCTGCCGCGCCGTACCGCGTTCGTCCGCTCCACCTCGTCCAAGCGGTCCGAGGGTCAGGTGCTCGCCACCAACATCGACCACATCGCCATCTGCGTCTCGCTGGCCGTGGAACTGGACCTGGGCAGGGTCGAGCGCTTCCTGGCCCTCGCCCTGTCCAGTTCCGGCGGTGACGCGCTCCTCGGTGAGGCCGCCGGGGCGGGGGAGCGGACCGCCGCACCCCTGGTCCTCCTCACCAAGGCCGACCTGGTCCCGGACGCGGTCACGCTCTCCCATCTCGTCCAGGACGTCGAGCGCGTCGCGCCCGGGGTCCAGGTGCTGCCCGTCAGCTCGGCCACCGGCGAGGGCATCGACGTGTTCTCGGCGATCGTCTCCGGTGGTACGAGTGTGCTCCTCGGTACCTCCGGGGCCGGCAAGTCCACCCTCGCCAACACCCTGCTCGGCGAGGACGTGATGACGGTCCGGGCCGCCCGCGACGTGGACGGCAAGGGCCGGCACACGACCACCACCCGCAACCTGCTGGTCCTGCCCTCGGGCGGGGTCCTCATCGACACCCCGGGGCTGCGCGGGGTCGGCCTCTGGGACGCCGAGGTCGGGGTCGGCCAGGTCTTCTCGGAGATCGAGGACCTCGCCGCGGACTGCCGCTTCCACGACTGCGCCCACGAGGCGGAGCCGGGCTGCGCCGTGCGGGCCGCGATCGAGGACGGCGTCCTGCCCGAACGCCGCTTCGACAGCTACCGCAAGCTCCTGCGCGAGAACCAGCGCATCGTCGCCAAGACCGACGCCCGGGTCCGGGCCGAGATCCGCAAGGACTGGAAGCGCAAGGGCGCCGAGGGCCGGGCCGCGATGGACGCCAAGCGCGGCCGGATCCGGTAGCCGGACCGGCCCCTGGTCACGACGTCCGAAAACCGCGAGTCCCGGCGGGGCGCGGGGCGCACACTGGACGGTGTGAGGGACGAAGAGACCAGGTACGAGGCGGTGAGCAGCCGCGACGCCCGTTTCGACGGCGAGTTCTTCTTCGCCGTCGAAACGACCGGCATCTACTGCCGGCCGAGCTGCCCCGCCGTCACCCCCAAGCGGCAGAACGTCCGCTTCTACCCGACGGCCGCGGCCGCCCAGAGCCACGGCTACCGGGCGTGCCGCCGCTGCCGCCCGGACGCCGTCCCCGGCTCCGCCGAGTGGAACGTGCGAGCCGACGTGGTCGGCCGCGCCATGCGGATGATCGGCGACGGCGTGGTCGACCGGGAGGGCGTCCCCGGCCTCGCCCAGCGGCTCGGCTACAGCTCCCGCCAGGTGCAGCGCCAGCTCAACGCCGAACTGGGCGCCGGCCCCGTCGCGCTGGCCCGCGCCCAGCGCGCCCACACCGCCCGGGTCCTCCTCCAGACGACCGCCCTGCCCGTCACCGAGATCGCCTTCGCGGCCGGCTTCCACAGCGTCCGGCAGTTCAACGACACCGTCCGCCGGATCTACGCCCGCACCCCCAGCGCGCTACGCGCCGAGGCCGCGACGGGGCTCGGCACCCCGCCCCGTGCCTCCCACACCACCGGCATCCCGCTCCGGCTCGCCCACCGCGGGCCCTACGCGGCCCGCCCCGTCTTCGACCTGCTCGCCGCCGCCGCGGTCGCCCGCGTCGAGGAGGTCACCGGCCGGCCCGGCCGCCGCACCTACCGGCGCACCCTGCGCCTGCCGTACGGGACCGGGGTCGCCGCCGTGGACGAACGGTCCGCCGGGAACTGGCTGGACGCCCGCCTCCACCTCACCGACCTGCGCGACCTCACCACCGCCGTGCAGCGGCTGCGCCGGCTGTTCGACCTGGACGCCGACCCGTACGCCGTGGACGAGCTGCTGGCCGCCGACCCCGCGCTCGCCCCGGACGTCGCGGCCCGGCCGGGAGTGCGCTCGCCGGGCACCGCCGACGCGGAGGAGTTCGCCGTACGGGCGCTGGTGGGCGACGCGGCGGCCGGGGACCTGGTGGAGGCGTACGGCAAGGTGCTGGACCTGCCGCACGGCGGGCTGACCCACCTCTTCCCCGAACCGGCCGTCCTCGCCGACGCGGCCGGCGACCCGGCCCTGCGCGCGCTCGCGGC
>NZ_JAKRGC010000014.1 GCF_022347745.1 Streptomyces sp. OfavH-34-F
TGGGTCCGCGAAGGCGACCTGCCCCGGCCGGCCGGCGACACCCTGCGCATCCCGCTCCCCGCCAGCGGCACCGCGCTCCTCGTCCCCGTCCTCCACTGGTCCGCCACCGGCTGGCACCGCTTCGGACCGCCCGCCCTGGAGCAGGCACCCGCCACCGCCCCGCCCGCCGACGCCGTCACCGTCGCCGCCCTGCTCGGCCGGGAGGCCGACCACAACGACGGGACCGACATGGCCGGCCGGGTCGCCGACTCCGTACGGCGCACCGCCGCGTTCATCGAGGAGCGCCGACGCCGACCCGGCGCCCCCGCCGACGCCGACCTCTTCCTCACCGCGGAACAGTCCCTCCTGCTGGGCCACCCCCTGCACCCCTCGCCCAAGAGCCGGGAAGGGCTCACCGACGCCGAGTCCCGCCGCTACTCACCCGAACTCCACGGCTCCTTCCCGCTGCACTGGATGGCCGCCGACCGCTCCGTGCTCGCCCACGACTCGGCGTGGACGGACCAGGGCCGCCCGGTGTCCGCCGCCGACCTCGTCGCCCGGCACGCCGAGGGCCTGCCCTTCCCCGCGCACAGCTCGCTCATTCCGCTCCACCCCTGGCAGGCCCGCGAGCTGCGGAGCAGGCCCGAGGTGGCCGCCCTCCTCGACGCCGGACTCCTGCACGACCTCGGACCGTACGGCGCCCCCTGGCACCCCACCTCCTCCGTGCGCACCGTGCACCGGCCGGGCAGCGACCTGATGCTCAAGCTGTCCCTGGGCGTCCGCATCACCAACTCCCGCCGGGAGAACCTCCGCAAGGAACTGCACCGGGGCGTCGAGGTCCACCGGCTGCTCCGCACCGGCCTCGCCCGCGCCTGGCACGCCGCACACCCCGGCTTCGACATCGTGCGCGACCCCGCCTGGCTCGCCGTGGACACCCCGGACGGCACCCCCGTGCACGGCCTGGACGTCATGCTCCGGCACAACCCCTTCGACCGGCACGACGACGCCGTCTGCATCGCCGGACTCACCGCCCCGCGCCCCTGGCAGGGCCGCACCGGGACGCACTCCCGGCTCTCCGACATCGTCCACCGCCTCGCCCGGACCACGGGACGCGCCACGACCGCGGTCGCCGCCGAGTGGTTCCTGCGCTACCTCGAACGCGTCGTGCACCCGGTCCTCTGGCTCGACGCCCACGCGGGTGTCGCGCTCGAAGCCCACCAGCAGAACACCCTCGTCCTGCTCGACGCCGACGGCTGGCCCGCGGGCGGCCGTTACCGTGACAATCAGGGCTACTACTTCCGCTCCTCGCACCGCGCCGCACTCGAACGCAGGCTCCCCGGCATCGGAACGGTCAGCGACACCTTCGTCTCCGACGCCGTCACCGACGAACGCTTCGCCTACTACCTGGGGATCAACAACGTATTCGGACTGATCGGCGCCTTCGGCTCCCAGCGGCTCGCCGACGAGCAACTGCTCATCGACGCGTTCCGGCGCTTCCTGAAATCGGTGAGCGGACTGGGCTCGCCCTTCCCGGCCCATCTGCTGTCCAACCCCCGTCTGCGCTGCAAGGCCAACATGCTGACCCGTCTGCACGGACTCGACGAACTGGTCGGACCCGTGGACACCCAGTCCGTCTACGTCACCATCACCAACCCGCTGCACGGCTGAGACCCCGGGGCGGGGACCGGTCACCGCGCATCCGCGACGGGAAGCCGATCGCCGACAGCCGAGAGAGGAGCACCACCACCCGTGCCTCCCGCCGACGCGCACACCCGCCCCTGGGCCCCCGTGGACACCCCGGTCGGGCCGTTCCAGCTCGTGCCGGTCGACCCGGAGCGCGACCTCGCCACGCTCACCCGCTGGATGAACGATCCCGTCGTCGCCGCCTTCTGGGAACTCGCCGGCGACGAGAGCGTCACGGCCGCACACCTCGCCCCCCAGCTCGCCGACGGCAGCCACAGCACCCCGTGGATCGGGGTGCTGTCGGGCACCCCGGTCAGCTACTGGGAGCTCTACCGCGCCGACCTCGACCCGCTCGCCCGCCACTACCCGGCCCGGCCCCACGACATGGGCATCCACCTCCTCATCGGAGAGGAACGCCACCGGGGCCGCGGCACGGGTACGGCGCTGCTGCGCGCCGTGACCGCCCTGGTGCTCGACCACGTCCCCCGCTGCACCCGCGTGGTGGCCGAGCCCGACGTCCGCAACGCCCCCTCCGTCTCCGCGTTCCGGCGCGCCGGATTCCGCCTCTCCGCCGAACTCGACCTCCCGGAGAAGCGGGCCGCGCTGATGGTCCGCGACCGAACAACCCCCCACCCCCGCCCATGAACGAACCGCCCACCCGTCCGCACCGCTCGAACCCCATCGGTTCCCACCCGAGGAGTCCCCGTGCCCACATACCCAGCGCACCACGACGCGACGGAGCCGCCCGCCCCCCTGAGTACGCCCCCCCTGAACCGGGCGGGCTGGGAACGGGCCGCCTCCCGGATGCTCGCGAAGATGCTCGGTGAATTCGCCTACGAGGAGATCATCGAGCCGGCTCCGCGAACCGCCGGCGGCAGCACGTACACCCTCCCCCTGGACGACGACGGCAGCCTGACCTTCACCGCCCACCGCGGTGTGTACGGGAGCTGGCGCGTGGACCCCGCGTCGATCCGGGCCCAGGGCCCCGACCCCGCCACCGACGGCGCGCCCTTCCACGACCCGCTGGTGTTCCTCACCCGCGCCCGCCGCCTCCTCGACCTCGACGGCACCACGCTCGGCCACCTCATCCGCGAGCTGACCGTGACCCTCGCCGCCGACGCCCGCCTCGACCGCACCGCGCTCACCGCCGCGGAGCTGGCCGACCTCGGCTACGCCGAACTGGAGGGTCACCAGACCGGCCACCCCTGGATCGTCGCCAACAAGGGCCGCCTGGGCTTCTCCGCCACCGACGCCTCCCGCTACGCGCCCGAGGCCCGTGAACCGGTCCGGCTGCCCTGGCTCGCCGTCTCCCACCGCATCGCCGACTACCGCGGCGTCCCCGCGCTGGCCGATCCGGAGCACCTCTACGCGCAGGAGCTCGACCCGGCCGTCCGCGCGGCCTTCGCCGACGTGCTGCGCGCCCGCGGGCTCGACCCGGCCGGCTACCACTACCTGCCCGTCCACCCCTGGCAGTGGGACGAGTGGATCGTGCCGCTGTTCGCGCCGGCCATCGCCGCCGGCGACATCGTGCCGCTGCCGGCCGACCCGGACGTACGGCTGCCGCAGCAGTCGATCCGCACCTTCGCCAACATCACCCGCCCCGACCGGCACATGGTCAAGCTGCCGCTCTCGATCCTCAACACCCTCGTCTGGCGCGGCCTGCCCACCGAACGCACCCTCGCCGCACCCGCCGTCACCGGCTGGGTCCAGGGGCTGCGCGACAACGACCCGTTCCTGCGCGACACCTGCGGCGTGATCCTGCTCGGCGAGGTGGCCTCGGTCACCGTCGAACACCCCCTGTACGACCACCTCCCCGAAGCGCCCTACCAGTTCAAGGAGATCCTGGGGGCGATCTGGCGTGAACCCCTGCCGCCGCGCCTGGCGCCGGGGGAGCGGGCCCGCACCCTCGCCTCCCTCCTCCACACCGACCCGCACGGACGTGCCTTCACCGCCGAGCTGGTCGCCCGCTCCGGACTGACCCCGGCCGTCTGGCTGTCCCGCCTCTTCGCCGCCCTGCTGCCGCCGCTGCTGCACTTCCTCTACCGCTACGGCACCGTCTTCTCGCCGCACGGCGAGAACGCCATCGTGGTCTTCGACGAGAGCGATGTGCCGGTACGCCTCGCCATCAAGGACTTCGTGGACGACGTCAACGTCAGCGCGCAGCCGCTCCCCGAGCACGACACCATGCCGGCGGACGTGCGCCGCGTCCTGCTGACCGAGGAGCCGGCCTTCCTCACCCAGTTCATCCACTCCGGACTGTTCACCGGCGTGTTCCGCTTCCTCTCCCCGCTCTGCGAGGAGCAGCTGGGCGTCCCCGAGGGCGAATTCTGGTCACTCGTCCGGGCGGAGATCCTGCGCCACCAGGCCCGGTTCCCCGAGCTGAAGGAGCGGTTCGAGATGTTCGACATGCTGACCCCGCGCATCGAGCGCCTCTGTCTGAACCGCAACCGGCTGCATCTGGACGGCTATCGCGACCGGCCCGTGCGCCCGCACGCGGCGGTCCACGGCACGGTGGCCAACCCCCTCCACCTCTCGGCGTGGGGCCGGGAGTGACCGCCGATGTCAGTGGCGCCCCGTAGGCTGGTCCGGCTATGACGAAGCCATCCCTCCCCGAACTCCTGCACGCCGCCGTGACCGCCGTCGGCGGTACGGAGAGGCCCGGCCAGGCCGCGATGGCCGAGGCCGTCGCCGAGGCCGTGGACGACCAATCGCACCTGCTCGTCCAGGCCGGCACGGGGACGGGCAAGTCGCTCGGCTACCTGGTGCCGGCCCTGGCCCACGGCGAGCGGGTCGTCGTCGCCACGGCGACCCTGGCCCTCCAGCGCCAGCTCGTCGAGCGCGACCTGCCGCGCACGGTGGACGCGCTGCATCCGCTGCTGCGCCGCCGGCCCCAGTTCGCCATGCTCAAGGGCCGGTCGAACTACCTCTGTCTGCACCGGCTCCACGAGGGCGTCCCGCAGGACGAGGAGGAGGGCCTGTTCGACCAGTTCGAGGCGGCGGCCCCGTCCAGCAAGCTGGGTCAGGACCTGCTGCGCATGCGCGACTGGGCCGACGAGACGGAGACGGGCGACCGGGACGACCTCACGCCCGGCGTCTCGGACCGGGCATGGGCGCAGATCTCGGTCTCCTCGCGGGAGTGCCTGGGCGCGAGCAAGTGCGCGTACGGGGCGGAGTGCTTCGCCGAACAGGCGCGGGAGCGGGCGAAGCTCGCCGACGTGGTGGTCACCAACCACGCCCTCCTGGCGATCGACGCCATCGAGGGCGCCCCGGTCCTCCCGCAGCACGAGGTGCTGATCGTGGACGAGGCGCACGAGCTGGTCTCGCGGGTCACCGGTGTGGCCACCGGCGAGCTGACCCCCGGCCAGGTCAACCGCGCGGTCCGCCGCGCCGCGAAGCTGATCAACGAGAAGGCCGCCGACGCGCTCCAGACCGCGGCCGAGGGCTTCGAACGGGTCATGGAGCTGGCGCTGCCCGGCCGCCTGGAGGAGGTGCCGGAGGACCTGGGCTACGCGCTGCTGGCCCTGCGGGACGCCGCCCGCACGGTGATCTCCGCCATCGGCTCCACCCGCGACAAGTCCGTCCAGGACGAGGACGCGGTCCGCAAGCAGGCGCTGGCCTCCGTCGAGTCGGTGCACGCCGTCGCGGAGCGCATCACGCAGGGGTCCGAGTACGACGTCGTCTGGTACGAGCGCCACGACCGGTTCGGTGCCTCGGTCCGCGTCGCCCCGCTCTCCGTCTCGGGGCTGCTGCGCGAGAAGCTGTTCGCCGAGCGTTCCGTCGTCCTGACGTCGGCCACGCTCAAGCTCGGCGGTGACTTCAACGGCGTGGGCGCCTCCCTGGGGCTCGCCCCGGAGGGCACGGCGGGCGACGACGTGCCGCAGTGGAAGGGCCTGGACGTCGGCTCGCCGTTCGACTACCCGAAGCAGGGCATCCTGTACGTCGCGCGCCATCTGGCGACGCCGGGCCGGGAGGGCTCGCGCACGGACATGCTGGACGAGCTGTCCGAGCTTGTGGAGGCGGCCGGTGGGCGCACGCTGGGGCTGTTCTCCTCGATGCGGGCGGCCAAGGCGGCGGCCGAGGAGCTGCGCGGCCGGCTGGAGAAGCCGATCCTGCTCCAGGGTGAGGAGACCCTGGGCGAGCTGATCAAGAACTTCGCCGCCGATCCGGAGACCTGCCTCTTCGGCACGCTGTCGCTCTGGCAGGGCGTCGATGTGCCGGGGCCCAGCTGCCAGCTGGTGGTCATGGACCGCATCCCGTTCCCGCGCCCCGACGATCCGCTGATGAGCGCGCGCCAGAAGGCGGTCGAGGAGGGCGGGGGCAACGGCTTCATGGCAGTGGCGGCCACGCATGCCGCGCTGCTGATGGCGCAGGGCGCCGGCCGTCTCGTACGGGCCACGGGGGACAAGGGCGTCGTCGCGGTGCTCGACCCGCGCCTGGCCAACGCGCGGTACGGCAGCTATCTGCGCGCTTCGCTGCCCGACTTCTGGTACACCACCGACCGCAACCAGGCCCGCCGCTCGCTCGCCGCGATCGACGCGGCGGCCAAGGCGGACGGACGCTGACCGCTCGGAGCCGTACGCCTTCCGCCGGGCCGGAGCCCCGGACGACGGAAGGGCCCCGATCCCGGCACGAACCGGGATCGGGGCCCTTCCGCTCGGCCAGAGAGCGGGGGGGTGGGTCTCAGACCCTGCGCAGCACCGCGACGACCTTGCCCAGGATGGTCGCCTCGTCTCCGGGGATCGGCTGGTACGCGGCGTTGTGGGGGAGCAGCCAGACATGGCCGTCCTCGCGCTTGAAACGCTTCACCGTGGCCTCGCCGTCCAGCATGGCGGCCACGATGTCGCCGTTCTCCGCGACGGGCTGGCGCCGGACGGTGACCCAGTCGCCGTCACAGATGGCCGCCTCGATCATCGAGTCGCCGACGACCTTGAGCACGAACAGTTCGCCGTCGCCCACCAGCTGGCGGGGGAGCGGGAAGACGTCCTCCACGGACTCCTCGGCGAGGATCGGGCCACCGGCGGCGATCCGGCCCACCAGCGGTACGTACGAGGCGGCGGGCTTGCCCGTGGTGTCGGCGGGCTGGGTGCTCGGCTGGTCGGAGCCGCGGACCTCGTACGCGCGGGGGCGGTGCGGGTCGCGGCGCAGGAACCCCTTGCGCTCCAGGGCCATCAGCTGGTGGGCGACGGACGAGGTGCTGGAGAGGCCCACGGCCTGCCCGATCTCCCGCATCGACGGCGGATAGCCCCGCCGCTGGACGGAATCCCGGATGACCTCGATCACCCGCCGCTGCCGGTCCGTGAGCCCCGAGCTGTCCGCCCGGATGCCGGGAGGTCGTCCGGGGAGCGAACGCGCTGGGCGTCCGGGCTCCGGGCCCTCCGTGTTCGTGACTGAGTCATTCATGGCATGCACCGGCTCGAGTCGGCTCTGGGAGCGGTCCTGGGCAGTGATGATGGCACTGTCTGCGGTGGTGGTCACGTCGGCGGCCCCTCTCGAATGGTCTCCCTGGCTGGCACAACGGTAGTAGCTTTCGAAAGGTTGCGCCAAACACACGTTCGAGTGAAAAACGAATAAAAGGCTTCCCGGGCTTCGGCGCGAGGTGTATGAGGCCGCTTACGGAGCGCGACGCCACGGGGCCGGCGCATGCCGGACGGAAGGGTGTCGACGGTCAGCCGACCGTAACGCGCCGTGTGTGACCGGCCGCGCGCGGGGTACCCGCCCGGTCGTCCGTCGTCCGGGTGCTTCCCGTACCCTCTTGCTCGGCCTTACGCTGCCTTCCGGCCGGCCCCCGGCGCGACACGCGCCCAGGGCCGAATGCGCGGCCGAACCCAAGATCTAGTGGTTGGATTGCTCCGGCCGCCCAGAGGTTGTGGTCCCCGTCCATCGGGGGTGCGGCCATCGCCTATGCTTGAGACCGCTTCGAGGGCCCCGAACCGGGCCTGAAGAGGCTATTCAGTCGTGCTGTGAAGGAGGGTTGGGAGCCATGCACTGCCCCTTCTGCAGGCACCCCGACAGCCGGGTCGTCGACAGTCGCACCACCGACGACGGGACCTCGATCCGCCGGCGCCGCCAGTGCCCCGACTGTTCCCGCCGCTTCACCACGGTGGAGACCTGTTCACTCATGGTGGTCAAGCGGAGCGGCGTGACCGAACCCTTCAGCCGCACGAAGGTCATCTCCGGAGTGCGCAAGGCGTGCCAGGGGCGGCCCGTCACCGAGGACGCCCTCGCCAAGCTCGGCCAGCGGGTCGAGGAGGCGGTGCGTGCGACCGGCAGCGCGGAGCTGACCACCCACGACGTGGGACTGGCCATCCTCGGCCCCCTGCGGGAGCTCGACCTCGTGGCCTACCTTCGGTTCGCGTCCGTCTACCGGGCGTTCGACAGCCTCGAAGACTTCGAGGCCGCCATCGCGGAACTCCGTGAGCGGCGGCCCCTCGCGGAAGCGGGCGGGGGCGGCGAGACCCTTGAGGTCCCCGCGCCCGCCGTCGCCGCCGACTAGCGGCAGCAGCCGGCCGCGCCGATCCGGGGATCGGGCGCGGGGCCGGCACCCGGACCTTGCTCCGGGCGACGTATGACGAATACGGCGCCCGAAGCATCAGACACACACTGTGCTGGGGAAGTTCTCGGCACTTCAGGGCGTTTTTGCCCACATATGGGAGGCGGCATGACAGAGACGGCGAGCGGCCCGGCACGAGGTTCCCGCAGCAACAAGGGGACCAAGTCGACTGCGTCCAAGCAGGGCCTGCGTATCGAGCGCATCCACACCACCCCCGGCGTGCATCCGTACGACGAGGTGTCCTGGGAGCGCCGTGACGTCGTCATGACCAACTGGCGCGACGGCTCGATCAACTTCGAGCAGCGTGGCGTCGAGTTCCCCGACTTCTGGTCGGTGAACGCGGTCAACATCGTCACCAGCAAGTACTTCCGGGGCGCCGTCGGCACCCCGCAGCGCGAGACCGGTCTGCGGCAGCTGATCGACCGCATCGTCAAGACGTACCGGAAGGCCGGCGAGGACTACCAGTACTTCGCCTCCCCCGCCGACGCGGAGATCTTCGAGCACGAGCTGGCGTACGCCCTCCTGCACCAGATCTTCAGCTTCAACTCCCCGGTGTGGTTCAACGTCGGCACGCCCCAGCCGCAGCAGGTCTCCGCCTGCTTCATCCTGGCCGTCGACGACTCCATGGAGTCGATCCTCGACTGGTACAAGGAAGAGGGCATGATCTTCAAGGGCGGCTCCGGTGCCGGCCTGAACCTCTCCCGCATCCGCTCCTCCAAGGAGCTCCTCTCCTCCGGAGGCAACGCCTCCGGTCCCGTCTCCTTCATGCGGGGCGCCGACGCCTCCGCCGGAACGATCAAGTCCGGTGGCGCCACCCGCCGTGCGGCCAAGATGGTCATCCTCGACGTCGACCACCCCGACATCGAGAACTTCATCGAGACCAAGGTGAAGGAGGAGGAGAAGATCCGCGCCCTGCGCGACGCGGGCTTCGACATGGACCTGGGCGGGGACGACATCACCTCCGTCCAGTACCAGAACGCCAACAACTCGGTCCGGGTGAACGACGAGTTCATGAAGGCCGTCGAGTCCGGCGGCAAGTTCGGGCTGCGCGCCCGGATGACCGGTGACGTCATCGAGGAGGTCGAGGCCAAGGCCCTCTTCCGCAAGATGGCCGAGGCCGCCTGGGCCTGCGCCGACCCGGGCATCCAGTACGACGACACGATCAACCACTGGCACACCTGCCCCGAGTCCGGCCGGATCAACGGCTCGAACCCGTGCAGCGAGTACATGCACCTGGACAACACCTCGTGCAACCTCGCCTCGCTGAACCTGATGAAGTTCCTCAAGGACGACGGCAAGGGCAACCAGTCCTTCGAGTCCGAGCGCTTCGCCAAGGTCGTCGAGCTGGTCATCACCGCGATGGACATCTCCATCTGCTTCGCCGACTTCCCGACCGAGAAGATCGGCGAGAACACCCGCGCCTTCCGCCAGCTCGGCATCGGCTACGCCAACCTCGGCGCCCTGCTGATGGCGACCGGCCACGCGTACGACAGCGACGGCGGCCGCGCGCTCGCCGGCGCCATCACCTCGCTGATGACCGGCACCTCGTACAAGCGCTCCGCCGAGCTGGCCGCCGTCGTCGGCCCGTACGACGGCTACGCCCGCAACGCCGAGCCGCACCAGCGCGTCATGAAGCAGCACGCCGACGCCAACGCCGCGGCCGTCCACGCGGACGACCTGGACAACCCGATCTGGGCCGCCGCCACCGAGGCGTGGCAGGACGTGCTCCGGCTCGGCGCGAAGAACGGTTTCCGTAACGCGCAGGCGTCGGTCATCGCGCCCACCGGCACCATCGGTCTCGCGATGTCCTGCGACACCACCGGCCTGGAGCCCGACCTCGCCCTGGTCAAGTTCAAGAAGCTGGTCGGCGGCGGCTCGATGCAGATCGTCAACGGCACCGTCCCGCAGGCCCTGCGCCGCCTGGGCTACCAGGAGGAGCAGATCGAGGCGATCGTCGCCCACATCGCCGAGCACGGCAACGTGATCGACGCCCCCGGCCTCAAGACCGAGCACTACGAGGTCTTCGACTGCGCGATGGGCGAGCGGTCCATCTCCGCCATGGGCCACGTCCGCATGATGGCGGCCATCCAGCCGTGGATCTCCGGCGCCCTCTCCAAGACGGTGAACCTGCCCGAGTCGGCCACCGTCGAGGACGTCGAGGAGGTCTACTTCGAGGCGTGGAAGATGGGCGTCAAGGCGCTCGCGATCTACCGCGACAACTGCAAGGTCGGCCAGCCCCTCTCCGCCAAGACCAAGGAGAAGGAGAAGGAGGCCGTCGCGGCCAAGGCCGAGGACACCATCCGCACCGCGGTCGAGAAGGTCGTCGAGTACCGCCCCGTCCGCAAGCGCCTGCCCAAGGGCCGGCCCGGCATCACCACTTCGTTCACGGTGGGCGGCGCCGAGGGCTACATGACCGCCAACTCCTACCCGGACGACGGCCTGGGCGAGGTCTTCCTCAAGATGTCCAAGCAGGGCTCGACCCTCGCGGGCATGATGGACGCCTTCTCCATCGCGGTCTCGGTCGGCCTGCAGTACGGCGTCCCGCTGGAGACGTACGTCTCGAAGTTCACCAACATGCGCTTCGAGCCGGCCGGCATGACGGACGACCCGGACGTGCGGATGGCGCAGTCGATCGTCGACTACATCTTCCGCCGCCTGGCGCTGGACTTCCTGCCCTTCGAGACCCGCTCCGCCCTCGGCATCCACTCCGCCGAGGAGCGTCAGCGCCACCTCGACACCGGCTCCTACGAGCCCACGTTCGAGGAGGAGCAGCTGGAGGCCGAGACGCTGGCGCAGACGGCCCCCGTCCGCACGGAGCCGCTGAAGGCGGTCACCCCGGTCCAGGAGACCGAGAAGGCCGAGCCGAGGACGGCCCACACGTCGGCGGAGCTCGTCGAGATGCAGCTCGGCATCAGCGCGGACGCGCCGCTCTGCTTCTCCTGCGGCACGAAGATGCAGCGTGCCGGCTCCTGCTACATCTGCGAGGGCTGCGGCTCGACCAGCGGCTGCAGCTGAGCGGTGAGGCCGGCGCCCTGAGGCGCCGAGGCTGACGGCGAGTGCGGGCGGGTCTTCCCCGGAAGACCCGCCCGCACTCCTCTTTTCCCCTGTGCTCGGCCGCGTACGGGCACGAGCCGTGCCCTCCGTACGCGGCCGCGCGGCCGCGGGGTGTTACGCGCCGAACTCGCGGCCGCCCATCGCGGCGGCGAACGCCTCCGGATCGCCGTCGAAGCCCCGGACGACCTCGTGGAAGCGCCATACGCCGGAGGCGTCACGTACGAATTCGGCCACGACGGCCGCGGTCGAGCCGTCCACCGCCGCGAAGTCGTCCTCGGACAGCGTCGTGTAGCCCTCGCGGACCTGAACCCCGGTGTTCTGTATGGCTCCGAACGTCTTGCGGCCGTCGCGCTGCTGGATGGCGACGCCGACGACGACCCGGGTGTAGGACTCGGAGATCCGGTTCAGTTCGAGCGTCATCACCTCGTCGTAGCCGAAGCCCTGACCGGTCCTGCTGTCGCGTTCGAGCGTGATCGTGCCGTCGGGCGCCCGGCTGTCGTGGTGCACCAGGTACACGGGGCTGCCGTACGGGTCGTCCGCCGCGTAGGTCGCCGCGATGATGTCGAGGTCGTTGGGCGCCTCACCGCGGTCGCTGGGATCCCATTTGACCCGCACCTCGACCTTCTCGAAATCCTTGTTGGGCGTGCTCATCGGACTTCCCTCCTGCGCGCGGGACCGGCGCTCCTGGTTCCTCCTGCGATCATCTCGGCAACTCCGGCCGAAACCAACCGGCTTGGGAACGAGCGGCTGAAACGGGCCAGGATCGGGCGCCGGACGGCTGGTTCCCGCGCACTGTGTGGGAGCGTGACCCACGCCACGTCCGGCCGCCGTACCATGGCGCCGTGCTGGTCAAGTGGATTCGCTGCAGTGTGTCGGACCGTCGGGGTTTCGAGCAGGGGCAGCGGAAGTGGGCGGGGCTGCTGGGTGAGCCGGGCTTCAGGGGGCAGGGCGGCGGCTGGAGCCGTGGCCGGCCCGAGGTGGCGCACGTCTTCGCCTTCTGGGAGAACCGGGTCTTCTACGACTCCTTCATGGCGCGCGGGCACGACGCCCTGGCCGCGGCGCAGTCCGGCACGTACCAGGACCTCCAGGTCAAGCTGTTCGAGTACCGCTTCGACGTGAAGACCGGCTTCGAGCCGCGCTTCACGGACGCGGACGTGCTCAGGGTGGCCCACAGCCGGGTCCACGAGGACCGGGTCGAACACTTCGCGCTGATGCAGCAGCGGGTGTGGAACCCGGCGATGGCGGGCTCGCCCGGCATGCTGCGCGGGATCTTCGGCGAGGCCCCGGGCCACGAGTTCCTGGTCCTGTCGATGTGGCAGTCCAGCGCGGAACGCGGAAAGTACCGGCCGGGCAGCATCGACCGGCTCTCGCAGCGCGCGGGCACGGAGGAGGACGTGGCGGCACTCGCCGGAGACGTGGTGCAGCTCGAACCGTCCTGGACGGTCTGATCACCCCCAGTACGCGTGCAGCGACGATTTCCGGACAGGTGCTCGAACCTCGGCGACTCGTTCTAGGGTCGTTGTATGGCACGACCGCAACGCATCGTCCTCGTCCGCCACGGTGAGTCCGAGGGCAACGCCGACGACACCGTGTACGAGCGCGAGCCCGACCACGCGCTGAGGCTCACCGCCGAGGGCCGGCGGCAGGCCCGCGAGACCGGGGCACGGCTGCGTGAGCAGTTCGGTGACGAGCGCGTCAGCGTGTACGTCTCGCCCTACCGGCGCACCCACGAGACCTTCGCCGCCTTCGGCCTGGAGCCCGGCCGGGTCAGGGTGCGCGAGGAGCCGAGGCTGCGCGAGCAGGACTGGGGGAACTGGCAGGACCGCGACGACGTCAGGCTGCAGAAGGCGTACCGGGACGCCTACGGGCACTTCTTCTACCGCTTCGCCCAGGGCGAGTCCGGGGCGGACGTCTACGACCGGGTGGGGGCCTTCCTGGAGAGCCTCCACCGCAGCTTCCTGGCGCCCGACCACCCGCCGAACGTCCTGCTGGTCACCCACGGCCTCACCATGCGCCTCTTCTGCATGCGCTGGTTCCACTGGTCCGTGGCCGAATTCGAGTCGCTCTCCAATCCGGGGAACGGCGAATCGCGCACGCTGCTCCTCGGCGACGACGGACGGTACACGCTCGACCGGCCCTTCGAACGATGGCGAACCCCTGAGCCGTACGGCATCACCGGATAGAGTGGAAACGATGACCGAATCCGCTTCCGACCAGCGCCTCGAACGCGCCCTTGCCAGCCTGCGCGGCCTGTCCGTGGGAGACGCCCTGGGCTCCCAGTTCTTCGTGCCCGCCAACTATCCGCTCCTGAAGGACCGTGCCCTGCCCGCCGGGCCGTGGCAGTGGACCGACGACACGGAGATGGCCTGCTCCGTCGTGGCCGTCCTGCGCGCACAGGGCCGCATCGACCAGGACGTCCTGGCCCACTCGTTCGCCGACCACCACGACTTCGACCGCGGTTACGGCCCCGCCGTGAACCGCATGCTCCGCCTGGTCCGCGAGGGCGGCGACTGGCGCGAACTCGCCTCCTCCCTGTTCAACGGACAGGGCAGCTGGGGCAACGGCTCCTCGATGCGCATCGCCCCGCTCGGCGCCTGGTACGCGGACGACCCCGAGCAGGCCACGCACCAGGCGGAGATCTCCTCCTACACCACGCACCAGCACCGCGAGGCGGTCGTGGGCGCGATGGCCGTCGCCGCTGCCGCCGCGCTCGTCGCCTCGCCGGACGGGCCGCCCACACCGGAAGCCCTGCTGGACGGCGTGGTCGCACTCGTGCCGCGCAGCGCGGTCGGCGCCGGGCTGCGCCGGGCCCGCGACATGCTGGACTACCGGGACGCGGGCACCGTCGCCGCCGTCCTCGGCAACGGCCGGCGCACCAGCGCCCACGACACCGTCCCGTTCGCCCTGTGGTCCGCGGCGCGGAGCCTCGGCGACTTCGAAGAGGCCTTCTGGGTGACGGCCCAGGCAGGCGGTGACGTGGACACCACGTGCGCGATCGTCGGCGGCGTGCTCGCGTCGAGCCCCGCAGGCGCCCCTCCGGCGGACTGGACGGCCCGGACGGAAGCGCTGCCCGACTGGACGACCCGGTAACCGGGCCGGTATTCGGGCCAGCCCGGTCCACTGTCACGGTCCTGCCACAGCGCCCCCGCGCACGGCCGAGCGCCTGCCCACGGGGATACCCTTTCGGCCATGCCGCCCTGGTGATCATGGCCCGAGGCGTGCACCGATGAGAGGCCGGGGAACCACGCGCTGGCTCGAGCACGCGTGAGCGGGCCCCGGTGGGGAGGGGTCTCGTGTCAGAAGCACCATCAGGTACGCCAGGGTCGGAGCCCACGCCGGAACAAGCCGCACCGCCCGAGCCAACGCCCCCGGAGCCCATACCCGGCGCCCCGGCGCCCCGGGCCGAGCAGAGCGCGGACGGCGAGGCGGCGACGAGTTTCCCCGGCGAAACGGCGGCGACCGCCCCCGGGGAGCCGACAGCCACCACAGCCGGGGAGCCGGCGACGGCGCCCGGCGCTGCGTCCGGCCCCGGCACCGGGGCGGAAGGCGCGGCTGCAGCCGCAGGTCAAGTTTCGGCAGGCCCTGGCGCAAGCGGCGGCACTGGCCCCGAGCCTCCGAAAATCCCGGCCTACGCGACGCGGCGGCCGGGCGGACCCCAGCAGCCCGCTCCGTGGGGCAAACCGCAGCCCTCGGTGGTGTCACGGCTCCGGGCCGGAAAGCCGGGCCCCGCCCACCCCGGCACCCTTGTGGCCGTCCTCGCGACGGCACTGCTCAGCATGGGGCTGCTCGGCGACGGCATCGGGCTGAACGTGCTGCTCGTGGCGCTGCCCGCGTCGGTCGGCGCCTACATCGCCGCACGGGCGGCCGGCCGCCGGCTCAGCCCCTGGGCCGTGGTGTGGGGGATCGGCGGACTGGGGCTCCTGGTCGTCCCGGCGCTCCGCGACGCGGGCTGGCCCACGTTCCTCGCGCTGGTGTCGGCCCTGGCACTCGGCTCGCTGGCGTTGCACGGCAGCAGAAGCTGGCTCGGCGTGTTCCTGGGCTCCCTGGGGCTGTTCACCTCCGTGTTCGCATCGCTCGGCTGGGGTGCGCGGGGGGTCCGCGACCGCATGTCCGGCTCGCGTGGCCGGGCCGGTGTCGTCGTCCGCTCCGCAGCGGTGGCCGTCGTCCTGCTCATCGTGTTCGGTGCGCTGTTCGCGAGCGCCGACGCCGCCTTCGCGGACCTGCTGGGCAGCCTGACCCCTGACGTGTCGGTCGGCGACAGTCCGTGGCGGACCTTCCTCGGCCTCCTCGGTCTTGTCGGTGCCCTCGCGGCCGCCTACACCGCCGCCGCCCCGGTCCGCTGGGACGGGGTGAAGGTGCGGCCGGGCAAGGCCCGCGGACGGCTGGAATGGGCCCTCCCACTGATCGTCCTGAACCTCCTCTTCGCGGTCTTCCTCGCCATTCAGCTCACGGTGCTGCTCGGCGGCTACGACAAGGTGATGGCCGAGACGGATCTCAGCTACGCCGAGTACGCTCGCCAGGGCTTCTGGCAGTTGCTGTGGGCCACGGTGCTCACGCTCGGCGTCATCGCGCTCGCCCTGCGCTGGGCCCCGCGCGGCGGCGCCCGCGACCGCACCCTGGTCCGCGGCGTGCTCGGCACTCTCTGCCTCCTGACCCTCGTGGTCGTCGCCTCCGCCCTGCGGCGCATGGACCTCTACGTCGACGCGTACGGCCTCACCAGGCTCCGGATCTCTGTGGCCGCCGTGGAACTCTGGCTCGGCGTGGTCCTCGTACTGATCATGGCGGCTGGCGTCTTCGGCCCTCGCCTGCTCCCCCGTGCCGTCGCGGCGAGCGCGGCCGTCGGCGTCCTGGCCTTCGGCCTGGTCTCGCCCGATGGTCTGATCGCTGAGCAGAACGTCCAGCGCTACCGCAACAACCACTCGATCGACATCGAGTACCTCAAGGGCCTGTCGGCCGACGCCGTACCCGCTCTTGACACCCTGCCGGAACCCCTGCGCTCCTGCGCGTTGCGGGACATCCAGCGGGCCCTGCTCAACTCCGACGAACCCTGGTACGCCACGAGTTGGGGCGAGACACGAGCCCGGGACATCCTCGGCGACTGGAATCCCGGTGTCAGCGCACTCGACTGCCGGAAACTCCGCTCGGGTGACAACGGCGATCAGCGCGGTACGGGCGACGTCTACGACCCGTACGACCCGTACTGACCGATCCGACTCACGACCCCGTGCCCTGTGCGAACCCCGCGATCCAGGGTGATCCAGGGTTTCGCGGGGTCGGCCGAGCCAGGGCGCGGCCGACCCCGCGAAACAGCCCGTACGGGTGTTGCGTGAGCGGTCAGAGCTGCGGATCGCAGCAGGCGCGCAAGCTCTGTCCGGGCCTCCCCCCGGTGGGCCGCGCCTCCAGCGGTTTCCCTTTCGGTGAGCCGCCCCTCCGGCGGTCTTCCCCGGTGGGGCGGCTCACCGATGGAGACGGCCCCGTCGCCACCGTGCTCGCGTGCTACCTGGCGACTACGCCGCCGGCCCTCCGGCCGCCGCCTTGCCGCTCAACGCGTCCAGGTCGCTCTTGCGTACGCGGATGATCAGCATCGCGGTCAGCAGTGCGAGAGCGGCCATGGCCACCGCCGCGAGGAACGCGGTGGATATGCCCTGGGTCAGCACCGCGTGGCCCCAGCTCCCCGGCAGCTCGTGCGTCTTGGCGAACTGGGCCTGCTGTTCCGGGGACGCCTGCGCCAGGAATCGTGGCACCTGCTTCTCGGCTTCATTGCGGCTGGCGGTACCGAACACCGTGACCAGGATCGACAGCCCCAGTGAACCGCCCACCTGCTGACTCGCGTTGAGCAGACTGGAGGCGGCACCCGCTTCGTGCTGTGCGACCCCGGAGACCGCGGTCAGGGTGAGCGTCACGAAGTTCAAGCCCATACCGAAGCTGAACACGAGGATCGGGCCGAGCACCCCGGTCACGTAGGAACTGCCGGGCGTGATGAGCGTGAGCCAGAACAGCCCCGCCCCGGCGAGCGCCGAACCGGTGATCATGAACGGTTTCGGTCCCAGGACCGGCAGGAATCGCTGGGAGAGCCCCGCTCCGATGATGATCGCGACCGTCACGGGCAGGAAGGCCAGACCCGACTCGATCGGGCTGTACCCCAGGACGTTCTGCACGAACAGCACGATGAAGAAGAACATGCCGAACATGGCAGCGGCCAGGCTGAGCATGATCACGTAGGTGCCCGAGCGATTCCGGTCGGCGAACATCCGCAAGGGGGTGATCGGTTCCTTGGCTCTCATCTCGACGAAAACGAACGCGGCGAGCAGCAGCACCGCGGCACCGAACGAGGCGAGGGTGAGCGAATCGCGCCACCCTTCTTCGGAGGCCCGTATGAACCCGTACACCAGCGAGGCCATACCGAGGGTCGAGGTCAGGGCTCCCGAGATGTCGAAGCGCCCCGAGTGCCGGTCGGACTCGTTGATGTACATCGGGGCCAGGACCGCGATCAGCACGCCGATCGGCACGTTGACGAAGAAGACCCACCGCCAGTCCAGCCACTCCGTGAGCATCCCGCCCGCCAGCAGCCCGATGGCGCCGCCACCTGCGGAGACCGCGGCGAAGACACCGAACGCGCGGTTGCGTTCGGGACCTTCGGGGAACGTCGTGGTGATCAGGGCGAGCGAGGTCGGTGAGGCGATCGCCCCACCTATGCCCTGGAGGGCGCGTGCAGCCAGCAACTGCCAGGGCTCCTGGGCGAATCCACCCACAAGCGAGGCAAGGGTGAAGACGAGGATGCCGGCCATGAAGACCCGGCGGCGGCCGAGGATGTCTCCGGCCCGGCCGCCGAGCAGCAGCAGGCCGCCGAAGGTGAGCGTGTAGGCGCTCAGGACCCAGGACAGGTCCGTGGTCGAGAAGCGCAGGGCTTCCTGGATGTGCGGGAGGGCGATGTTGACGATTGTGGAGTCCAGCACAACCATCAACTGACAGGCGGCGATGACGGCCAGGGCGATCCCTGGACGGCCCTGTCTGCGCGCCGCCCCCGGCGTGCTTCGTACGTCTAACTGAGAGGTTGTCACTGGAGGTCCCCCACAAGAGAATTAGTGAACGGCTTCGTTCACTGTGCTTCAACGTTACTGAGTCCCCTCCAGTGAACGCAAGCGTTCACTGGATCTTCGTAACCGCGAGATTCGGAGCCGTTGACTCCGGTCGCAAGGCGCTCGGTCCCGTGCCGTTCGCTCCGGCCTCCGCGCCTACCGGGCCCACCCCGGAAGGGTCGCGGAGGCGATCCGCTTATGTTCGATGGAGAGAAGATCATGGTCACTTCGCGATCGGCCGCCACCGCTCGGCAGCCGGTGGCGTCCCTGCGCCGACGGGGGTCCGTGCTGGAAAGCGCGATCCTCGAAGCGACGCTGGAAGCGCTGAGTACGGTCGGCTGGAACGGCCTGACCATGGAAGGCGTCGCCGCCGGCGCCCAGACGGGCAAGGCCGCGATCTACCGGCGGTGGTCCTCCAAGGAGGAACTGGTCGCCGAGGCGCTGCGCAGCGCCATGCCGGCGGCGGGCCGGGCCCCGGACTCCGGCAACATCCGCGACGATCTCCAGCAGCTGTGCCGGGGCATGCGTGACGCGATGTGGTCCACCCCCGGCTCGGCCCTGCGAGCGGTGCTGCACGAGTGCGACGCGAGTACGGCCGAACGCTTCCAGTCGGTGATCCTCGACGGGGTGATCCGGCCGTCGACCGCGCTCATCAAAGAAGTGGTGAGCCGCGGAGTCGAGCGCGGAGAAGTCCGCCCCGACGCCTTGGGGGAACTGGCCTTCGACGTGATCCCCGCGATGATGATGTACCGCACCAAGGTATGCGGCAGCGAGTGGGACGACGCTGAAATCGAGGCGCTGATCGATCAGGTCGCGGTGCCGTTCTTCCGCTCCGCGCCCCGCTGAAGGCCGGCCCGGACTCGACATCATGGGCGGCAGGGCCGCCCGCCCGGCGGGCGGCCGCCATTCCGAGCACCGGAAGGACACCCCCTGGGGTGTTCCCGCCGCCCCCTTCGGCGTACGCTGGCAGACGCCATGCCGTACGAACCACCCACGCACACCGTCGAGCGCTCGATACGCGCCACCACCGGTGCCAAGATCGTCGCCGGTGTGGACGAGGTCGGACGCGGAGCGTGGGCGGGACCGGTCACCGTGTGCGCCGCGATCACCGGTCTTCGCAAGCCGCCCGCCGGACTCACCGACTCCAAGTTGATCAGCCCCAAGCGCCGGGCGGAACTCGCTCCGGTGCTGGAGCGCTGGGTCACCGCGTACGGCCTCGGTGACGCCTCCCCCCAGGAGATCGACGAACTGGGCATGACCGCGGCGCTCCGGCTCGCCGCCGTGCGCGCTCTGGAAGCGCTCCCGGTCCGCCCGGACGCGGTGATCCTGGACGGCAAGCACGACTACCTGGGCAGTCCCTGGCAGGTCCGTACCGTCATCAAGGGCGACCAGTCATGCATTGCCGTGGCCGCGGCATCGGTCATCGCGAAGGTGCGCCGCGACGCCCTGATGGCTGAACTGGGCGCGCGGAACAGTGAGTACGCGGATTTCGCGTTCGATGCGAACGCCGGCTACCCGTCCCCCGTGCACAGGGCGGCGCTGGAGGAGCGCGGACCCACGGCTCACCACCGCCTGTCGTGGTCCTATCTCGACGCGCTGCCCCGGTGGCAGCACCTGAAGAAGGTCCGTTTCTCCGCAGAGGCGGCCGCACTGGAAAGCGGGGGCCAGCTCGGCTTCGATTTCTGATCGCGCAGATGTGTGCACCCGCCGACGCCGGAGGCGTCGGCATTTGATAGACAACCACCCATGCCTCTCATCCCCGAGGAGCCTCAGATTCACGAGAGCGCCCAGGGTCCTCGCGCCACCCCGGCCACCGGCCGCGCAGCGTCGACCCCTCGTCCCGTACCCGGTCCGCGTTCAGCGGCCACGCCGCGCCCCGGTCGTCCGGTGCCCGGCCCGCGGCCTGCGCCCCCGGCGCAGCGCCAGTCCTCCACTTCCGGCCGACCCCAGGCGGCGCGGCAGGAGAATCGTTCCGCGCCGCAGCTCCAGGTCATTCCCGCATCTGCGGACGGCGCACTCGACGCCGCCGACGAGGCGGTGGACCTGCTGCTCGACTCGGGCCGTGCGCCCGCCGACATCCTGGTCCTGACCACGGGTGACCAGCACCCGTGGGCGACTCACGAGCTGTCCTTCGGTGAGACCGCCTACTGGGCCCACCACGAAGCGGGCGACGACGTCTTCTTCGCCGCAGCCGCGGCAGCGGACCGCGTCAGGCCCCGTCCCGTGGTCATCGTCGCGGTCAACGGTCCGGCCGATGACACGACGGCGCGGGCACTGGCCAAGGCCCGCGAGTCCGCCGGTGCTCTGCTGATCGCTTGCGGCGACCCGCAGACGATCAACGCAGCGCTCGGCGCCAGCGTCTGAGCCGCGCGGGCGCCGCTTCGGCGGCGACCGCGTTCACCGGCTCGGAACGCACCGGTGTCTTCAGGTGACCCGGCTGCCCCACCAGGGCGGCCGGGTCCGGGGCGTACTCAGCGAGCGGCGGAACGGTGCAGTGCCTGCGCTGCTCCGCCGCCGGTGCGTGCAGGCATCGGCTCCGGGTCCAGCGCGGCGTCGGCGAGGGCCGACGGCCGCGACGTGGAGCTCGGCCGGCGTCCGCCCCTGCCTTCGCCCAGCACCTGCCAGCCACTGCGGGTCAGCGTGATGTAGGCGCCACAGCGCAGGCCGTGCAGGGTGCAGGCGTCCCGCAGACCCCACATCCAGGCACCGTCCTCCTCCGTCCAATGCTCGTCCCCCTCGCGGCAGTAGAGAAGAACCGCGGTGCGCACGGGCGTACGGCGGCGCAAATCGTGCGGGATGACGCGGCGCAGGTGCGCCAGCAGCGAGTTCCGGAACTCCCAGCCGTCCGCCGTCACCGACCGTCGGGCGAACGAGGCACTCGCCGTCAGGCGTTCCTCGTGGTCGAGGACGGCGACCACGGCGGTGGCGGGGGTCGGCCGGTGTCTGGCGTGCAGTCCGCTGACCACCTCACGCGGGCTGCGCAGCAGGGGTATGCCGGCCCCTGCCCACTCGGCCGGTTCGAGCATCCGGGCAAGGCGGTTGGCGGAGTCGGCGGTAGCTGACATCGAAGTGGCTGCGGACGAAGCGAATCCGAAGGTCACGGTCCTCCCTTCGCATACGCGCCCACGATGCGGGCAGGGTCGGGTGAGGGCGCGCCGCGGCACAGCCCTCTCGGGCCCGCGAAAGGACCGTGCGGGGAGCGAGTCCAATTCTTCCTGGCGTATCGGCAGGCGGCAACGAGCAATTGACGAGGCTGACGGTAATCAACCGGTATGACACGGATATCCCTGCCCATTCGGGCCCCGGCTGACGCCTCCCGTCACGCCTGAACGGCGAGGACCAGCGGAAACACCGCCTCCGCACCTGCTCGCCGCAGCAACCGCGCCCCCACGGCGAGCGTCCATCCGGTATCGGAGAGATCGTCCACGAGCAGTACGGGCCCTTCGACGGTGCTCAGGGCCTGCGCCAGCTCGGGCCCCACGACCAGCCGCTCGTGCAGTGCCTTGACCCGATGGGCGCTGTTGGTCTGCGACATGGGGACCTCATCGGCGCCCGGAGCCAGGTCCACTCGTCCCAGCAAGGGCATGCGTCCCACCTCGGCAATGTGCCTGCCGAGGGATTCGATCAGCTGGGGCCGGCGACTCGAAGCGACGGTGACGACACCGACCGGCCGGGGTACCGCGTCGGCGGCCCCCTTGGCCCAGCCACCCGGCCCCTTGGCCCAGTCGGCCAGCACGGTCACCACCGCGCGCGCCACATCGTCCGGCACCGGCCCGTCGGGAGCCTGCGCCGCCAATATCGGGCGCAGCCGGTTGCCCCACCCGATGTCCGAGAGCCGGCCGAGCGCCCGGCCCGTGCCGCACAGTTCGGTCGCCGGGATCTTTCCCTTGAGGTCCACACCGACCGAAGCCAGTCCTGTCGGCCACATCCTGCGCGGCTCGACCTCCACTCCGGGCCTGCCGAGTTCGCCCTTGGCAGCGTCAAGAGCGGCGGTGGAGACCTCCTCGTCGAACCGTGCACCGGCGCAGTTGTCGCACCGCCCGCAGGCGGTCGCGTCCTCGTCGTCCAGCTGACGCCGCAAGAACTCCATCCGGCAGCCGTTCGTCGTGGCGTAGTCGCGCATCGCCTGCTGTTCGGCCGCCCGCTGACGCGCCACCCAGGCATAGCGCTCGGCGTCGTAGACCCAGGGCGCTCCCGTCGCCGTCCAGCCGCCCTTCACCCGCCGCACCGCCCCGTCGACGTCGAGCACCTTGAGCATCGTCTCCAGCCGGGCGCGCCGAAGGTCCACCACCGGTTCCAGAGCCGGGAGCGAGAGCGGGCGTCCGGCCTCGGCCAGGGCGTCGATGGTGCGCCGCACCTGTTCCTCCGGCGGGAAGGCGACCGACGCGAAGTACTGCCAGATGGCTTCGTCCTCCTTGCCCGGCAGGAGCAGTACCTCGGCATGTTCGACACCGCGTCCGGCGCGGCCGACCTGCTGGTAGTAGGCGATGGGGGAGGAGGGCGATCCGAAGTGCACCACGAAGCCCAGGTCCGGCTTGTCGAAGCCCATACCGAGCGCGGAAGTCGCTACTAGCGCCTTGACCCGGTTGGCCAGCAGATCGTCCTCGGCCTGCTGCCGTTCCGCGTTCTCCGTGCGGCCCGTGTAGGACGCCACGGTGTGGCCGCACTGGCGGAGGTAGGTGGTCACCTCCTCCGCGGCCGCCACGGTCAACGTGTAGATGATTCCCGAGCCGGGCAGCTCCTTGAGATGGTCACCGAGCCACGCCAGCCGGTGCGCCGCGCTGGGCAGCCTCAGCACTCCCAGGCTCAGGCTCTCGCGGTCCAGTGGCCCGCGCAGCACGAGCGCGTCCGTGCCGACACCCGTGCCCAGCTGTTCCGCCACGTCGGCGGTGACCCGCGCGTTCGCCGTCGCAGTGGTCGCGAGCACCGGGACTCCGGGGGGAAGCTCGGCCAGCATCGTCCGCAGCCGCCGGTAGTCGGGCCGGAAGTCGTGCCCCCAGTCGGAGATGCAGTGCGCCTCGTCGACGACGAGCAGTCCGGTGGCGGCGCACAGCCGGGGCAGGACCTGGTCACGGAAGTCGGGATGGTTGAGCCGCTCGGGACTGACCAGCAGCACGTCGACCTCGCCTGCGGCCACCTCGGTTTGGATGGTCTCCCACTCCTCTGTGTTCGACGAATTGATCGTGCGCGCGCTGATCCCCGCCCGGGCCGCCGCCGCGACCTGGTTCCGCATCAGCGCCAGTAGCGGCGAGACGATGACGGTCGGGCCACCGCCTGCTGCCCGCAGCAGGGCCGTCGCGACGAAGTACACCGCCGACTTCCCCCAGCCGGTGCGCTGGACGACCAGGGCTCGGCGCTTGTCGGCGACGAGCGCCTCGATGGCCCGCCACTGGTCCTCACGCAGCCTGGCGCTGCCGGAGGCGTCCCCGACGAGTCGGGCCAGTACGGAATCGGCCGAAGCCCTGAGCGCTGCGCGGTCTGCGTTGGTCATGCCCCCATGCAACCCGATGGTTCGGACAACCGCGAACAGTCGGTAACTGTCTGTGGATAAGTTATCCACAGGGGGTAGCGAAACCTGGCGGGCTGCGAGACGGTCGTGCCATGAACAAGCAGCCCGAACCCACTGGATTCTCCGAAGAACAGCAGATCACCCTGCGGGGCCCGGCCGACCTGGCCGACGCTCTTCCGTACCTCATGGGCTTCCACCCGAACGACAGCGTGGTCATGGTCGCCCTGCATGGCGGTCGAGGCCGGTTCGGGGGGCGGCTCAGGCTCGGGATTCCGCAGTCCGAGAGCGAGTGGCCCGCGGTGGCGGAGCAACTCGCCGAGTGCCTGATCAAGGGCAGCGAGCGGCGCGGTTCAAGGCCGGACGCCGTGGTCGTCTACCTCTGCCAGGACCCGGCGGACGGCGAGACGGGCAACCGGACCATGGAACGTCTGCGCCCGTTCGCCCAGCGACTGCGCACGGCATGCGGGGCGCTCGACGTGCCCGTCCTCGAGGCGCTGTGCGTCTCGGACAACCGCTACTGGTCCTACGTGTGCCCGGACTCCCGCTGCTGCCCGGCCGAGGGCAAGCCCCTGGCCATGCCCGGCACGTCCGTGATGGCCGCGGCGGCCACGTACGCGGGCATCCAGGTACGCGGATCGCTGCGGGAGATGGAGGCGAGGCTCACGCCGGCCGCCCGCCCGTCGAACGACGCCCAGTTGGGCGCCCTGGACTCGGCGGGCAGTGCGATGGTGCCGCTGCTCTTCGACGAGGAGCGCCGCAAGGAGGTCAGCGACGCCACCCTCGAGCTCGCCGGCCGACTCGTGGAGCGTCTGGGGCGCGCGCCCGCCGCAGGGCCCTCGCTGGCGGACATCAACGACGACCGGTTGATCAGCGACGAGGAGGCCGCCTCGGTCATCCTGGGTCTCCAGGACAGGGAGACCCGCGACAAGGCCGCCGAGTGGATGGAAGGGCCGGAAGCACACTCTGCCCTGCGGCTCTGGCGCGCACTCGCCCGGCGCTGCGTGGGCCCGTACGTGGAACACGCCGCAGCGCCCCTCACGCTGGCCGGGTGGGTTTCCTGGTCGACCGGCGACGAACCGGCCGCGCGCGTCGCGCTGGCGCTCGCCCTGCGCATCGATCCGCATTACACCTTCGCCCAGCTGCTGCACGAAGCATGCAACCAGGGACTCGACCCGGAAACGCTGAGGCGCTGCCTGCGCGGCGAACGCGGAACCCGGGCCCCGCAGCGCGGCCGGGGTACGGAACGGGTCGCGGGGGCCCGTTCCGTACGCGTACGGCCTGCCGGGCGTGGCCGGACACGGCCGGGTTCCACCCGGCCCGGCCACGGTGCCGCGGGGAGGCGTCGGGCCACCCGCCCCGGAGCGCAGGGGCGCCGGGGGAGCGCGACCGGTCGCTGAGCCATGTGCGGCGTCGGCCCGGGCTCGCCCGATTCCGACGCCGCACGCAGCACGGGCGCTTGGCGTTCATGCGAGAACCGGCTGAGGAGCCTTGCGAAGAGTCACCGAGAAGGGAGTGTTTATCGTCAGGCAGACGACTATGATCACGGCATGCCGCCCTACGACCCGTCGACCTTTCCACCGTTCGCCGTCACCGTCGACCTCGTCGTGCTCACGGTGCGACGGCACGCCCTCTGTGCCCTGGTGGTCCGCCGGGGTGAGCCCCCCTTCCAGGGCAGGTGGGCGCTGCCCGGCGGCTTCGTCAAAGCCGACGAGGACCTCGGGGCCGCGGCTGCGCGGGAACTCGTTGAGGAGACCGGCCTGTGCGCGCAGGACCCGGCCGCCCCCGCCGTCGGCAACGGCGCGCACCTGGAGCAGCTCGCCACGTACGGCGATCCGGCACGTGACCCGAGAATGAGGGTGGTCAGCGTCGCCCATCTCGCGCTGGCCCCCGATCTGCCGGCCCCGCGGGCTGGTGGTGACGCGAACAGCGCGCGATGGGCGCCTGTGGAGGACCTACTGGGCCCGGAGGGCGGCTACGGCCCGGACGGGGAGCACCAGGCGCCGCTGGCCTTCGACCACGCCCGGATCCTCGCCGACGGAGTCGAGCGGGCGCGTTCCAAGATCGAGTACTCGTCGCTGGCCACGGCTTTCTGCCCGCCCGCCTTCACGGTCGGCGAGCTGCGTCGGGTGTACGAGGCGGTGTGGGGCGTGGTGCTCGATCCGAGGAACTTCCACCGCAAGGTGACGGGCACTCCGGGCTTCCTGGTGCCCACCGGTGGGACGACGACGCGGCAGGGGGGACGTCCCGCGCAGCTGTTCCGGTCGGGGACGGCGACGGTGCTCAACCCGCCGATGCTGAGGCCCGAGGTCTAGGGCCGGCCTGGAGTCCCTGATCGGGGGCATAAGCGGCCGGGGCGGAACGGCGCGGAGCGGTCTGGAGCGGCGCGGCAGGACTCGGAGCCGTGAACACGACGCGTACCAGCCTGCGTAAAAAGTCCTATATGTCGAGTTATCGTACTGCGGTACTCACTCGCCGCCGGGCGGTTCCGTTGTCGCCGTCCCATGTCCCGCGAGAGAAGCGATGCTCCAGGCCATCGGACTCACCAGCGACCGCCCCCGCGAAAAAGCCCCCACCGTCCACGACCTCACCTTCGACGCGGAGCCGGGCTGCGTCACCGCTCTCCTCGGGGCACCGGGTTCCGGCAAGACCACCGCTCTGCGGTTGATGCTCGAACTCGAGCAGGGGCGAGGCGTCACCTATTTCAGGGGAAGGCCGCTCCATCGGGTGCCGCGTCCGGCCGGCGAGGTGGGAGCGGTCCTCGGCGACGTGCCAGGACACCCGGCGCGCACTGTACGCGGCCAGCTGCGCATGCTCTGCGCCGTGGCGGACGCGCCCGTGTCGAGGGCTGACGAACTGCTCGACGCGGTGGGCCTGGCCGACCTGGCGGACCATCGCATCGGCGCGCTGTCCCTCGGTATGGACCGTCGCCTGGCCCTTGCCTGTGCCCTCCTCGGCGACCCCCACACCCTGCTCCTGGACGACCCCGCGCAAGGGCTCGGCCCGAGGGATGCCGACTGGTTGCGCCGGATGATGCGATCCCACGCCGACCGGGGTGGAACCGTCCTGTTCACCACCAGCGATCCGCGCGAGGCCGCGCGCACGGCAGGGCATGTGGTCACCATCGCCGATGGGCGCCTGGTCGCCGACCAGGACGGTGCGGCCTTCGCCAGGACCCGTATGCGGCCACGCGTGGCTGTCCGTTCCCCCCACGCCATCCGTCTCGCCACCCTCCTCAGCAGGGAAGCGCGCGCCGCCAGGCGGCCCGTCGAAGTCGTCACCGAAGGAGCCGGGCACCGGCTGTCCGTGTACGGCAGCAGTTGCGCGGAGGTCGGCGACGTCGCGTTCAGGCACGGACTTCCCGTCCACCAGCTGGCCGACGAGGTGGCCGACCCGGGCCCTTCGGCCGCAGTCGGCGACCTGGTCGCCTCGACGTCCCCCGCCGATTCCGCCGGACGCGTGCCCCGGCCCGCGGCGCACGACGCGCTGCCGCCCATCAGGCGACGGCCGGCGCGGGGCCCGCTGCGTCCCGTGCGCTACGAACTGCGGCGCCTGTTCGGCGTGCGGACCACGACCGTGATCATGGCCGTCGCTCTGGTCGCTTCCGTGGGCCTGTCCGTGATGTTGGCCCGTGACGGCCGTATCCCACCCGCGCGTGTGGTCGCGGCCTGGCCCTCGTGGCTGCCGCTTCCGCCCGCCGCCCTCGGGGTCGGGCTGCTCGGAGCGCTCTCCTTCGGCGACGAGTTCCGCTACCCCGCACTCGCAGCCGGCCGGGGAACGGTGCCCCGCAGGCTCGGTCTGCTCGCCGCCAAGCTGGCGGTGACCGGAGGTGTGGGCCTTCTTCTGGGGTTGCTCGTCGTACTGGCCTCCGCGGAAACCGTGCGCCTCGTATATGGAGGAGACGTACTCCACGCCCCCGCGGACCTGCCATCCCTCGCGGTGAGCTGGGCGGGCCTGACCGTCGGCTGCGCCTGGGCAGGACTGCTGGGGGCGGGCGTCTTCAGGGTGACGGCCGCAGGCGTGGCCACCCTGCTCTCCGTACCGGTGGTGCTGGTGCCGATCATCGAGCGCCTGCCGAAGGCTTCGGCCACTCGTTCGATCGCCGGGCTTCCCGGACGGTTGCAGGAACTTGCCTGGCTCCAGTGGCCGGGGGAGGCGGACAGGTGGCTGCTGGCCGCGGTCCGGATCGTGACGCAACCAGTGGGTGCCGCTCTGGCCCTGTCGCTGTCCGGTCTCATCTGCGCGTTTCTCTTCACCAGCCTGCGAGGCAGGGTGCGTTGGTGACTTCGGGGCGCAATCGGACAGGTGCGGGGCCTCAGCTCTGACAAGGTGCCCGGTTTATACCAGTAAGGCGTCAATTGAGTGGGCGGAGGCGATCACCCTTTCGTGTGCTTTTCAGCAAAGACCTCAAGGGGTGGCTAGGACCCGCCGACAAAGGATGCGTGAGTACCCTTGCGCACACCATGATGACCACCGCCCGCTCTGCCGATGCCGGCCTCGCCGGCCCGGGCGAACTCGACCGCTACCCCTACCCCGAGACGCAGGCCGGTGAGCGTGCCGCCGCACGCTCCTGGGACGGTTCCGATGCCGAACTCGGCCGGGTGGGCCGACGGGGGTCGGCCAGTCGTGGCCGTGGACTCCACGGCCAGCTTGTTCAGCAATTGGGACAGATGATCGTCTCCGGGGATCTCGGCGCGGACCGTCCGCTGGTTCCGGAGGAGATCGGCCAGCGTTTCGAGGTTTCCAGGACCGTCGTGCGGGAATCGCTTCGCGTGCTGGAGGCGAAGGGGCTGGTCAGTGCCCGCCCCAATGTCGGTACGCGCGTGCGGCCTGTCAGTGACTGGAATCTCCTCGATCCCGACATCATCGAATGGCGCGCCTTCGGCCCGCAGCGCGACGACCAGCGCCGCGAACTGGGTGACCTCAGGTGGACGATCGAGCCACTCGCCGCTCGTCTTGCCGCAGGACATGGGCGCGAGGACCTTCAGCAGCGCCTCGCCGACATGGTCGAGATCATGGGGCACGCCCTGGGCCAGGGCGACATGATCACGTGTGCCCGTGCGGACGCCGAGTTCCACTCCCTGCTCATCCAGGCCGCAGGCAACCGGATGCTGGAGCACCTTTCCGGAATCGTCGCCGCCGCGCTGCAGGTCTCCGGTGGCCCGGCCACCGCGTGCGACCGGCCCAGTGAGACGTCGCTCGCCCTGCACGCGCGCATCGTGGACGCGCTCGCATCCGGTGACTCGGCCGGTTCCGAGGCGGCGATGCGTCAGTTGCTCGTGGGCCATCACGAGCCGGAACGGGTGGTACCGGCGCCGCGCGAGCACTGACCTCGCGCGGTCGGGGTGTACGCGCCACCTGCCGCCGGGTCCGTGCGATCCGGCGGCACAGGGGCGGAGAGATGTCGCCTTGGTCGTGTTCATCGCAAATGGGGTGTGACTCGGGCCACGCGGATCGGACGTAACACTCCTCGAAACAGCGCGATGACTTAAGAGGTGACCGCCGCAGAAGGAATACAGCAGTCGTTCAGGGCGCTGTGCAGTTCTGAGGCATAGCCCGCGCCGTCGTGCATTCCCCGCCCGGCGGTCGTCGGTTCCAGCCCTCACCGGGCCGGGCCGGAAGCCGTTTCCATCGTTCCGAGAGGTTGTTCGTGTCGGCCAGCACATCCCGTACGCTCCCGCCGGAGATCGCCGAGTCCGAATCTGTGATGGCGCTCATTGAGCGGGGAAAGGCTGATGGGCAGATCGCCGGCGACGACGTGCGTCGGGCCTTCGAGGCTGACCAGATTCCGCCAACCCAGTGGAAGAACGTTCTGCGCAGCCTCAACCAGATCCTCGAGGAAGAGGGTGTGACGCTGATGGTCAGTGCCGCGGAGCCGTCGAAGCGCGCCCGCAAGAGCGTCGCAGCGAAGAGCCCGGCCAAGCGCACCGCCACCAAGTCCGTCGCGGCCAAGACGACGGTGACGCGGACGGTCGCGGCGCCCGCGGCCCCGTCCGCCGAGCCCGCGGGCCAGGCGGCGGAGGAAGCCCCCGCCGCGGCTCCCGCGAAGAAGGCCGCTGCCAAGAAGACGGCCGCCAAGAAGACCGCCGTGAAGAAGACGGCTGCCAAGAAGACGGCCTCCAAGAAGGCCGGCAAGCAGGACGAGGAGATTCTCGACGGCGACGACGTCGTCGAGGAGGTCAAGGCCGGCAAGGGCGAGGAAGAGGAGGGCGAGGGCGAGAACAAGGGCTTCGTCCTCTCCGACGACGACGAGGACGACGCGCCCGCGCAGCAGGTCGCCGTCGCCGGCGCCACGGCCGACCCCGTCAAGGACTACCTGAAGCAGATCGGCAAGGTCCCGCTCCTCAACGCGGAGCAGGAGGTCGAACTCGCCAAGCGCATCGAGGCGGGCCTGTTCGCCGAGGACAAGCTGGCGAACTCCGACAAGCTCGCCCCCAAGCTCAAGCGCGAGCTGGAGATCATCGCCGAGGACGGCCGCCGGGCCAAGAACCACCTGCTGGAGGCCAACCTCCGCCTCGTGGTCTCGCTGGCCAAGCGCTACACCGGCCGCGGCATGCTCTTCCTGGACCTGATCCAGGAGGGCAACCTCGGTCTGATCCGCGCCGTGGAGAAGTTCGACTACACCAAGGGCTACAAGTTCTCCACGTACGCCACGTGGTGGATTCGCCAGGCGATCACCCGCGCCATGGCCGACCAGGCCCGCACCATCCGCATCCCGGTGCACATGGTCGAGGTCATCAACAAGCTCGCGCGCGTCCAGCGCCAGATGCTCCAGGACCTGGGCCGCGAGCCCACCCCGGAGGAATTGGCCAAGGAACTCGACATGACCCCCGAGAAGGTCATCGAGGTCCAGAAGTACGGTCGCGAGCCGATCTCCCTCCACACCCCGCTGGGCGAGGACGGAGACAGCGAGTTCGGTGACCTGATCGAGGACTCCGAAGCGGTCGTCCCGGCCGACGCCGTGAGCTTCACGCTCCTCCAGGAGCAGCTGCACTCGGTTCTGGACACCCTGTCCGAGCGCGAGGCCGGTGTCGTCTCGATGCGCTTCGGTCTCACCGACGGCCAGCCGAAGACCCTGGACGAGATCGGCAAGGTCTACGGCGTGACGCGCGAGCGCATCCGTCAGATCGAGTCCAAGACCATGTCGAAGCTGCGTCACCCGTCGCGTTCGCAGGTCCTGCGGGACTACCTCGACTAGGCCGCGACCGGCCCGACACGGAGCGAGGGCCCGGCCCCCACGGGGGAGCCGGGCCCTCGCTCTGCTCGCTTCGAAGACTGCGAAGGTGCGGATCGGCGCCAGCGGAATGACTCTGGGTAGGCATGGTCCATCACAGAGTCAGGAGTACGCATGTCCCGCACCGTCGTCCGTGCCATGACCGGGGCGCTCGCCCTTGCCGCCGCATCGGCCGTGATACCGCTCGCCTCCGCCGCTCCGGCCGTCCCCGACGGCATCATCATCGGGGGGCAGCCCGCTCATGTCGCGGACAGCCCGTGGGTGGTCGCGCTGTCCAGCCGTGACCGGTTCGGTGGTACCCGGGCCGGACAGTTCTGCGGCGGCGTCGTGGTGGAGCCCAAGAAGGTGCTCACGGCGGCGCACTGTCTCAGCCGGGAGGCACTGGGGACCGATGCCGACCAGGTGGGCGATCTGCGGGTCATCTCCGGCCGGGACGAGCTGAACGGTACCGGAGGCAAGGAGATCCCGGTGAGCGGGACCTGGGTCAACCCCTCATTCGACGCCACCACCAACAGCGGGGACCTCGCCGTGCTCACGCTGTCCCAAGCGCTGCCCGAGAGCGACGCGATCCCCATGGCGGAGGCCGGCGACCCGGCGTACCGGGCGGGTACCTCCGCGACCGTCTACGGCTGGGGCGACACCACGGGATACGGCGACTACGCGTCGTCACTCAGGTCCGCAGAGGTGAGCATTCTGCCCGACAGTTCGTGCGAGCAGGCCTACCCGGGCGGCAGGACCGGTACGTACGACGCGTCGTCGATGCTCTGCGCGGGTGAGCCCCAGGGGGGCTACGACGCATGCCAGGGGGACAGCGGAGGGCCCCTGGTGGCCCAGGGGAAGCTCGTGGGCCTGGTGTCGTGGGGGAACGGCTGTGGGGTCGCGGGGAGCCCCGGCGTCTACACGCGGATCTCCGCGGCCCTCGGCTGGCTGCCGGACGCAGGCTGAACCGCACAGCGCTCCACAGGTACGAGAACGGGCGGCATCCCTCCGCAGGGAAGCCGCCCGTCGGCCGGTCCGGGACCGGCCCCTGGCTCGTCGGGGATGCGAGGTGTCAGTGTTCCTCTTCGGCGGCTTGGGCCTGCACGGCCGTCAGTCGGTCCGTCTCATCCTGTATTTCCGCGGCGATCTTCTTGAGTTCCGGCTCGAACTTGCGACCGTGGTGGGCGCAGAAGAGCAGTTCACCGCCACTGATGAGGACGACGCGCAGGTAGGCCTGGGCGCCGCAACGGTCACAGCGGTCTGCTGCGGTCAGCGGGCTCGCGGGGGTCAGAACAGTAGTCACGTCGCCTCTTCTCTAGCTCGACGAGCTGTCGTACCAGGGTCAACATCCAACCAGGCCGAAAACGTTCCCGCTCGTGGCTTTTCTTTGAAACTTCTTCTCGGTATGGCTGTCTGTTGCCGGTTCGCGGCGAATGTGCCGTATTGCGTGGCGCTACGGTTTCGCGTTGCTTGGCTTGGTCAGTCCGGGCCGGCTGGCTTGCCGGTTGTTCATGAGGACGTGCCCGGAGCCTAAATGGTTCATGCCTCGAAGGGAACGTGATGTGCACGTCACCTCGTGGGAGGATCGAACACCCATGCGAGTCTGGTTTAGTCTGAGGCTTCTTCGAGGGTGGCGTTTCACCCGCTCTACCAGGCATCGGTACCCTCACAGCGGCAACCGAAGCCGAGCCAGTGACCCACTGGGCCCCAAAAGAAATTCAGCGAGGAGCGAACCGCGTGACCGCCGATACGTCCGTGCCGTCCACTGCGCTGCTGACCGGAGCAGACCGAGACGGTTCCAACTACACCGCGCGGCACCTGCTCGTACTCGAGGGGCTCGAAGCGGTCCGCAAGCGCCCCGGCATGTACATCGGGTCCACCGACAGCCGCGGCCTGATGCACTGCCTCTGGGAGATCATCGACAACTCCGTCGACGAGGCCCTCGGCGGCTATTGCGACCACATCGAGGTCGTCCTCCACGACGACAACTCCGTGGAGGTCCGTGACAACGGCCGGGGCATCCCGATCGACGTCGAACCCAAGACGGGCCTCTCCGGCGTCGAGGTCGTGATGACCAAGCTGCACGCCGGTGGCAAGTTCGGAGGCGGTTCCTACGCCGCCTCCGGTGGTCTGCACGGCGTGGGCGCCTCCGTGGTCAACGCGCTCTCCGCCCGGCTCGACGTCGAGGTCGACCGCAACAGCGCGACCCACTCGATCAGCTTCCGCCGCGGTGTACCGGGGATCTTCACCGAGCAGGGCCCGGACAGCCCGTTCGACCCCGCCAACGGGCTCCGCAAGGGCAAGCGCGTACCGAAGACCCGCACCGGAACCAGGGTGCGCTACTGGGCCGACCGGCAGATCTTCCTGAAGGATGCCAAGCTCAGCCTGGAAACGCTCCACCAGCGCGCTCGCCAGACCGCCTTCCTCGTCCCCGGCCTGACCATCGTCGTACGCGACGAGCGGGGACTGGACGGCGCGGGCAAGACCGAGGAGACGTTCCGCTTCGACGGGGGCATCAGCGAGTTCTGCGAGTACCTCGCGCAGGACAAGGCCGTCTGCGACGTCCTGCGCCTGTCCGGGCAGGGCACGTTCAAGGAGACGGTGCCGGTCCTGGACGACCGCGGCCACATGACGCCCACCGAGGTGACGCGCGAACTCGGCGTGGACATCGCGCTCCGCTGGGGCACCGGCTACGAGACGAACGTGAAGTCCTTCGTCAACATCATCGCCACACCCAAGGGCGGCACCCATGTGAGCGGCTTCGAACGCTCCGTGACCAAGACCGTCAACGAGGTCCTGCGTTCCGCGAAGCTGCTGCGCGTGGCCGAGGACGACATCGTCAAGGACGACGCGCTGGAAGGTCTCACGGCGGTCGTGACCGTACGCCTGGCGGAGCCGCAGTTCGAGGGCCAGACGAAGGAGGTGCTCGGCACCTCGGCGGCCAACCGGATCGTCGCCAACGTCGTGGCCAAGGAACTGAAGGCGTTCCTGACCTCCACGAAGCGGGACGCGAAGGCCCAGGCCAGGGCCGTCCTCGACAAGGCGGTGGCGGCCGCCCGCACCCGGATCGCGGCCCGCCAGCACAAGGAAGCCCAGCGTCGAAAGACGGCGCTGGAGTCGTCCTCGCTGCCGGCGAAGCTCGCCGACTGCCGCAGCGACGATGTGGAGCGCAGCGAGCTGTTCATCGTCGAGGGCGACTCGGCGCTGGGTACGGCGAAGCTCGCCCGCAACAGCGAGTTCCAGGCCCTGCTGCCGATCCGCGGCAAGATCCTCAACGTTCAGAAGGCGTCGGTTTCCGACATGCTGAAGAACGCCGAGTGCGGTGCGATCATCCAGGTCATAGGAGCGGGCTCCGGACGGACCTTCGACATCGACGCCGCGCGCTACGGGAAGATCGTTCTGCTGGTCGACGCCGACGTCGACGGTGCGCACATCCGCATCCTGCTGCTCACGCTCTTCCAGCGGTACATGCGGCCGATGGTCGAGGCAGGCCGCGTGTTCGCCGCCGTGCCCCCGCTGCACCGTATCGAGCTGGTCCAGCCCAAGAAGGGCCAGGACAAGTACATCTACACCTACTCGGACAACGAGCTGCGCCAGCGCCTGCTGGAGCTCCAGCGCAAGAACATCCGCTACAAGGACTCGATCCAGCGCTACAAGGGTCTGGGCGAGATGGACGCCGACCAGCTCGCGGAGACCACGATGGACCCGCGTCACCGCACGCTGCGGCGGATCAACATCGGCGACCTCGAGTCGTCCGAGAAGGTCTTCGATCTGCTGATGGGCAACGAGGTGGCGCCTCGCAAGGAGTTCATCACCAGCTCGGCGGCCACGCTGGACCGCTCGCGCATCGACGTCTGAGCACCGGCTCCGGGGTCGTCTCCACCCGTGGGTGGAGACGACATCTCCACCCATGATCAACCCTGGAGCCGATCTGCCGAGCAGGGTCCTTCCGTAGCTTCGGAGATGCAGCACTTCTCGCATCTCGGAGGCAGCCATGTCCGGGCTCGACAACGCCCTGGTGATCATCGCGGTCATCGCTCTCGTCGTGGTCCGCCACTTATCGGCGGAGCGCGTCTCGGGCGACCGTCGCTGGTGGGCCCCGCCCGCAGTGCTGCTCTTCATGGCGCTGCGGGAGCCCGAACTGGTCGATCCGGACCACGAGATAGCCTCGGTCGCCCTTCTGTGCGCCGAACTGTTGGTCGGGCTGGCCACGGGCGCGGGATGGGCCTGGACGATGCGCCTCTGGCGTGCCGAGGACGGCTCCGTGTGGAGCAGGGGCACCAAGGCCACCGTCCTGGTCTGGATCGCCGGCCTGGGCCTGCGGGCGGCCCTGTACGGGACCGCGGTCCTGCTTGACGTGGACCAGGGCACCCCCACCCTGATGGCGGCTCTCGCGGCGACTCTGCTGGTGCGGACGGGGCTGCTGGCGCGCCGGGCCGCAGCGATACCCGCGCCGTGTCGGGAGCCCGCCGTCGGCGTCGCGCTGCGGCCGGAGTGGAAGGACCGCCTGTGACAGCCGTGACCTGGACGAGTTGGCCCCTGCGTGAGGCGCTCGCTCGGGACACCACCCGAAGCAGGGCGCGGGGCGTGATCGCCTGGAGCGTACGGGCCGGCCTGCTGACGCTGATGCTGTGGGGGACGTTCACCGGAGGGCTGTTCGGGCCCTGGGAGATCGCCGTCGGTCTGGTCGGGGTGCTCGTGTGCGCACTGGTCGCGGTGGCCTTCTTCCGGACCACGATCGACCACCGGCTGTGGCCATCGCTGGGCCTGCTCGGGGCGCTGATGCTCGCCGCGCTCGGGGCGGAACAGACGGGGGCGACCGTGCCCGCAGTGGTCCTCTGGTGCGGCTGCGCGGTCACCTCCTTGGAGCGGTTGCCCCTGGCGGCGGGAGTCCCGGCCGCAGCGGTGGCGCTCGGCGGTTACGCGCTGGCGGACACTGACGACTGGGCGACCACGGCGGTGACTGCGGCGGGACTGTGCCTCGCCGGGTACGTGCTCCGCCTGGATGCCGAGGCCCGCGGCAGCGCGCAACGGCTGCTCACGCAGGAACGGGCGGCCCGAGCGGTGGAGGCGGAGCGGGCCGCGCTGGACGAGCGGTCCCGCATCGCGCGGGAGATCCACGATGTGCTGGCACACAGCCTCTCCGCGCAACTGGTCCACCTGGAGGCGGCAAGGCTGTTGATCGAACGGGAGCCGGCGGGCGAGTTCCGGGACCAGGTGCTGCAACGGGTGGTCGCGGCCCGGTCCATGGCCCGGGAAGGGCTCTCCGAGACCCGTCAGGCCCTCTCCGCGCTGCGGGGCGAGGTGTCACCCGTGGAGGACTTCCTGAGGCAGTTGGTGACGGCCGAGCCGTTTGAGGTCCGGGTGGAGGGAGAGCGGCGCCCGCTGACCGCGCACGCCTCGCAGGCGGTCCGGCGGGTCGCGCAGGAGGCGCTCACCAACGCCCGCAAGCACGCGACCGGTGCCAGGGTGCTGATACGGCTGGAGTACCGGCCCGACGAAGTCGTGCTGGAGGTCAAGGACTCGGGTGGGCGGGGTCCGCGAGGGGAGTTGGCGGCCAGCGGCTCCGGATACGGTCTGCTCGGGATGCGGGAGCGCGCCGAACTGCTGGGCGGCACGCTGGACGTCGGTCCGGACGAGGAGGGGTTCGTGGTGAGTCTGCGGGTGCCCGCGTGACGGCGCGGGTGGTGGTGGCCGACGATCAGGCGGTGGTGCGGGAAGGCATCGTCATGCTGCTCGGCCTGCTGCCCGGCATCGAGGTGGTCGGATCGGCGAAGGACGGGGAGGAAGCGGTCGCGCAGGTGGCCGAGCACGCGCCGGACGTGGTGCTGATGGATCTGCGGATGCCCCGCTGCGACGGAGTGGAGGCGACCCGGCGCATCCGCGAGCGGTTCCCCGGCACGCAGGTCGTGGTGCTGACGACGTTCGAGGACGACGACTCCCTGTTTCCCGCGCTCAGGGCAGGAGCGCGGGGGTATCTCACCAAGGACGCCGGGGGAGACGAGATCGTGCGGGCCGTGGAGGCCGTGCTCTCGGGGGAGGTGGGGCTCTCGCCGACCGTGCAGCGCCGGCTCCTGGAGCAGGTCACCGCAGGCCCTCTACAGGCCGCGGGCGGTGCCCCGGAGCCGCCGGACGGGATGACTCCCCGGGAGGCCGAGGTGCTGAGCCTGATCGCCGAGGGCATGTCCAACGCGGACATCGCCCGCACCCTCCACATCTCGCAGGCCACGGTGAAGAGCCACATCAACAACCTCTTCGCCAAGGCCGGGCTCCGCGACCGGGCTCAGGCGGTGCGTTACGCGTACATGCGCGGCCTGGTACGTCCGCCCGGGAGAACGTTCACCTGAAGAGGTGAAGTCCGGCGGATGATGCGCCTGCGATCTTCCCGTTCTGCCCATTCTTGGATAAGCGGCCGAAGTGGCCTGTTGACAAGGGGAGTTGTGCGGTGAAGAAGGAAGCAGGGCGCGAACCCGCAGCGGTGCGGCTCGACGACCCCTGGGACGACACACCGCCCTCCCGAGGGGAGGGGCCGGACGGCGCGGACGGTTCCACGGCCGCCGCGGTGCCCGGGCAGGCCGCCCCGTACAACGCCCACAGCGCGGCGGACGTCCGGGCGGCGGACATCTATCTGGAGGTGCAGCGCAGCGAGGCGTTCCAGGTGGTGCGCCGTCGCTACCGGCGCTTCGTCGTCCCCGCCACCGCCGCCTTCCTCGTCTGGTACCTCGCCTATGTCGTCACGGCGGTCACCGCGTCCGACCTGATGGCACGGCCGGTGGCCGGGGCTGTCAATGTGGCCATGGTCGTGGGGGTCGGCCAGTTCCTGACGACGTTCCTGCTCACCGGTGCCTACGCACGGCACGCGCGGCTCCGCAGGGACCGAGCGGCGCTCGATCTGCGCTGGGAGACCCAGGAGATGACTCGGGGGGCCGTGCGTTGAGCGGCGACCACCAGACCCTGGCGCTGCTGCTGTTCAGCGCCTTCATCGCGGTCACCTTGGGCATCACGACCTGGGTGAGCCGCAACCGACAGGGTTCGGCAGAGGAGTTCTACGCCGGCGGCCGGCTGTTCTCGCCGATGGAGAACGGATTCGCCATCGCCGGGGACTACATGTCCGCCGCGTCGTTCCTGGGCATCTCCGGCCTGATCGCCCTCTTCGGCTACGACGGCATGCTCTACTCCGTCGGCTTTCTGGTGGCCTGGCTCGTCGTCCTGCTGCTCGTCGCGGAACTCGTGCGCAACTGCGGCCGGTTCACGCTGGCCGACGTGGTCGCGGCGCGGATGGCGGAGCGCCCGGTCCGCATCGCGGCGGGCGCCTCCTCCGTCACCGTGTCCGTGCTGTACCTGGTCGCGCAGATGGTCGGCGCGGGCAGTCTGGTCGCGTTGCTCCTCGGCGGGACCAGCGGGGCCGCCCGGTCCTGGACCGTCGTCGGTGTCGGGGCGCTGATGGTGGTGTACGTGTCGCTCGGCGGGATGCGGGCCACCACCTGGATCCAGATCGTCAAGGCCGTGCTGCTGATGGCGGGCACCGTGGCCCTCACCGTTCTCGTCCTGGTCCGCTTCCACGGAGACTTCAACGAGTTGCTCACGTCCGCCGCCGACCGCAGCGGGTACGGCAAGGACTTCCTCTCGCCCGGTCTCCGGTACGGCGGAAGCTGGACGGCGCGCGTCGACTTCATCAGCCTCGGCCTCGCCCTGGTGCTGGGCACGGCCGGGTTGCCGCACATCCTGTCCCGCTTCTACACCGTGCCCACGGCCCGGGCGGCGCGCCGGTCCGTCGTCTGGTCCATTGGCCTCATCGGGAGCTTCTACCTGATGACGATCGTGCTCGGGTTCGGGGCGGCCGCGCTGGTCGGTTCGTCCGCCGTGCGGGAGTCCAATCCCGCCGGGAACACGGCCGTTCCGCTGCTGGCCATGGTGCTGGGCGGGGGCGAGGGCTCGACCGGGGGAACGTTCCTCTTCGCCGTGGTCGCCGCCGTCGCCTTCGCGACCATCCTGGCCGTCGTCGCGGGGATCACCCTCGCCTCGTCCGCCTCCGTCGCCCACGACCTCTACGCCTCACTCAAGCGGCCCGGTGGCAGACAGCGCAGCGAGGTGGCGGTGGCCCGCGTGGCGGCGGCCGGTATCGGCGTCGCCGCCATCGGGCTGGGCCTGCTCGCCCAGGACCTCAATGTGGCGTTCCTGGTGGGCCTGGCCTTCGCCGTTGCGGCGTCGGCCAATCTCCCAGTCCTGCTCTACTCACTGTTCTGGCGGAATTTCACCACGCGCGGCGCGGTGTGGTCGGTCTACGGCGGGCTGATCCCGGCCGTGCTGCTCGTGGTGCTCTCGCCGGTCGTCTCCGGCAGCCCTCAGGCGCTGTTCCCCGGGGTCGACTTCCAGGTCTTCCCGTTGGAGAACCCGGGTCTGGTCTCCATCCCGCTCGGCTTCCTGGCCGGCTGGATCGGGACCGTCACCGCGGACGAACCGCCGGATGTCGCCAAGCACGCGGAGATCGAGGTGCGCGCCATGACCGGGGCCGGTGCCGTCTGAGCCCGTCGCGTCGTTACGGCGTCGGTAGCGGCTGGGGCGGCCGGGGGCCGGTGTAGTGCCCGCTGGGGCGCATGCGCAGAGGGCTCTCCCCGTACTCCTCCAGTGCGTGCGCGATCCAGCCCGCCGTACGGGCGATGGCGAAGACCGTTTCTCCCGCCTCCGCCGGCATGCCCGAGGAGACCGAGAGCACGGCGAGTGCCAGGTCCACGTTGGCGTGCAGGGTCGTGTCGCGTGCCACCGTGGCGACCACCTCCCGCGCGGCGCTCAGGGCCGGACCGGCCTGCGGGACGTGTGCGAGCAGGTCGAACAGGGCGCGGGCGCGGGGGTCCTCGCCGGTGTAGAGCCGGTGTCCGAGCCCCGGAACCGGGCGGCCGGCCCGCAGGTGGTCGGCCACCACGGGTGCGGCGCCGCCCCGTTGCAGAACCTCGGCCAGCATCCGGTGGGCGAGCCCGCTCGCCGCGCCGTGCAGGGGGCCCTCCAGGACGCCGAGCCCCGCCGACACCACGGCGTACGGGTGGGCGCGGGCCGAGGCGGCGACTCTCGCGGCCAGCGTGGAAGCGGCGAGATCGTGGTCGATCAGCAGCGCGAGTGCGGTGTCCAGGACGGTGAGTGAGGGCTCATCAGGTCGGCGGGCGGTGAGTTTCGGCCACAGTTGACCGGCGAGGCCGCCGAGCGCGCCGGCCTCACTCACCGCACCCGCTCCACCTGCAGCCTCCGTCCCACCCAGCCCGCCCGCCCCCGGCAACGCCTCGACCAGTGTGGGGATCAGGCTTCGCGCGCCCGCCAGCACCGCGTCGCGCGACAGGTCGAAGCGCAGGGGGTCCGTGGCCGCGGCCGCGACCACCGCCACCCGCAGCCGGTCCGTGGAACCGCAGTGCGCCGGCAGCGCGCCGACCGCCCGCCGGGCCGCCGCCACCGCCTGCGCGGGCGCCGCGAAACGGATGCCCGGGACCAGCGCGCCCGTCCACAGCCACTCCGCGACCTCCTCGTACGTATGGCGCGCCGCAAGCTCCGTCGCGTCCACGCCCCGGAAGTAGTAGCGGTCGCCGTCGATGAGGGTGATGCCGGTACGCACGGCCGGATCACCCGAGGCCGGGGAAGCCTCCCTGCGCCCCGTGCGCCGGGCCAGGGCCTCGACCTCCGCCGCGTCGAAGGTGCTGCCGCGTCCGCCCGGAATGCGGCTGCTGCTCAGCTGGCCCCGGCTGACGTACGCGTACACCGTCTCCGGCTTCACGCCCAGGCGCTCGGCCGTCTCGCGCGTGGTGAGCCGCAGCCCGTCCCGTCCGTCCGCCTCTGCTCGATCCTTCATGCCGCCACCGTATCCATCTGCCGTCGCTGTATCGACAGGTTCATATTGATTCAATCAATATTGACAGTTTCCCAGTCATGCATGGACAGTCGAATCAATATCAAGGGGTCATCGACCTGTCCAGGAGGAAGCAATGACGACCATGACCGGTGGCACACCGCTCGACGTTCCCCGAGGTCTCGCGGGCGTCGTCGTGACCGATACGGCCCTGGGGGACGTCCGGGGACGCGAGGGCTTCTACCACTACCGGCAGTACTCGGCGGTCGAGCTGGCGCAGAGCCGCAGCTTCGAGGACGTCTGGTACCTCATGACCGAGGGCGGGCTGCCCGGCCCGGCCGCCCGGGCCGACTTCGCCGCCCGCACCGCCGCGCTGCGCGTACTGCCCGACGCGGTGCGTGAGGCCCTGCCCGCCATCGCGCGGGCGAGCGCGGTGTCGGGACCGCTGTCCGGGCTGCGTACCGCGCTCTCCCTGCTCGGTGCCTCGGCGGGCTTCCGGCCGGTGTACGACATCGACGCCGGGCGGCGCCGGGACGACGCCCTGGCCGTCTGCGCGGCCGTCCCCACCGTGCTGACCGCCCTGTACCGCCTCGGCCGGGGACTCGACCCCGTCGAACCGCGCACCGACCTCCCGCACGCGGCGAACTACCTCTACATGCTCACCGGCAGTGAGCCGGACGAGACACGGGCCAGGGCCGTCGAGCGGTATCTGATCTCCACCGTGGACCACGGCTTCAACGCCTCGACGTTCACCGGGCGGGTCGTCGCCTCGACCGGCGCGGACGTCGCCGCCTGCCTCGTCGCGGCCGTCGGAGCGCTCTCCGGCCCCCTGCACGGCGGCGCTCCCAGCCGCGCCCTCGACACGCTCGACGCGATCGGCACCCCGGACCGGATCGACGGATGGATTCGCGAACGCGTCCTCGCCGGTGACCGGATCATGGGCTTCGGCCACCCCGTGTACCGCACCGAGGACCCCCGTTCACGCATGCTGCGGTCCATCGCCCAGGACTTCGGCGGCCCCCTCGTGGACTTCGCCGTCGAGGTGGAACGCCAGGTCGAGGCGATCCTCGCCGAGCTGAAACCGGGGCGCGAACTGCACACCAACGTGGAGTTCTACGCCGGAGTGGTCATGGAGCTGTGCGGGCTGCCGCGCGAGATGTTCACGCCGACGTTCTGCGCGGCGCGGGTCGTGGGCTGGAGCGCCAATATCCTGGAACAGGCGGAGGACTCGAAGATCATCCGCCCGGCTGCGCGCTACGTCGGCCCGCCCCCGCCGCAGCCCGTCCCGGCAGTCTGACCCCGCAGGAAGGCCCCCGTTGACCACGCCGCCCCCCAGCCCCCGTATTCCGGTCATCGTCCTCGCGGGCTTCCTCGGTTCGGGCAAGACGACCCTGCTCAACCACCTCCTGCTGCACCGCGCCGGCAACCGGATCGGCGTGATCGTCAACGACTTCGGGGCCATCGAGATCGACGCCATGACCGTCTCCGGGCAGGTCGGGTCCACGGTGTCCCTGGGCGGCGGCTGCCTGTGCTGCGCGGTCGACGTCAGCGAACTCGACGGCTATCTGGAGACGCTCACCCGGCCCTCCGCCCGGCTCGACGTGATCGTCATCGAGGCGAGCGGCCTCGCGGAGCCGCAGGAGCTGGTCCGGATGATCCTCGCCAGCGACAACCCGCACATCGTGTACGGGGGACTGGTCGAGGTAGTCGACGCCGCCGAGTTCGAGGCGACCCGTGAGCGCCATCCGGAGATCGACCGCCATCTCGCGGTGGCCGATCTCGTCGTGCTCAACAAGACCGACCGGGCCGGGGACGAGGAGTGTGCCCGCGTCCGGCAGGCCGTCACGGCGGCCGGCAGCGGGGCGGCGGTCGTGCCCGCCACGTACGGACGCATCGACCCGGAGCTGCTGTTCGACCCGGCGCTGTGGCCGGACCACGAGGAGAAGGCGCGCCAGCTCACCTTCGAGGACCTCTATCTGGAGCAGCGCGCCCAGGAGGAGGGCGACGGTCACGGGAGTCATCTGCACACTGCGTACGAGAGCCTCGACTTCGACTCCGACGTGCCCATGGAGCCCCGCCGGCTGATGCGGTTCCTGGACTCGCGGCCGGAGGGGCTGTACCGCATCAAGGGGTACGTCGACTTCGGCGCGGGCGACCCCGACCACGCCTACGGGGTGCACGCGGTGGGCAGGTTCCTCCGGTTCACCCCCAGGCCCTGGACGCGCGGCGAACCCCGGCGCACCCAGCTCGTCCTGATCGGTTCCGGCATCGACGTACCGGTCCTGCGCAAGGAACTGGAGGCATGCCGCATCCCGGCCGGGCCGGACACGACACCGGACACGAAGCCGGGAACGGACGCGACGGAGCAGGACGCCGCACATGAGCGGGCCATGTGGGGCGTCCTGCGGTACGTGCACCAGCCCGGCGGCGACGACGCGTAACGCGCGACCGCCGCCGGGAGATCCGGCCCTACGCGGGGCCGGCGATCACCGCGACCGGGTTCGGCAGCGGCGTCCCCGAACCGTCGCGCCGCGGGTCCGGCTCGGGCAGCGACGACGGAGCGCCGTTCTTCTGCGCCGCCCTGGCCGGCATCCCGCCCGCCCAGGCGAACACCAGCACGTCCTCACCCTTGAGGAACCGCTGGCAGCGCACCCCACCGGTGGCCCGGCCCTTGCGCGGGTACTGGTCGAACGGGGTGAGCTTGCAGGTCAGAACCGAGTCGTCCAGCGTGCCGTGCGAACCGGCGACCGTGAACACCGCGGCGTCCGCCGCCGGGTCCACCGCCGAGAACGCCAGCACCCGCGCCCCCGCGCCCAGCTTGACGCCCGCCATACCGCCCGCCGGACGGCCCTGCGGGCGCACCTGGGCAGCCGGGTAGCGCAGCAGCTGCGCGTCCGAGGTGATGAAGACCAGGTCCTCCTCGCCCGTCCGCAGCTCCACCGCCCCGACGATCCGGTCGCCGTCCTTGAGGGTGATGACCTCCAGCTCGTCCTTGTTGGCCGGGTAGTCGGGCACCACACGCTTGACGACGCCCTGGAGGGTGCCGAGGGCGAGACCGGGTGACGCCTCGTCGAGCGTGGTGAGGCAGACGACGTCCTCGTCCGCCTCCAGCGTCAGGAACTCCCCGACCGTCGCCCCGCCGGACAGGTTGGGTGCCGCGTGCGTGTCCGGGAGCTGGGGGAGGTCGATCACCGACAGTCGCAGCAGCCGGCCGCTCGACGTCACCACCCCGACGTCACCGCGCGCCGTCGCCGGCACCGCCGAGACGATCACATCGTGCTTGGAGCGCTTTGCGCCCCCGGCGACGACGATCGGCTCGTCGTTCGCCGTACGCGCCAGCAGGCCGGTCGAGGACAGCAGCACCCGGCACGGGTCGTCCGCGACCTCCAGCGGCACCGAGGCGACCTGCGAACCGGCCGACTCCAGCAGCACCGTGCGCCGGGCGGTGCCGAACTTCTTCGCGACCGCGGCCAGTTCCGAGGAGACCAGCTTGCGCAGCTCGGTGTCCGACTCCAGGATCTTCGTCAGCTCGGCGATCTCGGCGTCCAGCCGGTCCCGCTCGCTCTCCAGCTCGATCCGGTCGAACCGGGTCAGCCGCCGCAGCGGCGTGTCGAGGATGTACTGCGTCTGGACCTCGCTCAGAGAGAAGCGCTCCATGAGCCGCTCCTTCGCCTGCGCCGAGTTGTCGCTGGAGCGGATCAGACGGATGACCTCGTCGATGTCGACCAGCGCGACGAGCAGGCCCTCGACCAGATGCAGCCGGTTGCGGCGCTTGGTCCGGCGGAACTCGCTGCGCCGGCGCACCACGTCGAAGCGGTGGTCGAGATAGACCTCCAGAAGCTCCTTGAGGCCCAGGGTGAGCGGCTGCCCGTCGACCAGCGCCACGTTGTTGATGCCGAAGGACTCCTCCATCGGCGTCAGCTTGTAGAGCTGCTCCAGCACCGCCTCCGGCACGAAGCCGTTCTTGATCTCGATGACCAGGCGCAGGCCGTGCGCGCGGTCCGTGAGGTCCTTGACGTCGGCGATGCCCTGGAGCTTCTTCGCCGAGACCAGGTCCTTGATCTTGGAGATGACCTTCTCGGGGCCCACCGTGAAGGGCAGTTCGGTGACGACGAGGCCCTTGCGGCGCGGCGTGACGTTCTCCACGGTGGCCGTGGCGCGGATCTTGAACGAGCCGCGGCCCTTGGCGTAGGCGTCCTTGATGCCGGCCAGGCCCACGATCCGCCCGCCGGTCGGCAGGTCGGGGCCGGGGACGTACCGCATCAGGGTCTCCAGGTCGGCGCCCGGATGCTTGATGAGGTGCCGGGCCGCCGCGACGACCTCGCCCAGGTTGTGCGGCGGCATGTTGGTGGCCATGCCGACCGCGATCCCGGTCGTGCCGTTGACCAGGAGGTTGGGGTAGGCGGCCGGGAGGACGATCGGCTCCCGTTCCTGGCCGTCGTAGTTCGCCTGGAAGTCGACCGTCTCCTCGTCGATGGACTCCGTCATCAGCGAGGTCGCGTCGGCCATCCGGCACTCGGTGTACCGCATGGCGGCCGGCGGGTCGTCGTTGCCCAGGGAACCGAAGTTGCCGTGCCCGTCGACGAGGGGGAGGCGCATGGAGAACGGCTGGGCCATCCGCACCAGCGCGTCGTAGATCGACGCGTCGCCGTGGGGATGCAGCTTGCCCATGACCTCGCCGACGACGCGGGCGCACTTGACGAAGCCGCGGTCCGGACGCAGGCCCATCTCGTTCATCTGGTACACGATGCGGCGGTGCACCGGCTTCATGCCGTCGCGGGCGTCCGGCAGGGCACGGGAGTAGATCACCGAGTACGCGTACTCGAGGAAGGAGCCCTGCATTTCGTCGACGACGTCGATGTCGAGGATCCTCTCCTCGAAGTCGACCGGCGGCGGGGTCTTCGTGCTGCGGCGGGCCATCGCTGCTGCGACTCCTTCACGGATGTCGTGCGGGCAACCTCTCAGGTCCCCTGAAGGTTCTGACGCGCTCCATTGTGGACCGCCGCACTGACAACCCCGACCTCGACCCGTCCCAAACGCCCGTCGCCATCCGTCCCGAGGCGGCGGAAGACCCCCTTCCGGGGAATTTCGCGCGAACCTCCGCCATCCGGGAACTTCGGCAGCCGTCGGTTCGCTTGCATACAGTGGCTGTGTCTCGAAGCAACCTTTCGAAGCAGCTTCCCGCAGCGGCTTCTTCATATGGACATCCAGTAGCGCGATCGAAGGGACCTACATGCCCATGGGTCACACGGCCACAGCCCAGGCCGGCTCCGGCGGCTTGACAGCGACCGAGCACCGTCTGGCCAACGGCCTGCGCGTGGTGCTCTCCGAGGACCATCTGACCCCGGTCGCGGCGGTGTGCCTCTGGTACGACGTCGGCTCGCGCCACGAGGTCAAGGGCCGTACGGGCCTGGCCCACCTCTTCGAGCACCTGATGTTCCAGGGCTCCGGCCAGGTCAAGGGGAACGGACACTTCGAGCTGGTGCAGGGCGCCGGCGGCTCGCTCAACGGCACCACCAGCTTCGAGCGCACCAACTACTTCGAGACCATGCCCACGCACCAGCTGGAGCTGGCCCTGTGGCTCGAGGCCGACCGGATGGGCTCGCTGCTCGCCGCGCTCGACGAGGAGTCCATGGAGAACCAGCGCGACGTCGTCAAGAACGAGCGCCGCCAGCGCTACGACAACGTCCCGTACGGCACCGCGTTCGAGCGGCTGACCGCCCTGGCCTACCCCGAGCCCCACCCGTACCACCACACCCCGATCGGCTCGATGGCCGACCTGGACGCGGCGACCCTGGAGGACGCCCGCGCCTTCTTCCGTACGTACTACGCGCCGAACAACGCGGTGCTGTCGGTCGTCGGGGACATCGACCCCGAGCAGACCCTCGCCTGGATCGAGAAGTACTTCGGCTCCATCCCCTCGCACGACGGCAAGCAGCCGCCGCGCGACGGCTCGCTGCCCCCGGTCATGGGCGGCCAGGTCCGCGAGGAGATCCGCGAGGAGGTCCCGGCCCGCGCCCTGATGGCCGCCTACCGGCTGCCCCACGACGGCACCCGCGAGTGCGACGCGGCGGACCTCGCCCTGACCGTGCTCGGCGGCGGCGAGTCCTCCCGGCTGCACAACCGCCTGGTCCGCCGCGACCGTACGGCGGTGGCCGCCGGATTCGGGCTGCTCCGGCTCGCCGGCGCGCCCTCCCTGGGCTGGCTGGACGTCAAGGCGTCCGGCGGCGTGGAGATCGCCCGGATCGAGGCCGCCGTCGACGAGGAGCTGGCCCGGTTCGCCGAGGAGGGCCCCTCGCCCGAGGAGATGGAGCGCGCCCAGGCGCAGTTGGAGCGCGAATGGCTGGACCGGCTCGGCACGGTCGCGGGCCGCGCCGACGAACTCTGCCGGTACGCCGTGCTGTTCGGTGACCCGCAGCTCGCGCTGACGGCCGTCGACCGGGTTCTCGACGTCACTGCCGAGGAGGTCAAGGCGGCCGCGCAGGCCCAGCTGCGGCCGGACAACAGGGCCGTCCTGGTCTACGAACCGGTCGAGCCCGCCGCAGAGGCGGAGGCCGCTACCGACACCGACGCGCACGAAGGGGCGGACCAGTGACCGACGCTGCCGCGACTGAAGTTTCGATGCAGTACCACCCCCAGCCGACCGCCGGTACGGCCCGGCCCTGGGCCTTCCCCGCGCCCGAGCGTGGCTCCCTGCCCAACGGCATCACGGTGCTGCGCTGCCACCGCCCCGGCCAGCAGGTCGTCGCCGTCGAGATCTCCATCGACGCCCCCCTGGAGGCCGAGCCCGAGGGCCTGGACGGCGTGGCCACGATCATGTCCCGCGCCCTGTCCGAGGGCACCGACAAGCAGAGCGCCGAGGAGTTCGCCGCCGAGCTGGAGCGGTGCGGCGCCACCCTCGACGCCCACGCCGACCACCCCGGCATCCGGGTCTCCCTGGAGGTCCCGGCCTCCCGGCTAGCCAAGGCCCTCGGCCTGGTCGCCGAGGCGCTGCGGGCGCCCGCCTTCACCGACAGCGAGATCGAGCGGCTGGTCCGCAACCGGCTGGACGAGATCCCGCACGAGCAGGCCAACCCGGCCCGCCGCGCCGCCAAGCAGCTCTCCAAGGAGCTGTTCCCGGCCACGGCCCGCATCTCGCGCCCCCGCCTCGGCACCCAGGAGACCCTGGAGCGGATCGACGCCGCGGCCGTGCGCGCCTTCTACGACGCGCACATCCGCCCGTCCGCCGCGACCGCCGTCGTCGTCGGCGACCTGACCGGCATCGACCTGGACGCGCTGCTCGCCGAGACCATCGGCGACTGGACCGGCACCCCCGCCACGCCCCGCCCGGTCCCGCCGATCACGGCCGACGACACGGGCCGGGTGGTCATCGTGGACCGCCCCGGCGCGGTGCAGACGCAGCTGCTGATCGGCCGCATCGGCGCCGACCGCCACGAGAGCGTGTGGCCGGCCCAGGTCCTCGGCACCTACTGCCTCGGTGGCACGCTCACCTCCCGGCTCGACCGGGTGCTGCGCGAGGAGAAGGGCTACACCTACGGGGTGCGGGCCTTCGCCCAGGTGCTCCGCTCCGGCGCGCCCGACCCCGTCACCGGTTCGACGGGCGCCGCGATGCTCGCGATCAGCGGTTCGGTGGACACCGAGTCCACGGGTCCGGCGCTGGAGGACCTGTGGAAGGTCCTGCGGACGCTGGCCGCCGAGGGCCTGACGGACGCCGAGCGCGAGACGGCCGTGCAGAACCTCGTGGGGGTCGCCCCGCTGAAGTTCGAGACGGCGGCCTCCGTCGCGAGCACCCTCGCCGACCAGGTGGAGCAGCACCTTCCGGACGACTACCAGGCGACGCTGTACGCCCGCCTCGCCGAGACCGGCACGGTGGAGGCCACCGCGGCGGTCGTCAGCGCCTTCCCGGTGGACCGGCTGGTCACGGTCCTCGTCGGTGACGCCTCGCGCATCGAGGAGCCGGTCCGCGCCCTCGGGATCGGCGAGGTGTCGGTCGTCACCGGCTGACCGCTTGCCGCGCCCGGCCGAACGGGCGAGGAGACGGACGAGGAACGGAGAGGCCCCGGCGCGCTGTCGCGCCGGGGCTCTCGGCGCAGCGATGATCCCGCGCATCGCCGTGCCCTATTCGCACCTTTTGTCGGTCAATCACGCTGTTTGGGCCTGTGGGATGCGCTACACATCCCCCTGCCCGTTTGGTGGCGTGAAGTCCGGCCGCTTAGCTTCGGTGAGGCTGTCCGCCACCCGTGCACCGCATCCGCGACCGCACCGGACAGCCATCGCCGAGTCCCCGTCAGGCGCGAGCCTGGGGAGCCGGGGACCCACGCAGTCCCTGGGGTGAATCGGACGCCCGCGCCCCCCGTCCGGGGTGCGCCGTCCGTAGGAGACCTTCCTGCTCCGAACCCGTCAGCTAACCCGGTAGGCGAGAAGGAAGGAAAGGATTCGCCACCCCATGGCCTTCACCCGTGCCACCGGGAAGCACCGTGCCCCGAAACGGCTGACGCGTACCGGCGCCAAGGCGCTCGGCGTCGCGACCCTCGCCACCACCGGCGTCATCGGCTCCCTGGCCTCCCCGGCTCTCGCCGCCGACGCGGGCAAGGCCCCCGCGGCCACCGAGACCGGCCTCTCCCAGATCCTCACCATCGAGAACACCCTCGCCGACCGGATCGACGCCCAGGCCGACGTCCAGCAGGAGCAGGCCGACACCGCCGAGAGGGAGGCGGCCGCCGCAGCGGAGGCCAAGAAGGAGGCCGCCGCCAAGAAGAAGGCGGCAGCCCGGAAGGCCGCGGCCAAGGCAGCGGCTGCCAAGGCGAAGGCGGCGGCAGCCAAGAAGGCCGACGCCGCCCGCGACGCCTCCGCGCGCGCCACCCGCTCCACCGCCCGCACCTCCCTCGGCGCGTCCTACCAGCTGCCCGTCGCCGGCTCGTACGTGACCACCGGCTACAAGTCCAGCGGCGCGCTGTGGTCCTCCGGCAGCCACTCCGGCATCGACTTCCACGCCGCGTCCGGCAGCTCCGTCGTCGCCGTGGGCGCCGGCACGGTCGTCGAGGCCGGCTGGGGCGGGGCGTACGGCAACAACGTCGTGCTCCGGATGACGGACGGCACGTACACCCAGTACGGCCACCTCTCCTCCATCGGCGTCTCCGTCGGCCAGAGCGTCGGCGCGGGCCAGCGCATCGGGCTCTCCGGTTCCACCGGGAACTCCACCGGCCCGCACCTCCACTTCGAGGCCCGTACCACCCCGTCCTACGGCTCCGACCTGGACCCGATCGCCTACCTCCGCGCCCACGGCGTCGGAGTCTGAGCGTCCGGCCGTACTTCCCGCGGCGAAGGCCCCGGCACCCCGCCGGGGCCTTCGCCGTACCCGCTCCCCTTCTGTCCTGAACATATTCATGAATTCCGCCCCGGCATCGGAAATGCGGGCGCATTGACATAGAGTCACGGCAGAGATGTCGATCGGCCGCTGTTCGCGGGGATTGAGGCGGAGGTACGGACATGCGTGTTCCGGCGCATTCGGTATGCACGGCAATCCGTGCCGACATCGTTTCCGGTGTCTTCGCACGCGGCAGCCGGCTCACCGAGGAAGTGCTCGCACAGCGTTACGGGGTTTCCCGTGTCCCCGTCCGGGAAGCGCTGCGCACCCTGGAGTCCGAGGGGTTCGTCGTCACCCGCAGACACGCCGGAGCCTGCGTCGCCGAGCCGTCCGACCAGGAGGCAGCCGACCTCCTGGAGGTGCGCATGCTCCTCGAACCCCTGAGCGCCGCCCGCGCTGCCCACCGGCGGACGGAGGCCCACCTCAAGGTGCTGCGCGGCCTGGTCCGGCTCGGCCAGGAACGCGCCAATCAGGGCCAGGGCGAGGACCTGAGGGCCCTGACCGGCTGGTTCCACGAGACGCTGGCACAGGCGTCCGGCAGCCCGGGCCTCATCGCCCTGCTC
>NZ_JAKRGC010000150.1 GCF_022347745.1 Streptomyces sp. OfavH-34-F
CCCTTCCACAGCCGCGACCTGGTCCACTGGACGCAGCTCGGCAACGTCCTGGACCGCCCGGAGCAGCTGCGCCTCACCCCGGACACCCGCGCCTCCGGCGGCATCTACGCGCCGACCCTGCGGCACCACGACGGCCGGTTCTGGCTGATCGTCACCAACGTCGAGGGGGGGAACCTGCTGTTCACCGCCCCGGACCCGTCCGGCCCCGCCGGAGACCTCGGCACCGTCCCCGTACAACGCCCCCCGCGCACCGGCCTGGTGGCCCCCGCCGGTGTGACGCATTCGCGTCCGTGGACGCAGAAGGACATGTGATGGCCGACGAGCAGTACGCATGGCTTGACAGGGAAGCGGCGGAGAAGTTGCTCCGCGGCGACCCGGTCGTCCCTGCCGAAGGCCGTCCCCGTCAGGACGCCGAACGCCTGGCCGCAGCCCTCGACGGCGTGGCCCGCGCCGCCCTGCCCGCCCTCTGCGCCACGCAGATCGTGAGCTGGGGCATCGTCTACTACGCGTTCCCCGTCCTCAACCCCCAGATCAACACCGCAACGGGATGGCCGACCGGGGCGACCACCGCCGCGTTCTCGCTCGGCCTGGTCGTCTCCGCACTCGCCGGAATCCGCGTCGGCCGCATCCTCGACCGGCGCGGCCCGCGCGCCGTCATGACCGCCGGCTCCGTGCTCGGCGTCATCAGCCTGCTGATCGTGGCCGCGGCCCCGAACATCCTGGTCTTCGTCGCCGGTTGGGTGCTGGCCGGGCTCGCGATGGCATCTACCTTCTACCAGCCCGCGTTCGCCGCCCTGACCCGCTGGTGGGCTCCCGACCACGTGCGCGCCCTGACGATCGTCACCCTCACCGGCGGACTCGCCTCCACCGTCTTCGCACCCCTGACCGCGGCCCTCGCCGACCACCTGTCCTGGCGCCACACCTACCTCGCACTCGCCGCCATCCTCGCCGCCGTCACCATCCCCGCCCACGCCCTGGCCCTGCGCGCACCCTGGCCCGACGCCCCAACCAACCCGGCACACAAGGCCGAAGGCGCTGCGGGCGTCGGGCGCAGCCGGCCCTTCCTCCTGCTCGCCGCCGCCTTCACCCTGTCCGGCTTCGCGATGTACGCCGTCGTCGTCGCCCTCGTCCCGCTCCTGCTGGAGCGCGGGTACACCACCAGCCAGGCCGCCTGGGCTCTCGGCATCGGCGGCGCAGGACAGACCCTCGGCCGCACCCTGTACGCAGCCCTCGCCCGCCGCACCACCGCCACAACCCGCACCACGACCCTCATCGCGCTCGGCGGGCTGACCACCGCCGCCTTCGCCGCCGCGCCCGGCCCGTACGGCCTGCTCATCGCCGTGGCGATCGTGGCCGGCATGGTCCGCGGCAACCTCACCCTGCTCCAGGCCACCGCCATCACCGACCGCTGGGGCGCAACCCACTACGGCCGCCTCTCCGGCCTCCTCGCAGCACCAGCCACCACAGCGGCAGCCCTCGCACCCTTCGCCGGCGCCGCCCTGGCCGTCCCGCTCGGCGGCTACGGACCGCTCTTCTTCGTCCTGGCCGCCGTCTCCGCGGCCGCCGCGCTCACCGCGCCGTGGACAGCCGCCGGCACCGTACGCGGCCGACCCTGACGGTGGTCCTGCAAGCGTTGACCACAACTGATCATTAATGATCTTCCCCTCCGAGGATTGCGCTGGCGTAGTCCGGCAGGAGGTCGTGGAGGTACTTGTAGAACGGCTGGTGGGTTGGATCGCGGCCTTGGAGTGAGCAGATGATCGAGGCGTCGACCACGTCGACTCCTCCCCTCGGTAGTGGTTGCAGGTCAGGCGCCAGGCGCCATTCGCTGCCGGTGAGGCGGGACCAGACCAGGGCGGAGAAGCCGGTGCCGATCCGCGACGCTTTGTGGGAGCCGCCGACAATGAACCGGCGTCTGCTGGGGTATTTGTCGACGATCTTCTGCATGGCCGAGTCGGAGAGGGTCCAGTTCGCGAAGCGCTTCCGTCGGGCGTGGTAGTCCAGCGGTGGCTGGTCAGCGACGTGGTCGGCGAGACGCTGGAACAGCGTGGGCAAGTCGACCCGCCGTCCGTGCAGGCGCTCTTCCAGAGGGCGGAATCTTCCCCAGGCGTCCATCCATGCCGACGGGATGCCGAGGTAGGCCCCTGCTTCCTTCAACGACATGCCCGTCGCGGCCTGGACGAGGTGTGCCGCCAGGGCCCTGCGGATCGCGACGTTCCCGGGCGAGCGTCCCGAGTGGCCGAGCGGCGCGGTGATGATCTGCGTCCACTCCTCGGGCAGCTGCTGAGGGATCGCCTGCGGCGAGTAACTGCGCTGGCGGATCTGCAGGAACCCTGGCAGAGCAACCTGAGTGGGCAGCGGCCGAGGGAACCGCTGGTCGAGCAGTTGGAGGACCTCGTGTCGGAACAACGGCGAGCTGTCGCGCCGCAGGGTCAGCCATGTGTGGCCCCAGGCGATGTCGTCGCGGGGAGGTGACTCGGCGATGAGCCGGCCGAGCTCCAGGCGGAGTTCCGGCAGCGGCAGGTTCAGGATTCGCGCCGAGATCGCCAGGAGGGCGGCTGTGCCGCGGGCCGAGAAGACGTCGCTGTCCCATCGCTTCTGGGCGGTGGAGGAGATCCTCAGAGACGGCGCCGGCCCGGGTCGGCTGAGGTCGTCTTCGAGGGCCTGTGCGAGTGAGCCGCTCGGCGCCAGGTTCGCGGTCAGTGGCCAGGTGGCGCGGATGAGCGCGGCCAGAACGAGGAGGTCCGTCATGCGGTTGTGGCCGGCCAGGGGATCCAACGCGCTGCTCGCGCCGTAGGGCCGGGCTTGCAGAAGACGCCGTTGCAGGTGGAGTAGGTCGTCCGAGGGGAAGTCGCTGGCGTTGAGATCGGCGGTGTCGAGCCGGGCGCCGCAGGGGCCCCGTCGAGGGTCGACGACGTTGCGGCACTGCGCTGGGTGGAGCGGGTCGGCGTGCGGCTCGACGATCAGACTGCGTGAGGTGCCTCGGATCATCTGCACCGGCAGCTCGCAGGAGGGGCAGGTGGTGCGAAGGAAACAGCGGTGCTCCAGGCAGGCGAAGTTGGCCGCCATCCGCCATGCCAGTTGCCAGGGTCCTCCGTGGCGTTGCTGGATGGCCGAGCTGTCACCGGCGAGGCAGGAGGGGCAGTAGCGCGTCGATGTCGTCAGCAGCCAGGCGGGGAAGACGCCGCGGGGGGCGGGCGTCAGGCCGCGCATGCCCAGGAGGGCCTCGGCGACGGGCGGATAGCTGTTGACGTGGGGCTTGAAGGTGAGCGCGTCCGCATCGTGCGTCGTCATGCCGGTGGTCGCGCAGAACGCGGCGAGCGCGTCCTTCTCCAGCATGAACATCCGGGGCGCGGGTGCCGAGTGGCTGTTCGGGGCGATCAGGCCGGTGTGCTGCAGAAGGACGACGGGCTTCATGTCCAGGCGGTGGGCGAGCCGCAGGACGAAGCCGTGAAGGTCTTCCCCGGGCAGTGGCGAAAGGCTCCGGGGCAGTTGTTCGAGCGGGTGGCGCACGGATCAGCCTGCGGCCTGGTCGGTTCGGGGCCCGTGGTCGTCGAAGACGGTGTTGCGGCCGCGGCTGCGGGCGCGGCGCTTGGCGGGCTTGGGCGTCGGGGCAGCGGCCTCGCTGTCCGGGGGGTGGGTGAGGTCGTCGCGGCCGATGACGATCTCGTCGAGCAGGGCTTCGTCCAGGAGCTCCCTTCCGCTGGCCATGGCTTCCAGGCAGCCGTCTTCGACCAGCCGGCCGAGGAGCCCGACGACTCCGCCTGTCCGGCGCATCAGGTACTCGGGCATGGTCCCTTCGGTGAGCATCCCGTCGCGGGCGTTCAGCAGCCGCAGGTGTTCCTCGATGCCCTGGAGGTGGTTCACGAACGCCTGGATTCCGGCGGGTGTGGTGGTGCGGAACCGGTCGAGTTCCACGAGTTCGAAGCGCCGCTCGGTCTGGGTGACTTCAAGGCCGTGGACGCGGGTGGTCTCCAGGGGCGGCATCACCCATGAGCGCTGCTTGGCGTTCCAGCGGGCTTCGCGCAGGAGGCCGGTGCCGGGGATGTTCACCCCGGTGAGGATCAAGGTGACGTCCAGGCCCATGAAGGCCCGGATGAGGTCGAGGACGTCCTGGTCGTCGGCGCGGTGCATGCGCAGGCGGTTGATGTCGTCGATGATGAGGACCTTGACGCCGTGGTCCCTGAGCGAGTCGGCGACCTGCCGGACCAGCTGCGGCAGGTTCAGGCTCTTGGAGGGGGCCTTGAAGAAGTTCAGGATGGTGACGCAGGTGCTCTTCGGTGTCGCGGTGACCGGGGCCTGGACGTAGGCGACCGGGGAGTGCAGGTCCACCGTGCCCGCGACGGATGCCGGGTTGACCGAGTTGTGCAGTCGCAGCCACCGGTCTTCGAAGGCGGCGACGACCCGGCAGACGGTGGCGGTTTTCCCGTGCTGGCCCCAGCCGCTGACCATGACCCCGGCCAGCGTGGGGTCGCCCTTCTTGCGGGTGTTGGCGGTGAGCCGGCGGTCGATCAGCCGGGACACCTTCTGGGCCATCGGCGTCTGCTGCAGCGGCAGGTTGACGTTGCTCATCTGCCGGTAGGTGTCGTAGTCGTCGCGCCGCCGGGGCGGCAGTGTGCCCCACTGGGCAGCCGACAGCCGCTGGGCCGGGACCAGCAGGCCGCGGGTGGTCCGGAAGTGCTGCCAGCCGGCGAACGTGTCGCGGCTGGGTGTGTCCGCCAGGATCAGCTCGGCGATCTTCCTCCTGGAGGGCAGGCCCGTCAGCAGATCGCGCGGCCCTGTCGTGTCGGTCATGTGTCGTCCCCCGGCTCGTCGTCGTCCAGTTCGGGCAGTAGGAGCAAGCTCCGCTGCCGCAGAGCGTTATCCAGCAGCTGAGGAGCCTGGGGAGACTGGTCGAGGCCCTCACGTCGTCGGCGCAGGTCCGCGTCGACGGCGGCCTGGACGGTTCGCGCATCCCGGGGCCAGGACGGTCCGGCCGACTCCTGGGCGCCGGCGTTCGGACTTGTTTCCCCAGCTGCCGGAGCCGCCGCGGGCGGGCGGTCGGATGCCGCGGCCCGGCCCTGGGAGGCCAGCCGCGAGCGGGCCACCTTCTCCTTCCTGGTCATCTGGGTGGGCCACTGATCGACAGGGGCCGCCGACCGCAGGATCTCCAGCAGCGGGCGCAGGAGCTCGGTGTCGCTGAGGACCTTGAGCTTGCGCAGGCGGACGTCCGCCATGAGGGCCTCGACGGTCTTATCCGAGAACGCCGGGACCTCGCCCTCGGACGGAAGCCCCGTCCAGCGCAGGTGGTGCCAGGTCTCGTGATCGTCCGGGTCTTGGAGGAAGACCTTGCGCCGGTCCCGTCGGTCGCTGCGGACGACCCACCGTGCTGCGTGCCGGCCGCCGCGGGCTGAGGGGCCCTGGAAGCGGGGCTCCTCCAGCACCGGGTCGTAGTAGTAGAGGCCCAGGATCTTCACCCCGCGACGGCGGTGGATCATCACGTGGTGCTTGCGCAGCAGCTTGTAGTAGAGCTCGGGCGTCGGGATCTGCATCGCCCAGCCGCCTTGGTGCATCGACGCGGCGAACAGGGAGTTCGGGCTGTGGTAGCCTCCGGGCTCCCAGCTGGGCGCGTACTCACCGAGCGCGTGGTTCTGCCAGATCCTCACGATCCAGGTCGCGATGACGTGTTCCATCTGCCCGATGGTCAGCACCGCGTCGGCCTCGGGATCCGTCCCCCGGTCGGCGACGTCCGTGCCGGTGAACCCCAGCAGGTGCTCGAGCAGCATCGTCTTCAGCGAGCCGAAGGCCCGCTCGACCGCGGACTTGTCCGTGGCCCGCATCGTGCGGGCTGGCAGGATGTTGCAGCCGATCTCGTCCTGGGCCTGGACGATCTGGTGGTTCTTGTAGGGGGCGCCGTGGTCGGTGGTGACCGTCTCCGGGGCGAAGAACGGCAGACCGGCGACCTTGTGGCCGGCGAAGTCGGCAACGATGTCGGCGGGGACCCCGGGGTAGGGCCACTCCATCTCCTCGCCCCAGCCCTCCCGCATCGGCAGCGGCATCATCACGTCCCGCAGCAGCATCGCGACGTCCACCGAGGTGTCCGAGACCATCGTCAGGCGGAAAGCGCAACACGAGTGCGTGTAGACGTCCAAGGCCAGGGTGAGCATCACCGAGATCGGCTCGCCGAAGACGCTCTCGCGGAGCTTGACCGGCAGAGGCGTCGAGTCCAGGGCGACCACTTGCCCCGGGCGGTGCACCACCACCCGCGGCCCGGTGTCATCCAGCATCTCCGCCGTTGCCAGATAGCGCTGGCGGGCGCCGCCGGCCCCGAACCACTCCCGCCAGATCCGGCTCAGCGTGTCGCAGCTGGGGACGTCCTTCGTGGGGAAGGAGGGGAACCGCTCGGCCATGTACTGGTGCAGCAGACGGTGCTTGCCCCGCATCGACATCCGCGATCGCCGCACCGACTCCTGACGAACGGCGAGGATCGCCTCCCGGATCTCTGGCCGGACCACCCGTCCTGTCCTGCGTCGGGTCCAGCGGCCGTCCGCGCAGGCCAGCACCAGCTCGTCAACGTGCGGCGCCGACAGGCGGATCAGCGTGCGTTCGCTCATCCGCCGCAGTCCGAGAAGCTCCGCCTCCAGCGGGTCGAGGCCGGCCAGTTCCCTGGCCTTGGTCTTGCGGCGTTCCATCAGCGTCGTGCGGGCCGGATCGTACTCGGCCCGCGGTTCACCCGGCCGGGCCTTCGCCGGGTGCCCCTCACGAAATCCGGTGACGGCCTCCCGGACATGCTCGGCCCGCAGCCGGGCGTGCTTGAGCTGGAGCGGCGTCAGATCCGCCAGAGTCCGCGGCTGGGCCCGACGGCCGTTCCGGCCAGGCACCTCCACGACCTCCGGCAGAGGTTCAGGACGGTGGTGCATGAGCCAGCTGACCGTCCGGTCCTCCGTCTGGCCCTCCGCACTGACCAAGGTGACGCGACCGTGCTGGGGCTCCACCTCGTCGACGACCCAGTCGACGCCGTCGATCCGGAACCCGGCCCCCGGAGCCAGCTCCAGCAACCTCTGTGCCGCCATCACCGGGACTCCGTCCAGCCCGCCGGCCAGACCAGGGCTGAATCATCCAGCGGACGGCCCAGGTCGAAGCCGAGTCTGCGATGCCAGAGCAGATGAACCGCATGAGCGCGGCCCACCGCCGGCAGCCGTGTCGCGTGTACCAGTTCCCCGAACTCAACCGGCCCGTTCGCGGCGGCCGCGAGCAGGGCCGGCTGGCAGCCCAACTGGTCCGTCATCGGCCGCCGCTGTGCCGACAGGGCGTCCAGCCCCGAGAGCACGTGCGGCCGCCAGCCGGTGATCACCGAGTAGTGCCAGCCGCATGCGGCCGCCGCCTCACGGGACGCGGCGAACTTCACCGCGTCCAGCTCACCGACCAGTCCGGCGGGCCGGATATCCAGCAGCCAGTGCCCGCCGTCCCTCATCACCGCCAGGAAGTCGGGGATGTGCCCCGCGTGGCCGTCGACGTGCTCGAAAGCGAGGGCGAAGGGCTGCGGAAGCACCTCGATCACCGCCATGAAGTCCAGGGCCAGCAGGCCAGCCCTCTCCTCCAGCGACTCGTAGCCGTGCTTCCGCCCCGTCGAGACCAGGAACTCCAGCCCGGGACGATGCCGCTGCTTCGTCCTCCAGGTGAAACCACGGACCGGCTTCGACGACAGCACCGGCACCGAACCCAGATCCCGGACCGGCCAGACGACCTCCAACCCGTTGATCTGCCACGCAGCCGTCCAGCGCCTCGCCCAGTTGTCCCGCATCACCAACCGCGTACGGGCCTCATCCAGGCTCCTGTACGACAACATCAGGTCGCCCAGGACGCACCCATCGGAACGCACCTGGGGGACGGTCTTCGGATTCACCGCACCAGACGACCAGCTCGTACGCCGCCCCGCAGCCGTTGATCACAACTGATCACTTCGCAGAGTAGCCGCAGGCTGACATCAACGTCGTTTGCCAACAAGCGTGCTGATTTGCCAACTGTGCTGCGTCGTCACACCCGGCGGGCGGCACCGACTTGGACCCGGGAGGCTGGCCTCTGTCCACAGGTGCACCGTGGTCCCTGGAGGTATGAGCGATCACGAGCAGCAGCAGCCGGCCCCTCCCCGCGGCAAGATCCTGGAAGCCCTCGCGCGGGCGGAGCGGAAGGTCTTCACCCGGCCCGCTCCGAAATCCGCCAATGCACAAGTGAAATTCCTCCTCACGCGGATGATGGGGTCAGCGAAGAGCCTGGCGGAACATGTGGGCACCTCAACTCGCACGATCGAGCGCTACCGGGCCGGGAAACTGACGACTCCGCAGAAGCGCCTGAAGGCCGCCCTGCTGGAGGAGACCGAATCCGAGTGGCAACCCCAGGTCAGAGCACTGGTCCGCGCGGCGGCGGCCACGTCCAGGGGGATGATGGTGGAGGTGACGGCGTACTTCGGGTTCACGTGCACGGGCAGCTCGGACGACGGCCGCGAGCGCCACATCACCACGGACATCTCGCCCACCTACGTGCAGTAGATCCTGGCACTCCAGGAGGCCGGTGCGACGGAGGAGGAGCTGCATCCCATCGTCGCGGAGGCCATCACGGAGTCGTATTTCACGGAATGGGGCACACGGGCCGATGGCCTCCGCGCGGACTTCACGGCGGTCAGCTCGATTTCTTTCCGGTTCTGATCCGGCCGAATTCGGAGCCTGCTATAAACCAGTCGGCGGGCCGCCGAAGAAGCGTTCTGGCGGCGGCCCGAACCGAATCCGCACGATGAATGCGAGACCGAAGATGACCCGGTTCTGGCCGCCCGGCGAGAGCACCCGCCGACCGCTCGCCCCGCGCGTCGCCGCGCCCCGTGAGCCGTACGACCCGGCGCGGATCGGCCGCCGCGTCGTACGGCGCCGGGCGATGGGCATGGACGCCGGCGCCATCGCGGCGGCCCTCGAGGACGCGCGCTTCGACGCCCGGCAGGCGTCCCGGCACGAGGACCTGGCCGACGACGTACGCGGCCCGGCGGAGCTCGCGGAGTGGGAGCGCCTGGACCAGCTGCTCGCCGCGGCCGCACCGGGCACGGTCTACGACCCGGACACCGACGACGTCGTCCAGGCCGAGCTCGCCGCCGACTCCGCGGCCGCCGCCGCCCGGGAAGCCGAGCTGCGCGAAGCGGCCCGGATCGCGGCCCGCGCCGACGAGCTCCAGGCGCTGCGCGAGCTCGGCACCCTGGAGCAGACCGAGCCCCGGCACGGTGACGAAGCCGTACGCGAGGAACTGACCCGGCGAGCCGGCGGGTACGTCCAGGCCGACGTCGACGGCTGGCTCGCGCGCGCCCTGGCCGCGCACCGTGGGCACTACTGCGATCCGGCGGCCCGCCAGGAAGCCGCCGGCCTCCTCACCGCGCCGGTCCTCGCGCACGCCGCGCTGCTCGCCGAACTGGCCCGCCTGGTCCCCCGCGCCGACGTCGACGAGCTGGCGTTCGCGGCCCGCCTCGCCACCACCGAGCCGGAAGCAGCTGGCGCCCTGGCCGTGTTCCTCGCCCGCGCCCACCCCGCCCATTGATCACCAAGGGTGACTGTCACGCGCATTCGATCCGGCTGTCACGCTGCCAGTCGGGCCCGCAATCACGGGCTCGAACCCCGTTTTCCGGTTTACTGAGCAGCGTGACACTTCTCCAGGTGCGGGGTACGGAGTGCGACCGGTGCCCAATTCGGCCGGAGTGGTCCCCGGCCCGTGCACCCGGCGATACCGTGGTGAGACCCGCAAGTTACGCGCCCTGGAGGCCCTCGATGAGCGAACAGCCGGCCCCCGCCGACACCACCGTCCGGCAGCAGCTGGAGCCCGCGGCCGCCGACGGGCTGCGCGCGTACGCGGCCCGGACCCGCGAGAGCGCCGACCAGCTCGCCGCCGTCCTGGAGGACATCGCCACCAACGGCCTGCCCTCGGTGGAGGACTGCACGCCCTGGGAGGAGCTGCGCGAGGCCCACCTCGCCCGGCTCGCCGCCCAGCGCCCGGCCGTCGCCTGATGCCCGCACCGCACGGCCCGCGCCGCGCCCGCATCGCGTTCTCCGACTCCGCCGCCAAGCAGCTGGACGCCATCACCAGCGAAGCCGAACTGCACGCCCTGGACCGCGCCCTGGTCGTCGTCTCCGTCGACCCCGAGGTCGGCGCGCCGATCCCCGGCAGCGCCATCGGCCCGCAGCTGCGCGAGTACGCCGACGAAGTCGAGCGCGTACGGCTCCTGTACTGGGTGACCGCTCTGCGGACCGTGGTCGTCGTTGCGTACATCGAGGTCTAGCCGCCGAAGGAGCCGAGGTGCCCCACCTCATCCAGCAGCTCTCCGCCGACCGCGCCCTCGGTGGGCTCCGCAACGTTCTGGTGGGCTGCTCCCTTCAGGCCGCCACGCTCCGCGAAGGTCCGGCGCGGGAGAGCGGACCGGGCGCGGCCTGGCTCGTCTTCCTGTGCCCAGCCCACTGCGAGGACCTGCCCGCGTGGCCCGCGGCCGCGACCCACCCCGACAACGGCTCGATGCCCTGCGGGACCGTCCTGGACTACCGCACTGCCGAGCAGCAGCTCCGGTCGCACGCCGACCTGTGGCTGACGACGCTGACCGGCGTGGACCCCCAGGCGCTGGGCTACATCTGGTCCGACGTCCTGGACCAGGCCGACCGCGTGCTGCTCACCCTGGTCGAAGAAGCCGGTGCCGACGGCGAGGACAGTCCGTTGCAGATCATGCTGGCGGTGATGGGGGTGGCGTGCCGGGCCGCGGGGGAAGGCGACCTCGAAGTGGCGGCAGCGTCCCTGGGGCACTGCGAGACCCTCGTTGCCCAGCGCCCGGCTGTGACCTGAAGGGCTCGCCGGAGCCTGCGGACAGCCACTCGCCCTAGATGGGGGCGGTCGGGGCTGACCGCCAAGATCCGGCAGAGACGACCTAGAAGGGGGGTGCCGGATCCGCTGTCAGGGCAGTGAGCCAGGCCGTATATGCGGCCCGGCGGGGGCAGTCGGCGGTGGAGCGGGGGGTGGCTGGGCAGCCGTCGGGCCGGCAGTCGGCCAGCCGGTGGTCGCGGTGGGGGACAGCTCGGCGGTCAGTGAGGGCCGCGGAGATCTGGGCAAGGCGGCAGTCGGGCAGGGCGTCCCGGTTGGCCGGGTTGCGGAAGGAGTGGCCGCCGTCGTCGGTGCGGACGCCGCGGGCGTCGGTGCTCCACCGGGACGGGCCAGCCACGCCCTGGCGGCGCAGTACGGCCGCGGCCAGCCGACCAGGTTCGGGGACGCCGAGGCGGTCGCGTAGGACGACCGCGAGCCGTTCGCCCGCGCGGGACGGCGGCTCGTGGTCGCCGAGCGCGGGCAGCAGCAGAAGCATCCGGAGACCGGGGTCGGTGGTGGTGCCGCCGGGCAGGCCGTTGTCGGCCGCGCCGGCCAGTTCGTCCCAGGACAGCCCCGGCCCCCGCCAGTGCCCGGCGTCCCGCGCGAGGGGTTCGGCTTGCGCCCAGGCGGGGTGGTGGATCAGGTAGTCGACGGCGGCGTCCTTGTCGTCGTTCTGGTAGACCACGTGCAGGCGGAGGCCGCCGGCGAGTGGAACGGTGAACACCGGCCGGTCGGCCCCAGCCCATAGTCCACGCGAGAACGCCCGGGCGACGCGGGGGTCGCGGGGTTCCAGCCAGGAGCGGGGTATCCCCTCGCGGAGGCAGGCGCTCAGGTGCTGCCACCAGAACAGCGGCTCGTCCAAGAGATCGGGGCGGTGGGCGAAGCCCCCGGCATCGTGGCGGAACAGGCGGATCGGATGCAGAGCAGGCGGCACGGACACAGGACCATGGTCGTACATCTGCGAGTTCCCCAGCCACCCGGGTCTCCGGGACGGCGGCCTGAACGAGCGCTGGCGGCCGCGGTCCCTACGCAGCCCGGGCCAGGCCGACCTCGCAGGCCCCAGCCTGGCGAGCCGGTCACTCGCTCGACGAACCGCGACATCCGCCCGGCCGCCGACGTGCTGCTGCTCCTGGTGGTGAAGGGTGCAAGACGCTGCTGCGCCTCCGGCGAGAAACGTGGCGCAGCATTCGCACGGCCTTGAGGGCAGACGGGTGCTGCACGGGCAGCAAGGCCCGCCTTGCTGGTGCAGTGGCGGCCCGCTGCCTCCGCGGCTGCGGCATGAGTTCACAGATCTGCGATGTTCCGGACGAGATCCATGCACAGCTGCTGCATACACGGGGGCCGCCGGGCATCGGGGGTTGCTCTGCTGCTTCAGAACGGACCGGTTCACCTGGTGCTACCGCCCTCTCGCTGCGAGCGGCCCGGCACGGCTCGCCCAGCCACACCGACCGAGCTGGTGGCGATCGGTTTGGCCCTGTACGGGGGAACCTTTGTCCATCCAGACGGGGCCCTTTGGTGTCGGCGTCGACACCGGGAACGCGATCGGCGCTGCGCCCGTGGAGGGTGCAGCGCCGATGCCTGTAGGAGGGCGCGGGTCGGATCAGCTGACGGCGTGCAGCGATCCGCGCCTCTTGGCGGCCGCGGCCTTCTTGGCGGCGGCCGCAGTCGCGCGCTTCTTGCGCTGCTCGGCAAGCTGGTCCTGGTAGGCGGCGACGGCCTGGTGGTAGTCCGTCACGTAGGTCTTGCTGTCCAGCCGGTCCGCCTTGGGCATCGCCTTGACGGCGTCGAGGGCGTCCTCGGGAGAGTTGTAGCCGGCCAGCATCGGGTTGATCTGGTAGACGCCGTTGCGGACCTTCCTGACGAGCTTGGCCAGCTCGAGCTCCCGCAGTGCGGCGTTCACGCTGGGGCGGCTGAGGCCGAGCAGCTCACCGAGGGTGGCCTGGTCCATCGCGATGCGGCCGCCGGCCTCGCTGCGCGCCCGCAGTTTCAGCAGCGCCCGGTAGGCGGCGGGCGGCAGGTCCAGGTCGGCGAGAAGGCCGTCGGCGTTGGTCGCCGACCACTTCAAGGTACTCACTGGGCTGATCCCTCCTCCTGGCGCTGCGCACGGACCAGTCGGCGTGCAGCGCGTTCCTCGGCCCGCTTTTTGCGCAGTTCCTCGATCGCCTCGCGCATGTGCTCCAGCGACGGGAACCGGACCAGATCCGGCAGGCTCTCGTCCCGGCGGATCTTAGCGATCGTCTTGTCCTGGTCGACCTGCACGTACTCGGCTTCGACCAGCTCCGTGCCCGGGATGAACTCCGCTACACGGTACGAGTAGGGCGGGTTGAACTGGTAGACGCCCCGGCGCACCTTGAAGACGATGCCATGGCTCATGACCTCCTGCAGCGCCTCGTTGGTCTTCGCACGGGGCACGTCCAGGACCGTGGCCATCTCCTCCTGCGTCAGCCGGATCTGCCCGCCGGCCTTCTGGCAGGCGATCAGCAGCAGGATCAGACGCAGAGGCAAGGCTTCGCGGAAGTACTGTGCGATCAGGAAGAAGAACTCCAGCGAGTCCATGGAGAACGCCTTGGGGCGCTCCCGGGTGTCGTAGAACTCCATCGGCCTGCGCTCGCTGCTGAGCGAGAGCTTCCGGCGCGGGTAGCGGCGAGCGACCGAGTCGAGGTCCTCAACCGGCTGGACCGGCTTGGACCACGCCTGGATCTCCTCACCGAGAGGCAGCTCCGTACGGCGCGGCGCGCTTCGGTGAGGGACGGCGGCGCTGTGGCTCGGGTGTCACGAGGCTGCTCTCCACTTCGCTGATCTTGGATGCCAGCAGTATGTCAGCCACGCCGACATATATGTCGGCGTGGCTGACGTTCCGGCGTGTTGTGTCCCCCCAGGGGGGACAGATCTCCCCCCTGTACGCGAGCGCGGACCGCTCGACGGAACGCTGTCGAGGATGTCGGCCTGACTGACGTTTCGCACCTAAAACTGTCAGCCTGACTGACGTTTCGCCGCCGATATGACTACCCAGGGGGTACATATCGCAGGCGTTGTGTACCCCCTGGGGTGACAGATCACCGGATGCACAAGTCGCTGACCAGCGGGTTCTTGCTCTGCGTAAGTATTAGGTGGCTGAGGTCGACCCGCAGGCGCCGGCCGGACCCTTCGTGGCCGAGGCGGCTTCGCGTGCGGGCCCATGATCCCGCGCAGACCGCGGGCGACACCAGCGGCTCTGAGTCTCGGGTCGCGCCGACCGTGACGGATGCGGGGCCGGCCTTCGTAGCAGGTTCCGTCGCCCGGCCCCGAGGGCCGGGCGACTCAAGTACCTCCGCACGCCGAAATTTCGACTTTCCCATTTCCGGAGTACCGTTCTGTGGCTGATGTCCAGACCTTCCCAATTCGCAATTCTCGCCTACCTGGTGGGCCGAGTATCAGAGCTGATCCAGCCTAAAAGACCGTGCCCCGTGTCATGGCGTTTATAGGGTGTCCCGTGTTTCCGCCAACGGTACATGCTGCATCAATCTGATGCAGCCACTACACTCAAACCCACCCCAACGAGCGACTCCCACCCTCGTAGCCAGCCTGGCCCGCGCCAGCGGGCCCCAACGGTTCTGGAGGCGCAGCCGGAAGGACCGTCAGGCGGGGGAGCGCAGCGGACCCGCCCCGGGAGCGCGAAGCGCTCTCAACTCCCCAACCACAACCCCAACCAGCCGCACCATCACCTCCCACAGCATCAGGCCGCGCACCGCGCGGCCCGCCGGGCGCGCAGCGGCCGGCCCCACCACCTCCCAGAGCGCAGCGAAGGGAGGTGCCCCCGCATCGCGGGGGCCAAGGGAGCGCAGCGACCGCTCCCGCTTCCCAGCGCGCAGCGCTGGGGTACC